>JAQVVF010000014.1 GCA_028699085.1 Patescibacteria group bacterium | reverse complement strand
GCATTGCCGACCGCACTTTGGTTTTGGATTTCAAAAATGCCTTCAAAATTGCGGAAAAATACCATGCCGAGGCGCTTTGCGCCGAGGCTGTTTCTTACGATTTCACAAAAAGTGAAAATTGGCGGAGAGGGTGGGATTCGAACCCACGGCAACCGTGAGGCTGCGCTAGTTTTCAAGACTAGTCCTTTCGGCCGCTCAGGCACCTCTCCATATTAATTTCAAATAACTAAATAAAAAATAACAAAATCTACTTGCTGACTGTATTAACTTTACTCCAGAATGATTGATTATTCAAGAGATTGTAATTTTTAAATTCGGAGAGGGAGGGATTTGAACCCTCGTTACCATAAGGTAAACACGCTTTCCAAGCGTGCGCACTAGGCCACTATGCGACCTCTCCAAATTGATAATAACTAAATTAAAAATAACTAAATAACAAAATTTTAATCTTCGTCAGAATAGATTATAAATTACAATATGAGAAAAGGCAAGATAAAGGCAAAAAAAGAGCCCGAAGAATCGGACTAAATATACAAAAAGAACGTGTGTTTTACAAAAAAACAATTAATCTAGAGCTGAAGCTACTGCTTCTTGCCCCGCGTGTGAATGACCCGGCTGCGGCTGGGTCGCACGATCTTCGGCTTGTCGTCCGAACCTTCTTCCGACGGGTTGATGTTCTTGGCGACGCGAAGCACCGTGAACATCTTGCGGCCGGTCTGGCTGGTTGCGGGCTCGAAGTCGAAGGCGGTCGGGGCGGTGGTGTCTGTCATCTGTTTTCCTCCTGGTGATGGAGCCTCACTTGGCTCCGGGAACTGATACACTGATGCAGATATAGTAATATATTGATTAAATTAAGTCAAGACAAACAAAATTTACTTGCTTTTTCACTTAATCTAAACAAGATACTTAAGACAATTATTTTTCTTTCTTCAGGATTTCCAGAGTAGTTTTAAAAACTGCATCTGGCGATAATGATAAAGAATCAATCTTATTATCAATTAAAAATTGAGCAAAATCTGGAAAAGTTGATGGCGCATCACCACAGATGCCAATCTTAATCTTATTCTTGTGAGCAATTTCTATTGCTTGTTTTACCAAGGTTTTGACAGCTTCATTTCTTTCATCATATACATGAGCAACAATACTTGAATCTCGATCAACACCAAGTGCCAATTGAGTTAAATCATTTGTGCCAATTGAAAAGCCATCAAAAATTTTAGCAAATTGATCTGCCAAAATTACATTAGATGGAATTTCAACCATGACATAAACTTCTAATTTATCTTTGCCTCGTTCCAGTCCATGCTCTTTCATAATGCTTAAAACTTTTTTTCCTTCTTCCGGAGTTCTGCAAAATGGAATCATAATTTTAACATTTGTAAATCCCATTTCTTCACGCAGTTTTTTGAAAGCTTTACATTCCATAATAAAAGCGTCTTTGTATTTTTCATCATAATAACGAGAAGCGCCTCGCCAGCCGATCATTGGATTTGATTCTTTTGGTTCAAATTCTCTGCCCCCAATCAATGATGCATATTCGTTAGTTTTAAAATCTGAAGTTCTAACAATAACATCATTTGGATAAAACGCAGCGGCAATCCTGCCCATACCCCAAGCTAATTGATCAATAAAAAATTCTGATTTGTCTTTATAGCCTTTTGTAATTTCAGCTATTTTTTCTTTAGCTTGTTTATCTTTTAAATTTGGATATTTTAATAATGCTTTTGGATGAACTTTGATGGAATTAGCAATAATAAATTCTTCTCTGGCTAAACCAACGCCATCATTTGGAATTGTAGTCAAAGCGAATGCTTCCAAAGGTACGCCAATATTCATCATTATTTTTGTTCTTGTTTTTTTAAGATTTGTTAAATCTATTTTGCGAGTTTTTATCGGCAATAATCCTTTGTAAACCTTCCCTATTTCCCCTTCTGCACAAGAAACTGTAATTTCTTGATGATCCTTTAGAATTTCTGTAGCCCTGCCAGTTCCGACAATACACGGAATTCCTAATTCTCGAGAAACAATGGCAGCATGACAAGTTCTACCGCCACTATCGGTAATAATTGCCTTTGCTTTGCGCATTACTGGCTCCCAATCAGGATCAGTAATTGTAGTAACTAAAATATCGCCTTCGTTAAATTCTTCAATATTTTTTACGTCTAAAATCAATTGCACTTTTCCTTGACCAATTTTTGAACCAATTGCAGCGCCTTCTAATAAAACTTCGCCTTTTTTAGCTAAATAATATTCGCTAAAAACTTTTTCATTTTCTTTTTTATGAATCGTTTCTGGACGAGCTTGAACAATATATAACTTGTTATCATCGCCATCTTTTGCCCATTCAATATCCATTGGTCTTTTGTAGTGCTCATCAATCGCCAAACCGAACTTGGCTAGCTCTAAAATTTCTTTGTCATCTAAGACAAAGGTATTTCTTTTTTCCTCGCTAACTTTGATGTTGGCTGTTGGAGAACTAAGGTTGTCCGTATAAATTAGAGCGTTTTCTTTTTTACCTAAAGTTTTGCCAACAATAGGTTTGAATCCTCTTTTTAATAATTCTTTATGAACACAAAATTCATCAGGAATAACTCTGCCCTTAACAATATTTTCGCCTAAACCATAGGCTCCATTAATTACGATAACATTCTTGAATCCTGATTCTGGATCTAAGGTAAACATAACGCCAGCACTTGCTTTATCAGAGCGAACCATTTTTTGAACACAAACAGATAAAGCAACATCAAACAAACTAATTTTTTTGTCCAAACGATATGAAATAGAGCGATCAGTGAATAATGATGACATACATCTTTTGCAGGCTAAAAGTAATTCTTTTTCGCCTTTGATATTTAGATAAGATTCTTGCTGGCCAGCGAAAGAAGCATCTGGCGCATCTTCAGCTGTTGCTGAAGATCTCACTGCAACATCGATGTTTTTTTTCTTTGATTCTGAACTTAATTTTTTGTAAGCAGAAATTATTTCTTCTTTCAAATCTTTTGGGAAATCGGCATTCAAAATTGTGCCACGAATTAATGTGCCTTTTGATACTAAATCTTTTTTGTTAAAATCTTTTAATATTTCTTTGATTTTTTCTTTAATTTTTGCGGATTCTAAAAAATGCCAATAAGCATCAGCCGTAATAGCAAAACCGTTGGGAATGAGAACTCCATGTTTGGTTAGATTCTGATACATTTCTCCTAGAGATGCGTTTTTACCACCAACTATGTTGACGTCTTTAATACCGATTTCATTAAACCAAAGAATTTTTTTCATAATTTAATAATCAAGCATTCAAAATCCGAAATTATTTTTGTTTCTTTATTAACTCTTCTAATAAATCTAGTATAAATTCCTTATTTTCTTTTTCCATCACTGGTATAATACTGTATCCCCTTCCTTCGTCAGAACCTCCTCGTTTAACTTGAAAGGTAACTTCTTGACTATTTATTCTCATTTTGGCTTCGAGGATTGGTCTCATTTTCATCCTACTCATATTAGAAATTTCTGCTTTTGAAGAAGCTTCTAAAAATTTATCTATTTTGACTAAAATGCTAACAGCTTCATCTTTAGAAAGATTCTGGCCTGTTGAAATTTCTTCTTTAATTTTATCAACAACCTGTTTGTCATATTTAGACAATTCACGCTCCTTGGCAGAAATATTTTGTTCGATTTTTCTTTGATTTCTTGCCATATCAATTATTGCCAGCAATTCTTTTTTATCTTCCTCTCTAAATCTATATTCAGGATTATTAATATTTCTTTCGGCTTTAGCTAGGTATTCTAAAATTTCCTGTCTCTCTTTTTCATCACCTGTGCCTAATTGTCTTAATCTTTCTCCTTTCCGACTGAATGAGTTACTTAAATCTACAATATTCTTTCTCTCTTCTTGAACATTCTTTAGATACCTTTGTTCTATTTCTTTTGTTAATTTTTTTGCTTCATTAACAACTACAACCCATGTCTTGTTGCCTTCTACTTTAAAATCTTTGACTTCCCAACCATAATCATCAATAACACTGCCATCGCCACGGGGGACAGGCACATGATCGCCAACGCGAAACAAAAATTCTCTATTTTCTTTTTTAGTAGGAATGTTTTCTTCATCTATTGATGCTTTCCAATTTTGTGTTTCTTCTTTTGGAGTACCAGATCCTGTTTCTTTTGTCATAAATTTTTAATTTAGTTTTTAAATCTCCTTAATTTCCACAAGATTCACGCCTGATTTTCCAACTGGTTCTCCAGCAATAATAATAATTTTGTCTTTTTTTGTAACTATTTTGTTTTCCTTGATGTACTCAATTGATTTTGCGATTAACTCTTCAACAGTAGCGCATGTAGGAATTAGGAACGGATATACGCCCCAGGATAAATAAACTTGATGTTCTGTTTTTTCATTATCAGTTGCCACAAAAATCGGCAGCTCGGGACGATAGCGAGAAACAATACGGCCAGTTTCACCAGACAGCGACGCAGCTAAAATTATTTTTGCGTCAACACTTTTAGCTAGAATATTGGCGACTTCAGAAATTGCAGAATCAATCGGCATTTTTTTGAGCGAATCAGTAAAAACTAAATTATCATAATGCGATTTTTCGGTTTGCAAAATAATTTTCTGCATTGTTTCAATGGCCTGAACAGGATATTTTCCTGAAGCTGATTCTCCTGAGAGCATTACTGCATCTGTGTGATCAATGACGGCATTAGCGACATCTGACACTTCAGCACGCGTTGGGCGAGGATTACGAATCATAGAATCAAGCATTTGAGTAGCGACAATTACTGGCTTAGCGGATTTTAAGCAGCTGTCAATAATTCTTTTTTGTAATATCGGCACTTCCTCGGCCGGCATTTCAATTCCTAAATCACCACGAGCAACCATAATGGCATCACTGGCTTTTAAAATTTCATCAAAATTTTTGATTGCTTCTCTTTTTTCTATTTTGGAAATAATTTTGATATTTTTATCACCAATTATTTTTTTGGCGCCAATGATGTCTTCTGCTTCGCGAACAAAAGAGAGGGCGACAAAATCAACATTATTTTTAATTCCAAATTGCAAATCATCTTTGTCTTTTTCTGTTAAAGTTGGAACGGAAAGTTTTGCTTCTGGAACATTAATGCCTTTATGCGAAATTAATTTGCAGTCATGACTTTCGACTTGGCAGTGAATTAGTTGCTGTTCTACTTTTTTGACTTTGAGAATAATTTGGCCGTCATCAAGTAAAATTGTCTGGCCAGTTTTGACATCTTGACAAAGATTTTCATGAGTCACTGGAATAACCATTATTTCACCTTCTTGATATTTAGAATTTTTTTGGCATGTCAGGATTATTTCTTTGCCTCTGCATAAGGTAATGCCGTTGTTTGGCAATAGGCCGACTCTAACTCTTGGACCTTGCAAATCTTGAATAATAGCAATTGGTTTATTATATTTTTTTGACAAGCTTCTTATTTTTTCAATGAGCTGTGAATGATTTCCGTGGGTGCCATGAGAAAAATTTAGTCTCGCAACATCTAATCCAGCAATAACCATTTTTTCTAAAACATTAATATCTTCGCTGGCTGGACCGATTGTACAAACAATTTTAGTTCGTTTCATCATAAAATTTTATTTTGTTATTTAGAGCGAAATGAAGAATAAAAATCTATCTTTAAATTAATGAGATTCTTCGTTTTGCTCAGAATGACAACTCACATTTAAATTTTAAATAGGGCAAGGCTTTGAAACCTTGCCCATAATTTATATCTTCGTAGCCTTAATGCATTTGTAAGTATTCACAATTAGAATTTAAACTTTTCAGCTAAATCTCCAATAACTGGCAGTTTAGCAAATTTTCCAGTTGCAGCATTAACAATTCCCCAAATGCTAAAAACAATCATAATCACATCAAGAATAAAACCAATAAAGACAAAGGATAACAGCCATGAGATTACCCATCCGATCATTAATACTAAGCCTTGTTTGGCATGAAACATAGCAAACTTGCTATCTTTTTTAGCTAATAACGGCACGATTACTAAGACACCTAAATAAGACAAGACAGCAAAAATTTTATTTTCCTCAACGTCTTTGCTATCTCCTACTGGTGCCATTGATTTGTTTTCTTCCATAATACACCTCCCTTCATCCGTTAAAATAAATTTATTTATAACGGACTTAGAATTTTAATTATTATTGATATTAGTATAACGTAATTTTTACTATTATAATAGTCATTTAATTATTTAAGATTGTGATTATTTTTCCACAAAAAATGACTATCTCATTACTTTGATTGGTGCATTACCGTAAGGATCACAAGCGCCAACTGTAACGATGCCACCTGGATTTCGACTAACATAATAATCGGTATTGCCTGCAGTTCCGGTGACAGGATCAGTTGGAATTGCAGCGATATAATTGTTTGTTGTCAAATTGGTGAGATTTAAACACGCTGATTGAGTCGTCACAGCAGTACATGTAGTGTTGCATCCTGATCCATCAGTACCTAGTACAAAATTTTGTCCGACTGTCCATGAGCCAGAATTTGGAAATGCGCCTTTATTGTCAACGATATATTGATGAATGGCACTCAAAGTTTGATTGACATCGCTCCAACGTCTCGAATCATTTGCATCGCCTAATCTTTTAGCTGGATTTAAAGCTACGAAAATTGCAGCTGCAATAATGATAATAATTGCAATTACTAAAATCAACTCGATAAGTGTGAATCCTGCCTGCTTGACCGGTAGGCAGGCCTGTCGGTAGGAATGAGTTTTTTGTCTTCTTGGGATTATCTTTTTCATTTTTATTTTTTAATATTTTTTAATAAATTAATGCCTGATTCAAAAGGCTTACTCTCTAATCCTCTTAAAGCTAGTCCTGCAACTGTTGTATAATCAATTTTACTGATTTGATTACTGGCTTTTATTTTCAAAAACGGATTTCCTAATTCGGTTTTAATATTTAAATTTTTAGAAAAATAATCAACGATTTTTGGCATTTCAGAGGAACCACCACAAAGAATTACCTTGGAAATTTTCCGGCCAGTTTTCCCTTGGTAAAAATTGATGTCTTTTTTAATAGCATTGATCAATCCTTGTATTGGCTCTTGCAAAACAAGCATTACTTTTCCTTCCTCGACCATTGGGTCAAGGCCGTAGGTTTTTTTGAATTCTTCTGCTTCTTGAAATGACAGATTCCATTTTGTAATTATTGCTTGAGTGAACTCATTTCCAGCGATTGGAATATTATCGGAAAATCTGATATTGCAAAAATCATAAATAGTGGCAATCGTTGTCCTGCCTCCGATATCAATTATAGCATAAGCATCATTCATGTTACAATTTGCAATCAGTGAACGAATCAGGCAGGCTGATTCAAAATCGACTATCCCAACTTTTAATCCGGCCTGGGCAAAAGAATTAATAAATCCATCAAGAATTTCTTTTTGGACGCCAGTAAATAGTATCTCGTAGTAATCTTTATAAGTTAAAACAATTTTATAATCAAAATAGAGATCTTTTGTTTGAAAAGGAATTGTTTCTTGAATTTTTTCTAAAATTGTTTTTGAAAAATTTTTAGGATCAGTGTTTTTCGGAATTTTAACGTGAGTTAAAATTAATTTTGATTCTGGAAGTGCAAAGATGCAATTAGTGGTTGAAATTTTTTTGGGTTTTGCATCTGCTAGAGCTTGCTTTATAGCTTGAGTTAATAGGTTCTGATTTACAACTTGTCCGTTTTCAACTATATCTGGCTGTAAATCAAGACTGCCAAAAGTTGCTAAATTTGCAGAGTTAAAATTACCTGACAATTCCATTACTTTTATAGAATTATCATAAATATCAATACCAAAATATTTTTTGCCAAAGATTGACATAGAAGATGTTAATTTCTAATTTTAAAATTACCAATGAATTTTATTATTGTATTTCCTGCCATGATGTCAGTGAATAGCTAGGTATCCATTGCAACACAACTTGAATTTTTCTATTTATCTTTGAGTTAACAGTTGATACGACATCAATGATCTGATCATTGGCTTGTGGAGTTACGGTTATTATACAAGAATCTAAACCAAAATTCAAAGTTCCGCCAGCATAAGCAAGTTCTTCACCTGCTTTTACTCTTTGCAAGCGCATTAAAGCCTCATCAGCACAAGCATTAGCAATTAAAAATGACTGTTCTCCTTGCTGATCATCAAAACTAATCAAAGTTTCATTAACACCGATTGAACTGATTACAAGACTAACAATCAAAACAGCTGCTGAAATAATCAGTACGGCAATGAGAGCTATCTGGCCATTTTGTTTATGGATTAGTTTCATATTATTTTTATTTTCTAAGAGATACTGATGTTTCAACGTCATAAGTGTAATCAAATTCCTTTTTTGTGCCTAAATTGTTATATTGCCCAGAAATATTGATCGTATAATTTCCAGGAGTATTTGCAGCAGAATTATTTTTAAAAGTTAGAGTATTGATTTTAATTTCATCGGTTGTAATTGGTACAGCAGTTGCAGCTCCGATTGTGATTTGAATTTGATTATTACTGACATTAAAAATTACATCGTCCCCTATACCAGCACCCATATTTACATGCAATCGTCCAGGATTGGCTGGAAAAAATTGTGAATCAGCGATATCAATACCTTCTTGCGAATTTAAAATATAAGTAGACATTTTTTGAAGCGCAAAACGAAGATTTTGCTGAACTTCGGCAACAGAAGAAGCCTTTGCTTTTGTTTTAAAAATATCGATACTAAAATAAGCTAAGCCAGAAATAAAAACTGAAATTATGCCTATAGATACTATTAATTCGATTAAAGTAAAACCGTTTTGTTTAATTGTTTTTTTGTTAAATTGTTTCATTGTTATGGTCTGTAATTAACAATATGGCTTTGTAAAACTGGAGTATTCGTGCCATTGCCAGTTAATGTTAATTTGTATTTTATCCAACTGTCGCCAATTATATTTGGATTGATTATTTGGCCGTTTGCGTCTGTGAAAAAGTTAGTGTCATTACCGATCTTCCCTAATGGACCGCACCAATTTGGATACCAAGCGCCTGGAACGCCGGCGTTATCAGGAGCTGTTTTGATTTGAACTTGCAAATCTTCATTGACTGATGGAATAATTTCGGACCATTTTATTAAATTAAAATTTGAAACTGGACCGAATTCTGATGATTCATAAGTACCAGATGTTTGATAGTTGCTGGTTTGAGTTTGGAATCTAAAGGCAACATCTTGATTGTTTGTTTCAGTCCAATTTGTACCACTATTGTTGCTGAAAGAATATCGCGAATTTGTTGAAAGATAATTAATGCTATTATCACTCGCATCATTCGTATTATCCATTGTATGAATTTGATAGGAACGATTATTGGCAGTACCTGGAGAAGTTAAATAAATCCGATATTCATTGCCACTAACTAAATTAATTGGACTAGCAAAATTTGCCGTGATCCAGGCAAAAGAAGTTGTAGCTTGAGCTGGTGTCGCTAAAACAATATTTGCAAGCTCTAAATTATTTGTTACGTCGTGTAAAATTGCATTCAAATTATCCTGTGGTTCAGATGCTGATTCTTGCCTGACATAAAAACTTATATCGCTAACCGAAATATTATTAGCTAACAAAAAACGTTCACCTTGAAAATTTGTTGTTGCTGTTTCGACTATCGCGCTTTGAAAATATGGATCGCCTTCAAAAGTTGAATCGTTGTATTGCAGGATGTAAATTGGTTGAGCATTTTGCGCAGTCCAAATTCCGCCACTATTAGTAATAAATAAAACATTTGAATTTATATCGGCAACATTATTGTAAGGAATACGCACGTTTTGTGATGCTGATTTACGGATAGAAACATAACGGCTATTATTTATAGTTCCAGATTGATGTTTGACAACTAAGTGGTATATGGTACCAGAAGTTAAAGCAACAGGAGTTCCTAAATTAATTGTTTGCCAACCTGTTGTTGTAGCAGCTAGATCACCAGATCCGAGATAAATCCCAGACGGGTTGCCTGTGGAGTCTGCTTGCAAGCCATAACGGTAAGTTGGACTAACACCTTGCTCTGTTTGGATATAAATACGAATTGCGGAAACAGTCTTTGAAGCTTGAGCAGTAAAACGATTTGATGTCCAAGTAGATGCATTGTTCATATTGCCGACACCTGATGTTGATTCGACTAGAAAAGAGTTGCCATAGATACTGCCTGGCGTAACAGTGTGGGTTAATTTTATTTCTCCGCCGGAATCATTTGTGACTTCAGTATTGTTAAAAATGCCATCGTTAAAATCAGCGACTGTGTCTTCAATCCATAATCCTCGATTCCAATTTGTTAAATAAAAAATTGACTGAACTTGATTGGCACGACCTAAAGCAAATGACCAGTCAGAGCTAACCGTTATTTTTTTGGTTTCTAAATCGTTTGTACCTGCCCCGATATTACCATTAATATCACGAGTGACATCTTCAATTTTTATTGTTCTTGTAAATTGGTCTTTTATATTATTTAATCCAGACCATTCCCAGGCTCCTGAAGAATTATCAATGCCATGAGTCAGGCCATCAGAATAATAAGCTAGCTTGTTATAGGCTAAATCACGGATTGACCTTGTTGCTTCAGCGCCTTGTTGCATAAAAAAAGTGGCTTGAGTGATTTCTCCACCTTGTCTTTCTGAAATTAAAGCACCCAAAGATAGCGTTATTATGCCACTTGTTATTATAACGAAAATGCCTAGGGCAATGACTATTTCGATTAAAGACTGACCTTTTTGTTTCATATAAAAACTAAAAGTGTAAAGCTAAAAGTGAAAAATAACAATATAAAATTTAAAATATCGAAGAAATTTACTTTAGCTTTTAAGTTGATATTTTTCTTTTTTAATTTTACGTTTTACATTTATTCAAGCTCTATCTTTCCCACCTCACTAACACTCACAATTCTAGTCTGCCCAATATTATTAGTAATAGTTATATTTCCGGTATCAGTTGTTGTACCAAAAAGTTTTTCAAAATCAGCTTGATTGTTGGTGAAACCTTGAGCAACTGTAATTGTGTTTGGATAATTATATTCAATATTTTCAGATGGATTGTCGCCAAAATTTGATCCTCTAAAAATATAAAATTTTTGATTTGCATTATCAAAATAAACTCCAAATTTGGAGTCTTGTTCAACTGCCATTGCTTTTGCTTGTGCAAATCTCAATGCACTGATAACCTCATCAGAAGTTGCATCAATTTGAGTGCGGTTTGAAAATTGGCCAATTGTCGGCACTGCTAAAGCTGCTAAGGTTGCTGAAATAGCGATGACTAAGATTAGCTCTATTAAAGTAAAACCTTTCATATAATAAAACTTGACTAAATTATGTTTGCTCTCCGATAGTACTGGTTAATTGATAAATTGGAGTGATGATCGCGATAACAACGAAGCCAACAATAAGACCGATAATAACAAGCAGAATTGGCTCTAATGTTGTTGATAGGTTTTTGGAAGCTTTATCGACTTCTGATTCATAAAATCTGGCTAGAAAAATTAAAACTGTATCCAATGTGCCAGATTTTTCGCCAACGCTGATCATCTTTGAAGTTACTTTTGGAAAGATCTTATCCATTTTAGAAATAACTGCGGAAATGTTTTTACCGCTTTGTATTTCTTGAGCAATATATTTTATTTTTCTTTTATAAACTTCATTTTGCATACTATTGGCAACAATGTTCAAACTTTCTGTAATTGGCAAACCGCTTTTCAAAAGAGTTCCAAAATTTCTATTAAATTGGGCGAGACTTAAGTTTTTTATTATTGGGCTAACAATTGGCATTTTTAAAAGCAAGGCATGCCAAATTGGCTTGACTAATCTTGTTCTAGCCAGCCAAGCTAAAAACAAAATTAGGACAACTATGCCAGGAAAAATATAGATGCCATATTTGGTCAAAATATTGACAATGTAAAGCAGAATCTGAGTTGCTAAAGGAAGCTCGCCTTGAAAAACCTGAAAGAGACTTGTTAATTTTGGTAAGACAAAAATTGAAATTCCACCGCCAATTAAAACAACAGCAACTAGAACAATTATAGGATAAAGCATGGCTTGAGAAATTTTGCTACGAAGCTCATTTTCTTTTTCTAGCTGAACAGCTAACTGTTCTAAACTTTGAACCAAAGTGCCGGATTTTTCACCAACTCTAATAATATTAATATACAAATTAGAAAAAACTTTTTCATATTTTGATAAAGCATCAGCTAAAGTTGATCCAGCTAAAACTTTTTCTTTAACATCAATCAAGATATTAGAAAATCTGCCTACTGACTCTTCAACAGCAACATCTAAAGCATCATTAATTGTAAGGCCAGCTTTAAGCATGACTGCCATATGCTTGGTAAATAAAGCTTTATCAGTAATTGTTATTTTGCCGATTGCGAAATTTATTTTTTTTGCCATTTTTATTTTTTCTGTAAATAATTGCTAATTTTTACCATCAAATCGCGTAATGAGATATTGGCTTTTAGAATATAATCAACTGCACCTAATTCTTTGGCCATTTTAATATCATTCTCCTGGCCAAGATTTGTTAAAATTACAACTGGAATTTTTGATTTTTGTTTTAGTTTTAATTCCTTTAAAACTTCAAAGCCTGATTTTTCAGGCATAATAATATCTAGCAAAATTAAATCTGGTTTTTCTGTTTTTACTTTTTGTAAAGCCTCTTTTCCGTCAAAAGATTGAATAACTTTGAAACCTAATTGTTCGACCTTGCTCTTTAAAACATTTTGCATTGATATTTCGTCTTCAGCAATTAAAACTTTTTCAGACATATTTTTAAATTATTTTAGAAAAACAACTATTCTTTTGTAACTCTCAATACCTCTTCTAACGTCGTAACTCCAGAAGAAACTTTTTGAAGACCGTCTTCAATCATTGTGGTCATGCCATTACTGATTGCCTGATCTTCAATTTCTTGAGCATTAGCTTTTTTCATTATTAATTCTTTAATATTTTCTTTGATTTCCATAACTTCGAAAATTCCAATACGACCTGAGAATCCTGTGCTTTGGCAGGCAGTGCAGCCTTTACTTTGGTAAACGATTAATTCATTATTGACAATGTATTTATCAATAATCTGCTGAATTCTTGGATCTAATTGTTTTTTGAGGGCTTCTATTTTTTCATGAGTTACTGTAACACTAGCGCGGCATTTTTCACAAATTTTTCTGACTAAACGTTGGGCAATAATGATGTTGATTGTTGAAGAAACTAAAAATGGCTCAACTTTCATATCAATTAGTCTTGGCAAAGTTGTAGCAGCATCATTGGTATGCAAAGTAGATAAAACTAAATGACCGGTCATAGCAGAATTGATTGCAATGCCAGCTGTTTCTTCATCTCTAATTTCGCCAACCATTATAATATCTGGATCTTGGCGGACAATTGATTTTAGACCTTTAGCAAAGGTGAGATTTGTTCTTGGATTGACCTGAATTTGATTGACACCTTCAATATCATATTCAACTGGATCTTCAATTGTGGCAACGTTTACTTTGGAAGTATTCAAAATTTTTAGGACAGAATAAAGAGTTGTGGTCTTGCCACAGCCAGTTGGACCAGTTGCCAAAATCATGCCCCATGGCTTTTTTATTGCATTTTTGATTTTTTCTAAATCTTTTCCTTGCAAGCCTAGGCTTTCAAGAGTATATTGTCTGGCTTTTTCTGATAAAATTCTTAAAACGGCATTTTCGCCGTTAGTGATTGGAACAATTGAAATTCTGATATCAATATCGTTACCATTTATTTTTTGAGATATCTTACCATCTTGGGCAGAAAAATGATCGTCAGTCCGAAGCTTGGCTAATATTTTCAAACGAGAGATTAAGGCTTCTAAAAGTTTTTTAGGCAATTCTAAGACTTGATGTAAAACTCCGTCTATTCTAAATCTGACAATTATTTTTTCTTTTAATGGCTCAATGTGAATATCAGAAGCTCTATTTTGATAAGCATATTCAATCAATGTATCAACTAGTTTTATGATAGGAACTTCTTTTGCTTCTGGTTTTTTAATTTCCGAAATGCTTTTTTTAATCAGCTCATCATATTTTTGCTCTAAGCCTTTATTATATAAATCTAAAGCTAAAATTATATCCTTTTTTGTTGCATAATAAGGCAATATTTTTTCACCAGTTTTTTTCTCCATTAAACTGATGAAATTTAAATTGCTCGGATCGTTCATGGCAATTTTTATACCAGAACTATCTTTAGCAAAGGCAATTACTAATTGATTTTTAGCTACAACCTGCGGAATAACAGAAAAAACCTTAGTATCGATTCCCTCACGTTTTAAATTAACAAATTTAAAACCGAGATCATTAGCAATTAATTGACCGAGATTTTCATCTGTAATTAATCCTTGATCAACGATTACATCTTCTAAATTTTTATTTTCTTTTGACGTGATCTTTACAGCATTATCAAAATCAGCCTCCTTGACTATATTACTTGTGACAAGCAGCTCTTTTAGTTTTTCTAGTTGCATAAAATATTATTTTATTTCTTTTCAAGTTCCTTTTTAATTTTGTCTATTATCTCATTGATTGAATGATCAGATTTTATCAAGTAATTTACGGCACCTAATTCCATGCCTTGTTTAACGTCGCTTTCTTGACCTAGATTTGATAAAACAATAACAGGAATATTTTTTGTTTTTTCATCTGTTTTCAATTTTTTTAATACTTCGAAACCATTCATTTTTGGTAAAATCAAATCGAGAAGAATTAGTTCGGGCATAAATTTTCCTGCTTTTTCGATTCCCTCTTCTCCATCTAAAGCTAACTCAATATCAAATCCTTCACTTTCTAATTTTGTTTGATAAATTTTTACTAAAAATTGATCGTCCTCAACGATTAGGATTTTACTTTTTGACATATTTTTTATTATTTAATGATAATCAATAACTAAGATGCAAGATACAAACAACTACAATATTCAATAACCAATTATCAACAACTGTCTTTATTCTGATTTATTAATTATAGCAGATAGAATATTTTTAAGCTCTCTTATTTCTTGTTTAATATTTTGCATCCGATCCTTAATTTCTGAATTTGCTTCCTCAATGAGTTCTAGCCAATGTAAACTTTCCTTGGCTTCTTTCCTAGAAATTTTTAAGCGATGAACAAAATCTTTTTTGCCCAAAGCATCATTAGCTTCTCGATAATTAGCTCCAACTGATCCTGATGATCTTATAAGCTGTGGGATAGCAATTGTTTATACTGTTTTGAGGCAAAGTTTTACATAATTTGATACAACGCTTTGCAAATTCCGTTGTTCTATCTTCCAAATCAAATTTAGGTTTTTGTTTTGTTTGGTCATTGGACATTTGAATTTGAAATTTGTTTGTTTCTTGTCTCTTGTTTCTTCGATAATTCTTTTACTGGCAATGTCAAATAAAAAGTAGTACCTTTTCCGACCTGCGATTCAAATCTGATTTTTCCGCCCGATGATTCAATGATTGATTTTGTAATATATAAACCTAAACCTGTGCCTTCAGTCTGCATCCTTATTATATTATCAGCTCTAAAAAATTTTTCATAGATTCTTTTTTGTTGATCCTTTGGAATTCCTACACCATTATCTTTTATAGCAAAGTCTACCATATGATCAGTTTGCTTGCACGATAATTCTATTTTACCTCCATCTTTTGTATATTTAATGGCATTACTTATCACATTTTTGAAAGCTTCACTAATTCGTTCTGGATCGATAAATAATTTTGGTAATTTTGGCTTAGGATGATGGCAGACCATTGTAATATTTTTTTTCTGAGCCATTGGTTTTAAAGTTTCCGCAATTTCCGTTAGAATATCTTCAATCTGAACTTCTTTTGGCTCTATTTTTATTTTTCCTGCTTCAATACGAGAAACATTTAGCAAGTCATTAACTAACGTAATCATTCTCTCATTTGACGCGAAGACATCTTTGAGATGTTTTTCTTGTTTTTTAGTTATTTTGCCAACATCGCCTTCGAGCATCATTTCTAATAGCCATTTGATTGATGTCAGAGGCGTTCTTAATTGATGCGAAGCCACAGAAACGAATTCAGATTTCATTTTATCAATTTCCCTTTCTCTGGTGACATCGCGGAAGACAACGACACAGCCGACAATTTTTCCTTCCTTTGAAACTAATGGAGCAGCACTATCAGCAACTGGTATTTTTTTGCCATCTTTTTTATAAAGGATAGCGCGATCTGACATTGATTGAAGCTTGCCAGTTTCTAAAGTTTTTTTAATAAAGTCATCGTTGATATTTATATTTTTTTCAATAATAAATTTCATTACATTTCTATATGGTTTGCCTAAAACATCTGATGCTGTAAAACCAGAAATTTGTTCGGCTGTTTTGTTAAAAACAATTATTTTTTCCTGATTGTCAACAACAAATACACCATCGGCAATACTTCCTAAAATAATCTCCATTTTATTTTTTTCAGCTTCTGAAGTATTTTTTTCATTTTGGATATCTTCTAAAAGATTAAGTGTAGCTTTTTTAGTGTTTTCTAAATCAATATTTTTTTGTTCAATTAGCGCTACCTTGTCAGATAATTCTTTTGTTTTTGATTTAATCCTATTTTCCATTTCTGAATATAATGACTTTAATTGCGTTAACATTGAATTAAAAGTTTGACCAAAAATTCCGATTTCGTCTTTTGTTTTAATATTTACTGGATGATCAAAATTTCTCTTTTGAACATATTTTGCTGCTTCATTAAGCTGCAGAATCGGTTTTGAAAAGCTATTTGCATAATATCTTGCAAGAGGGAATAAAATGATTAAGAAGAAAAGCGAAACTGAAGCATACTCTAAAATAACGCTCCATAATAAAGAGCCAAATAGTTCGGAAGTGTCCCAATGTATTAATAATATCCAACTTTGGCCAGCATAATCTAGAAAACCCTTTTCCTTGACTCCGATAAAAAGTTGATTTTTGTTTTCATATTCTTTTTCAGTTGAAGTAGCTATGTCTAAATTTGGATCTTTTTTAAATTCATCTAATATTTTTAGATTACCGCTAAATTCTTTGCTGATTGATTCACGGTCGTGATTAGAATAAATTACAATGCCATCTTTAGAAATCAAATCCGCAGAAAAATTTGCTTCTGGATTTTGGTTGCTTCCAGCTAGTAAATCATTGATTCTAGTAGTTGGAAAACGAGTTACAACTGCGCCAAAAATATTTCCTGCTGAATCAATTAATGGTCCAGAGAAATGGAATGTATAAGCATTCAAATAATCAGAATATGTTGGATAAGGATCAAAATGAATTTCTCCATTAAGCGCTTTACTAACAAATTCTTTTTGCGATTCATTTTCTCCAATGCCAACACTCCTTGTGTCGCCAATTTTGATTCCAGAATTATCATAAATTGACATAGAAATATACCGCTTGCTATATTTTTCGTAATCACGCAAATATTGCATTTTTTCTTCCAGAGAAGCATTTTCTGATTTCATTGTCGGATCGTTAACAATTATTTCGATATCAGACAATCTTTCAGACATGAATCGATCTAATCCATCAATTTTCTCTAATGCAACATCATTTAGTTGTTTTTTTATTTCACGACTGACTCTTGAATTAGTAATACTAATTGATAAAATTGAATAAACAAAAACTACAGAAATTATAATGATTCCTGTAATAAGAAGAATTTTTAAACGAATTTTCATTTTTGAGTATTTAAAAAACTTGGATTAATAATTCTCTTCAAATCAAGCGTACGACCTGTTTCTCCACGATTTTTATAAAAATCTATAATTTTTCTGCCAATAGAGTACAGGGAATCTGGCTGATTATTATCAGTCATTAATCGTAGATTTTCTTGCTGATTATATTGTTTAAGACCAGATAAGCCTTGAAACATGTCTTGTTCAGTTTCATTTTTTGCTTCGGCCATGATTTTTGCTGCATCTGTTTTGTTTTTAGTTGTGAACTCTTCAGCTTGCAACATTGATTTAACAACTCCTTGCACTGTTTTGGGATTGTCTTTAATAAACTGACTATTAAAAACTAAAACATCAGTTATTAAATTTGGTGCATCTGAAGCTTGCGCAATTACTTTGTATCCTTTTTCTACAGCTTGAGATTTTGTTGGATCCCAAGAATGAACCGCGTCAATTTCTTTATTTTCAAGAGCAGATATGACATTAGGGTCAGGAATATTTTTAAAAAAGACATCTTCTTCATGCAAACCTGCTTTTTCTAATATTGATAAGGCAAAAATATGCGAAAAAGTATTAATACCGTCAACACCTATGGTTTTACCTTTTAATTCTGAAGTTGAAGAAATTTCAGGTTGAGCAACAATACCGTCGCTAGAAAAAGAAGAATCATTGATAAAAACAACTTGAGAAGATGCAGAATTTCTAATATTGGATAAAATTGTATCCGAGAAAACTTCAAAAACTCCATCAACTTTATTGTCTATGAAAAGATTTTGAGCTTCTAGATAAGTATTAGTCAATATTGGCTCAACTTTTACATTGTTTTCTGCAAAATATCCTTTTTCCAATGCGACATACATTTGACCATATCCTACAAAATTATCAAAAGCAATTTTGACTTTTTTTGATTCTTTTGGTTTTGAAAAAAATAAATAACTAGCAGTTGCTACTGCAATAACTAAAATCGTAGCAGAAATTATAATGATGATATTGCTTTTCTTCATCTAATTATTAAATTTATCCTAATTTATTGATTACTTTTTTCCATTTCTTTAATTTTTTCTTTTAGTTCTATCATCTTTAATTCTCTTCCGATCATAAGCCTATTGAATCTTTCTAGTTCTTTGTTTTGAGAATTGAGACTGTCTCTGGTTTTATATAATTCTAGAAGACCGCCAATGTTATAGCTAAGATTTTCAAGCAATTGTTGATCATAATCTTTATAGCCTCCCTTTTTGTTGGCAACACAAATATTACCGATTGTCTCTCCGGCAACTTTGATTGGAACACCCAAAAAACTAGTCAACGGCGGATGACCGGCTGGCAATTTGCCTTTGCTTTTTGGATGCTTTAACGGACTGTTAGAAAGAATCGGTTTCCCTTCGGCAATAATGGCTCCAAAAGTATTTTTTAAATCTTTAAAAAGCATATCTTTAACCTTCATATTACATTTGTCCCAGCCTGGACGACTAATTGATACAATCTGCATCCAATTCTCTTTTGTCTTGATGCCAATGAATCCAAATTCTGATTGCAAATATTTAACTGCAAAATTTTGAATTAAATCATAAACCTGCTGTAATTTTTCTGTTCTTAACACTTGGGCAAAAAGATCATTGATCTTTTCTAATTTTTCTTCTTTTTTTACAAAACTACTTACGTCTTGCTGCATAATGACGACATTGGTAACTTTTCCTTCTTTATTTAAAATAGGGAAAATCTTATTTTTGGTAATTGTTTTTATTCCCCTTGGAGAAATAAATTTAATGACTGGCGTTTCTATTATCTTACCTTTCAGAGCTTCTTTAACATATTTTGTTGTTCCATTTTTGATATTTGCTGGATTCTCAAAAAAATTAGTTTTCATTATTATTCTCTTGGAAGGAATTTTATAAAAATTCAACATAGCATTATTAACCATAGTCCAATTACCTAAAGCATCAATAACAAAAGTTGGCTGAGGAGATTGGTCAATTAATTGCTGAAGAAAAATTGAATGATTTTTTAGCTTTTCTTCAGCTTGTTTTTCTTTTGTTTTATCACTGTAGACAGCAACAATCTCGTTGTTCGTTATTTTATAAATATAATTTTCCCGCCAGCCAATAATTCTCTTATCTTTGTATTGACCAAGAGGAAAATGCTCTGCTTTGCCAGTTTTCCAGACCTTTTTAAAAATATCAAAAATACCAAATTCCTTGACTCCGGGAAAAACATCTAAAACATTTTTTCCAATAATTTCTTCTTTTTTTACTTTTTCTACTTTTTCGGCAGCAGGATTAAAATCTTTAATTATGATATCTTTTCCATCGTTAATAACTGTATAAATAGCAACTGCATCGCCTATATTTTGAAATAATTCATAAAATCTCTTTCTATTTTTTTCTAAGGCTAATTCTGCTTTTTTACGTTCTGATATATCACGAATTGATTCGATAGCGCCAAAAATCTTGCCCTCGCTATTCTTTAACATTGAAGCTTTAACCCAAACCCAAGCACCTTTGCCATGATTGAGCTTTGGAGTAAAAACTTCGGCAGTTAAAACATTATCGACTTTTTTTACATACTTGTATTTTTCGGCGAGTGTTTTGTCATCTTTGTCCAACAAATCAATTAGATATGGCCTGGCTATTCCATAAAATGGAACTGAAGCCTGCAAATGCTCTTTGCCTAAAATATCTTTTTTATTTACGCCGGTCATTTTTTCAATAGCTTTATTCCAAGCAACTATTTTTTTATTTTCGTCAATGATAAAAGTTGCGTCAGGCAGAAATTCGATGATATTAATTAATTCTTGATTTGCCTTTTTTCGTTGTTCTACAGCACGCTGCCGATCAGTTACGTCTCTTATAATGATTATTACTGATTTAATGATATTATCAATTTTTGAAGAACTTAATTCTCCAATAAAATCTGTGCCATCTTTTCTTTTTAAATTAATTATTTTTTTTCTGATAACCTTGCTGGTAAGAATCTCGTTGCAAATTGAGTTATTTTTATCTTTCTTGCAAACTATAAATTGGAAATTTTTTCCTATAATATCACTTTCTTGATAACCAAATTGCTCTAAAAATCGATCATCGACTTTCTTGATAATGCCCTCGCTGTCAGTAATCATAATCCCGTCTGGAGCAGTTTTGATTAAAGCTTCGAAATATTCTTTGGCGATAGTTATTTCTTTTTCTTTATTAATTAGATCAGTGACGTCGTGTACTGACACAATTTCGCCTTTATTTTCATTATTTTGATCTTTTATAATTTGGGCATTGATTTCAAAAAATCGATGCTTGCCATCTTTGGTCTTTGCCTCTACTTGATAGGGCTTTATTTTTTTGCCAAGCATTCTTTGAGCAAAATTTTTGAGCATCAAGGCAACACTTTTGACAGTAAAGATCCCTACTAAAGAGCTAATATTTCTACCGATAATTTCTTCTTTCTTATAGCCACCGATAATCAACAGCTTGTCATTGATATCAATAATATTATTTTTATTATCAAGCAATACTAAAATATCACTACTGGCATCGAAAGCTTGGTGGTATATTTTACTATCTAGTATTTGGCTCATAAAATTATTTTAAGAGATTACAATAATCTAAATGACTCAAAAGCAGGTGCAAAATATTTAGTATTTGATGTTTTAAATTTTTTTAATTTTGCAAAACCTGTTAGAACATATAATTTTTTCCTTTTGATCAACATAATTTGAGCTGTTTTTATTTTTGTACTTCCTGAATTTCCTTGATAAACAATACGTGCAGCTTTATACGGTAGTTTTTTATAATTTTTTACTTTTGTGGGATGAATTGCTGTAATTCCTTGCGAAAATCCTCTTGCATAGTCATTTGCAAAATTATTGGCTAATGCAAGATGATTTTTTTTCCAACTACTTTTTTCTGAAGCGGAAATTGAGACTCTTTGAATACTAAAAAGAATGATATTTTTACCATAAAAAAAGCGATTCCCTTTGCTAGAAGAAACCGTCCAAGACGATGGAAGCAAAATTGAAATTCCTAAGCCAGTATCTTGGTAGTTAATTTTAGCAGCTAGACAATTTGTGATACCAAAAAATAGGCCAATAATCACTATTAAAGTAGCTATTTTCTTCATAGATTTATTTTGTTAAATTTTGTTTTTCTATATATAACTAGACAGTTTTATTATAACACATGTGTCTTTTACTGTGAAGATATAAGACATAAGGTGAAAAAGTACTTTCTATCTTAGATCTGTAACCTATTTTGCTAATTTGATCAATATTTTGGTATTAGCATCATCATCGAAGACAAAATCGATATCTTTAACATTTTTATTGATTTCATAGATAATACTATTATTCTTCTTTTGGCCAGGAGTTAAAGCAATCTCTTCTTCAAAAACTGACTGATTGTCACTTTGACTTGGAATAACTAAAGAAAATTCACCATCATTTGAATCTTTGGCAATAATATTTAAGGTTGAAATTTTCTGATCTTTGTCAGTATTATTTTTGATTGAAAAATCTATTTTATAAAACTCGCTGTCTTTACTCGGTTGGCTAGACTTTAAGCTAACTTTTTCTATGGAACTGACTTGTATATCTAATATTTCATTAGAGATAGTTTGACCAATCTTTCCGATATTCTGTTTTCTCTCATCTTGTTCTTCAGAAGGAACAGTAACGATTGGCTCATCATCCAAGCCGCTTAAAGTTTGTTGCCATTTTTGAGCATTAGATAAAGACTTTGTCTTTTGCTGATCAAGATATTTTAAAAACAAAAATCCGGCACTAGTAATGATTAAAATAAAAATTAAAAGACCAACGAAAATGCTGACGCTGATTACTAAAGTGGTATTGTGTTTATATGTTTTTTTGATATTTTCTGGTTTATTTTGCATATATAGGTTTTAAAACAATAAAGCAAGAAAACAATGAAACAATTAACGTTTCGTTGTTTTACTGTTTAGAAATCTGATTTGCGTCCAAAGCATAGCGCCAATTTCTTCTGCTAACTTCAAAGCTATTTTATAATCATTGTGGTTCAAATAGTTTTCTTTCATGGAAAAATAGAGTAAATACTTTGTTTCTTTCAGTGAACCATAGGAAATTTCATAAAAATTTAGCTGAACTGCTGATTTTATTCTGGCATAACCTTCTAGATAATTCAAAATAACTGACAACCCTGCCCGACGAATTTGTGACGTAACTCCGTATAATTCATCTCTGGGAAATTCTTTTGTTAGCTGATATACCAAGTGGGCATACTCATCCATCTTAAATTTCAGTTTTTCCTGAAATTCGTTCATTTTATTGTTTAAATGTTTTTTTGTTTTATTGTTTCATTTTTGACTAATTTCTCCCATTCTGAATCAATATTTTTTTGCATGACAGAAATCAAATGTTTATTATTTTCTTCAAATAAGTGTGCAAATCTTTTTTGTGGTTTTAAAAATTCTTCGATTGGCTTTCTTTGTGCTGTTTTGTAATTTATTTTATAATTTCCATTTTCTACTTCAAAAATTGGCCAGAAATTTGTTTCAACACCAAGACGAGAAATTTCAATGCCAAGATTTTCTTTGAAACCCCAGCCTAATGTACATGGAGCTAAAACATTAATAAATTTTGGACCCTTCATTTTGAAAGCTTTGCTAGCTTTTTCGTATAAATCTTGCCAATGAGATACAGCAGCTTGGGCAACATAAGGAATATCATGAGCTATAGCAATTTTTGTTAAATTTTTTCTTTTTTCTTCTTTACCATGATGTATTTTACCATCTGGAGTTGTTGAAGTAGCGGCTCCAAAAGGAGTAGCTCCAGATCTTTGAACTCCAGTATTCATGTAAGCGCCATTATCATAGCAAACAAAAAGACAATTGTGTCCTCGTTCTAACATTCCAGACAAAGCTTGCAAACCAATATCATATGACCCGCCATCGCCAGCAAAAGCAACAAAGTTACAGTCGCTAACTTTAAATTCCTTTCCTGATGAGTCTTTGATTGTTTTATTTAATAAAGCTTTGTGTGCTGTTTCAACGCCTGAAACTAGAGCGCCAACTGCTTCAAAAGTGGAATGAATCCAAGGGACATTCCATGAAGTTCGAGGATAAATTGTTGTTGTGACTTCCATGCAGCCTGTAGCATTAGCAACAATAACTGGCTTGTCTGATGCTTTTAAAATTGTTCGTACAACTTGTGGAATGGCAGTGCAACCACGACAAGTTCCGTGACCAGATTCTAATGGATTTTTCTTTTTTGCAATCTCTTTTAAAGTTATCATAATATATAATTTAAAGTTTAAATATCAAAATGAAAAATGACAATGTAAAATATAAAATTATCTTTTTCCTTTTAGTGTCAAAATGCTTGATGCTAAAATGTTAGCTATTTCAATTAATTCTTTTAGTAACCATTCAAGCTCTTTTTATTACCTTTGTTTAAATCTCTTAGTAATGTCAGCCAAACTTTTGATTCGTTGGCTGATTTTAGCGAGTGTGTAAAAAAATTAATGAAATCTTTCTTTGAACTAGCAGAATTTGCTTCAACATAATTTGCCAAGATACTTGTTCCGCTTCTTAATAATTGCTTTGAGATAATATCGTTAACAT
>JAQVVF010000013.1 GCA_028699085.1 Patescibacteria group bacterium | reverse complement strand
GATCCAGAGTAATCTGCCGGAGAATGT
Organism: Patescibacteria group bacterium; assembly: GCA_028699085.1. GTDB lineage: Bacteria > Patescibacteriota > JABMPQ01 > JABMPQ01 > JAQVVF01 > JAQVVF01. The sequence goes on along the minus strand of JAQVVF010000013.1, from coordinate 24,885 downwards.
GATAATCGCCATTTATAATAATTTATTCCTGCTTCTGCGATTTGAAGTGCGCGAAGAGAGCTTTGTTTTTTTATTGAGGTTTTGTATAAAGTTCCGACTAACTGCAATAAGCCGATTCCAACAATCATAAAAATGCTTGTGAATACAAGAACGACTATCAAAGCAGCACCACGTTGAGATTTATTATCACATTTCATAATATTTTTGTTTTAAATCCAAAATCCAAATTTCAAATGTCAAATGAATGTCAAATGAACTAATTTCAAAGTTCAAATATTTTTTAATTTTGTTATTTGTGCTTGATTTAACATTTAAAAATTGATATTTGTAATTTTTTATAGGTTGTCTTTTAAATTCCGTAATTGTACCTCTGTTTCCATTGTTGTTGGAGGAGGATTGCTATTCGGATTTGCATCAACGATAATGACTATTTTAATTAATCTGATTTCTCCGATATTGCTTGGATTTATTGCAGATTGTGTGCCTGTGTAATTCATATCATAATAATAAAATATTGGGTTTGCGCCATTTTGTATATATCTAGCTACTGTTTTTACAACTTCCTGTCCGTTTGGGTAAATTAATGGCGTTCCTTGAGGCTCCGTTACCTCCATATTAAGATTTGTACCAGATAAAAAATAGCGAACTTGTTCTACTTCATCATCTTGATCGATATTCGAATAAAAAGTAATTGTTTGATTGCCTGCATTTTTAATAGGATAACCTCCTGTTTCTGATTGAACTACATCGCGAAGGTTATCTGCCATTGAAAGCATTGCTTTTCTTGCTTCATTGCCAGCTTTAATTTCTGCAAAGCTTTTTTGTTGTGCTTTTAAAGAGATTTTAACAAAACCATAAAGCGCTCCTGAGATTAAGGCAATAATTCCAATAGCAATAATTACTTCAATGGCGGTTAAGCCGTTTTCTTTTTTAAATATATTTTTCATGTAGTTTTAAATTTGCGGAGCAAGAATTATTTCACGATTTGATTGACCAGAAACGTCTTGATTTGTGGTGATTGTTTCAAATCCTGGTTTTGTGACTTCAATATTATATGTACCCTGAGATAATGAACTAAAGAATACCTGACCTGCAGTACTTGTTGTTTTTGTTTGATCAAATCCGCCATTTGTAACATGGACAGCAGCTTGATTGATTGGATTTTTAGCGCTATCAACAATAGTAACTCTTAAACTATTGTCTGTATGCGGAACTAAAACTAGAGTTACAACTTGATTTTCGTTAGGAGTAACATTAACAGGATTTGGTGGTGATATTTCTGCTAAATCATAGCCATCGCTTGCTAATGAAATTATGTATTTGTCCCATTCAATTTCTGAAATGACTAACTGACCGGAAGCATTTGTTGATTGATTAAGAAAGGCATTCCTAATTATTGGATTTCCTTCTCCATCATGTCCGAGAGGTCTTTCACCAATTATATTTAAGCTAACACCAACAACTGGATTAGCTCCGACTACACTTTCTTCAGTACCAGTTATTAAAGTGGTATCTGTAGCACTGCTAAATGGAAAATTAACTTTAATTATGTTTGATATTTTTGTACTATCAATTTTTCCGATAAATTGAGATTGTTTTTCGCCAAAATTATCTCCATTTCCAAAAAATAGTGGTGAGGAATTAGAAGCTAAATAAGTTACAGTTTCGCTTTTAGAATTTTTTTCTAATCCATTGATGAATACTTTCATGTTGCCAGGAAGATATGTCCCAGAAACATATGTCCAAATATCTGCTGGGATTGTTTCTTCTGTTTGAATGCTCTTTAATCCAGCAACTTGGTCAAAAACACCAAATGATAGTTTGCCATTGTCTAACCATAAAGCATAATTATTTAAGCGATCAATTATTGATTGATTTCCTGCGATTGAGGTTGGATTAATCCATCCCTCTAGCGTTAGTTGGCCTTCAATATCTAATGAGGCATTATCAGCAACTGTAACTTCGGCATACGATGTTGGTAAATTATACAATAATGAACTTCCGCTAAAGCCATTTGTCCAGGTTGCACTAGATATTGCACCATTATTATTATTACCTGATGAATCAGCAACTGTATTCCCATCAGTATTCTCAAAATAGTATAATCCTGCAGTATCGCTATCTCTTTCTGGAGTGAATATCGCAGTTAAATTTGTATTCGGATTTATGGCAGCACTATTGTCATAAAACAAATAATAATTGTCTGATGAGGCTGATCCGGCAATATCTTGTTGAGTAGCAAACCAGATTTTTGTAGGATTGCCGTTTTGATTCCAAGCAGTTGAATTAATTCTGTCTAAATCATGCCAGGTTGAACCATCAAAATAGACAATCCTGATGTCATTTCCATTGCTAAGGGATTTACCCTCTTGTACTAAACCATAATGATCAAGATCTAGGACAATTGAAGAATGAGTTGGCAATATATTTGCACTATTATTTTGAATTGTAATTTGTTTTCGATATTGATAGCCAACATCCCACCAACTGCCTCCGCCTTGTGTGCCAGTTGTATTAATTGTAAGACGACTTATTTGATCAATTGTAAAACTGACATCAGTAATTATTCCTTGCTGAATAGATTGATTTGGCAAAGTAGGACTTGGATTTTGTTGAGTTATTGGAACAGTATAATCAGATGTGTAGCCAGTTTTTGTTACTCTAATATAGTAATTATTGCCTGTATCAACTGGAAGAGCTGGAACAATAAGCTCGCCTTGATTATTTGTTTGAGTATTAATATTAATATTTGGAACAAGGTTTGTGTTTTCGATATGAACTGAAACTTGAGAGACTGGAGCAACCATGTTATCAAAGACTTGAATTGAGAGCGTTCCGCCGTTTTCGATTGATTCTTGACCTTTTGGAACAACATTTGTAACAAGAGTAACTGGATTATTAATAGGATATTTGTCCCAGGTTACCCAGACACGAGCTTTTTTATAATCTGCATTATAAGGATCGTTTGGTGCTAATTCGTCAAAAGGATCATCGACATATTGAACATCAGTATGAACAAAATAATTAACATTATTGATATTTCGGGCAGGACTATTTGATGGTATGTCGCCTTGCGGCCAGCCCTCTGTAGTGCCAACCTGCAAGTATGGTAGATTCCTGATTAATTCCATTTGTTCATTTGCTAATCCAGTTGCAACTGTTCTAGTTTCATAGATACCGGCGCTTTTATTAACTGCTTTGAAGATGCCAAAAATACCAACTGTAATAATGGCGAGTATGGCTAAAGCGATAAGTGTTTCTACTAGAGTGAAACCTTCGCTAGTCTTTTGTAATTTTTTGTTTTTTACCAGCATGGTTAAGTACTAATATTCAATATTTCGCTTTTGAATACATAACTGAATATTAAACATTGAATATTATTTTATTCTAGATCTTTTCCATCATTGAGTAAATTGGAGAAACAATAGCAATAGCCATGACAGCCACACCAATCCCTAAAGTAATCATCAAAATTGGTTCTATGATAGAAGCTAAATTTTCTGTTGTTCGCGTAACATCTGCTTCATAAAATTCAGCAACATCTTTTAGAATACTATCTAAATTACCTGTTTCCTCACCGACAGCAACCATTTGAGTAACTAATGGAGGAAATAAATTCTTATTTTTATCTAAAACTTCGACTATTCTTAAACCTTTTTTTATATCATTACTAGCTGATAAAATAGCTTCTCGATACATAGTATTTCCCAGAACTTCTCCAGTAATTTTTAATGTGTCGACTATTGGAACACCACTAGTTAAAAGAGTGCTCATTGTCCTTGCAAATCGAGCTAGATTAACTTTTTTTACATTAATACCAAGAATTGGAATTACTAATAATAATTTGTGAAATTTTCTGCGTCCTTCTTTGCTTTTTAGAATAATATAAATAATGGCACCAATTAATACAATTCCAATTGCTACGTATATACCATATTTGCTAATAAAATCAGAAAAACCAATAATCATTCTTGTCGTTAATGGAAGATCGGCTTGTATATCTCTAAAGACATTTGCTAATTCTGGTAGAACAAAGATGATCATGACTATTATTACTGCGATCATTAGTGTCAAAATAATTACCGGATAAATCATGGCTGATTTTATGTTTGATAAAAGATCGCTGTCTTTTTTCATCTGTGTGGCAAGCTGATCTAGTACTTTTTCTAATTCTCCACCTATTTCTCCAACTTTAATCATATTGATAAATAAAGGTGGAAATATTTTTGGATAAAGTGCTAAACTATCAGCAAAACTTTTTCCTTTCTGAACGTTACTAGAAATATCCGAAATAATAGCCTTGAAATTTTTCTTTGATGTCTGTTTTACAAGAATTTCTAGCGCTTTTGATATCGGCAAGCCAGCCTTAATCATAACTTGCATATTTCTAGTAAAAAGAATTTTGTCTGTTGTTGTGATTTTACCAAAAAGTCCTGAAATATCTTTTTTAAAAATTGTTTTTTTGGTTACATCACTTTCTGCGTGCGTTAAAAGAAGTCCTTTGCTTCTTAATGCTTTTGCTAAGGATGCTTCATTTGGCGCGATTAATTCGCCTCTTTTTATATTGCCCTGATTGTCGCGAGCGAGATATGTAAATTTAGGCATTACTATAAAAATCTAAAAATAAACTAAGGTTTTTATGTCTTTAATTTTTTATATTTTACGGTTAATCTTTTGTAACTTTGAGTATTTCATCGATAGTTGTAATACCTGTAACTGCTTTAACAAAACCATCTTGTGCCATAGTTAACATTCCTTCGTCTTGAGCCTGTTTACTGATTTTTGAGGTTTCAGCGTCTGCTAAAACAAGTTCATTAATTTTTGGCGAAGTTTCAAAAACTTCATAAATGCCAATTCTGCCTTTAAAGCCTTCTTGATTGCATTGATCGCACCCTTTGCCACGAGAAAATTCAATTTCTTCAATTGGTTTTGGTTTTGTCATAATCTTGCTTTTTGTTAAGGCTTCCATCAAATGGTCAATGCCAAATTCTCGATCTAAAACCTTGATCATTGTTTGATCAAGCTTGTATTTTTCCATACAGTTGGTGCAAATTTTCCTGACTAAACGTTGAGCAATTACTACATTTAAAGTTGATGTAACGAGAAACGGTTTTGCACCCATATCGATAAGTCTTGTGGGAGCGCTTGAAGCATCATTAGTGTGAAGCGTTGATAAAACAAGATGGCCAGTCAAGGCAGAATTAATTGCCATGCCAGCTGTCTCGCTATCACGAATTTCACCAACCATGATAATGTCAGGATCTTGACGAAGAAGTGCACGTAATCCATTTGCAAAAGTGAAACCAATTTTTGGTTTTACTTGGCTCTGGCTGATTCTTGGCATTCGATATTCAACTGGATCTTCAATTGTGGAAATATTTACTTCTGGAGTATTCAAAATTCCCATAATTGCATAAAGCGTTGTTGTTTTACCAGAACCTGTTGGACCGGTTATTAAGACCATTCCGTATGGTTTTTGAATATTTAGTTTTACTTTTTTTAAGGCGGCATGCTGTAAACCAAGCTGCTCTAATGTTAAAACCTCTGTTGTTTCGGATAACAAACGCATAACTATTTTTTCACCGTCAAAAACTGGTAGAATAGAAACACGAAATGAAAATTTATAGCCTTCTTTTTCAATTTTGAAACGACCGTCTTGAGGCAAACGATGTTCGTCAATTTTTAGATTAGCAATAATTTTTATTCTGGCAACAATGCCTGGCATAATCTCTTTCGGCAAAACAATAACGTCATGCAATACGCCGTCAATTCTGTAACGAACAATTGCTTTCTTTTCTAAAGGCTCAATATGAATATCACTAGCATTTTGCAAAACAGCATGCTCTAACAAAGTGTCAACAATTCTAACAATTGGCAGATTAGCAGCCATTTTTTTTAAATCTTTTTCAGAAGTTTTAGTTGCAGCTAAGCTTTGATCAATAATTTCATTAAATTCTGCCTGCAAGCCTTTTTTATATTGCTTCAAGACCGAAAGCATTCCTTTACTTGTTGCTAGATAAATTTGGAGACGCTTACCAGGAATTTGTTTTTTAATAAATTCAATTGTTTGAAGATCTTCCGGATCAACCATAGCTATTTTTATTCCTTCATCATTTTCATCAAAAATAACAACGTTATTAGATTTTGCGATTCTCTCTGGTATTTGGAATAATAAATCCTTTCTAACTGAGACGCGTGTAAGATCAATAAAAGGAACCCCGATTGTTTCGGCATATTTTTGAGATAAAGTGTTTGCATCAATTATGCCTTCGGAGACTAAAACATTTTCGATTTTTTGGTTTCCTTTTTTAGCAATATTAATTAGCTCATCTAATCTGGCTTCATCAATGATGTTTGTTGCAACTAGAATTTGGATGAGCTGCTCTTTTGTTAAATTCATTTTGTTTTTAATAACATAAACTTTTTTTTATTATAACATATAAATATTTCATTAGAAATATATTTTGTAAAATCTATGAGTCTTTCTACATTTTGATAATTTGTATCAAAAAAAACAACATGCAGATGCTGTTGTTTTGCTTGGTTAATCTAGAAATGTATTATTTTAAACTGACTAAGCGGGTAAGGGGAATCGAACCCCTTTCATCAGCTTGGAAAGCTGAGGTAATACCAGTATACGATACCCGCATGTTAAAATGACTAAATGCTAAATAACATAATAACAAAATTAGAAAATATAGTTCGCAATTTTGTTATTTATAATTTAGTTATTTTTAATTCGCTATCGGGGCACAGAGACTCGAACTCTGACTAAATCCTCCCAAAGGACTCGTGCTACCATTACACTATGCCCCGTCAATATTATTTATTTTAATACATTTTATAAATAAATCAAGCATATTATGTAATAAACGGTTCAAGATATAATTTTAAAATGCTATTTTTATTATTGTTTCAAATAAGCCTAAAAATAGCCTTTTTTTGATAATACTATTGACAAATTTACAATACTATTATATAATTGTTTGTACAATTAAGATTGTTGTTTATAAGTAAATATCTTATTTTGTCACAGTTTGTGGCAAAAAAGCAAAATATTGGAGTGAGATCCAAGTATAACAATTAACATTTAACACTTAACAATTAACGTTAAATGTTACAAGTTAATTGTTAACTGTTAAATTCGGACAAGTCAGTATTTGATCACTCTTCAAATATTGGCTTGTCCTATTTTTTTGGGACAACACTGAAGACAGTTTATGCACCTCATCGCGTACGCCTCGCGGATGGGGGGAAAAGTTGAGGCATGGCAAAGCACAAGATTTTAGTAAGAGACTGATGAGTAGTCAAGAAAGCACGCAAATGCATTTTTGATGAAAATTATCTCTCCCTAATCTATTGCTTGCCTTGAACTTTAAATCTATTTGCAACCTATTCATTGCTGTGCATACGTCAAAAACGCCTTGTTTTTGACTAGCCTGCCAGTGAAATGGTAATGCTCTCTAGTACGCTTTGTTTCTCTACTGCTTCATCGCGGTATTGAAATAAAGCACTCTTTCTTCCGGTAAATTTATTTAATATTTATATTACTTATTTTACCGGATCCTCGCAGACTTGAAATATTTTCAAGGTTGCGATGATAGAATTTTAACTCATTACGTTAATTAGTAATTTGCTGGAACTGACTAAGGTTCTAATGCAAGATCTTTTAAAAGATTTTTCATTAAATCTCACTCCAACCTTAGTCAATTTTAGCAAATATAAAAAAAAGACGAACTTAATGCCCGTCTTTTTTTATTGCTAATTTATTTTATTCACAAAGATCTGCAGTGAAGGATCCAGAAATACTTGTTTTTTTATCATCGTAACTAATATCTGCCCAGCCAGTAACCTTTTTTTTAGCCTTATCAATATTCTTAATGACAACTTTTGCGCTCCAATCAGTATTTATACTCATTGGTGTTCCATCTTCTTGGCTATAATAATAGTATGAGCTGTAATCATTAAACTCAACTTCTTCGTCAACTTTTTTTTCGAATGTGCCTTTTTGTAGTTTCTTCATGCTCAGATTAACTGCGTCATTTCCAGTAACCACACCGCAAGCATCTGATGGAGCTTGATTCGAAAAAGACCAATCATATTCATTATCCCATTTTTTTACGGTAACATTTGCAATTGTAACATTTTTGCCATTAATTTTACCTGAAATTGCTGTGTCTTTGATTGATCCTTTATCTGTCGCTGATGTCCAGTTTTTTTCTGTTGTTGTGCTAGAATCCTTTTTACATCCTGCTCCAGTAATTATTAATGCAACTGCTAAGGCAGATAAAATGATAGCTGTTTTCTTAATTTTGTTCTCCATAAAATTTTTGTTAATATATTAAAGATAATTTAATATACCATTGTTATTAATTTTTTAAAAATTATTTTCTTGTTGATAATTATCTTGACTATTATTTATTTTTATTTATAATTAGAAATTGAATTAAACATTTGTTCTTTCCATTCTAAAACAAAAGCCCCAGCATATTGTTGGGGTTTTTGTTTTTAGGAAAATTGACTTTAGTTTTTCAATATGATATGTGTTAATTAGATTAACAAAAATTTTATGGGAAAGAAAAATAAGAATGATGAGAGAAGAAAAAAAAATCTAGAATATATAAAGAATCTTTATAAAAATCAGGAAGCTGAAAAGGAAATGTATTCTAAAGCATTAGATGGCAGTGCAAAATCTAACAGTACATCAAATTCTTTAATGTTAAAAACAAGCTATACAAATAAAGACCTTAGAAATTTGGTAATCCTGACGCTTGCACTTGTTGTTGTTTCAATTGCTATGTATTATTATGATCAAAGTACAAATTTTCTAGCAAATCTGGCAAATAACATGCTAAAAGATATTGTAAAATAATTATAAATAAAACCGGAACTAATTTCCGGTTTTTTGTTTGTCAATTTTTGTTGCTGTGAATCCAAGAATTATCCAAAATAGCAATTGTCCTTGCTGAATAGTCCAAATGTAATGATCAAATAAAGCAATTATTAGAAACGCAACTAGAACACAAAAGCTTGCTAAATTAAAGAATGATTTGTTAACAAGTAATTGATAGCTGATAATTATAATTATGGCCAATAAAGAAAGGAGTGTAAAAATTCCAGTTTCAGCCCAAATTAATAAATAAATGTTGTGCGCTGGCTGATACTGCCACCAGGCAATTTTTTGATTTGTAAAATCCTGCATTTTACTAACGAAATTTCCATATCCGATTCCGATGATTGGATGTTTCTTTATTATTTCAAATGTGATCTTATTGTAAAATGCTCTATTTGTTACTGCTTGGTCACCATGTTGATCGCTTATTGCTGCTCGTGAAGTAATTTGTGGCCGTTGAGATGCAATAGCAAAGATTATTGCCAATACAACCAAGGCGATGACATAATAGAAGCCGCTTTCTTTAATGTTTTTGAAAGCAAGGACTAATTGTTTTCTTATTAGAATGAAGAATAAAATAAGTGCGATTACTAAAGCAATCCATGCTGTTCTAGAAAAAGTAAAGATAAAGGCGAAAATTTCCAATATTAGACCGAATGATATCAGGATTGTCAATAGTCTATATTTAGGCTTATTTAAGCCATAATTAACTGATATATAGATAACAAGTGCTAGTGCAAATATTAAATTTGCAAGCAGAAAGCCTGCTAGAACGTTTGGATGTGGAAATGTTCCATATGCCCTCATAACGACATTTCCATTGTCTAGAACGATCTTAGCTACATTTTGAAGTATTGGAAGAACTAACGGCTCTCCAAGTATTGTAAGGCCAAGTGTTTGCTGTTTGAGATATTGTAATATTGCAATTATTGATGATACTACTCCAGATGCAACTAATGCAGAAAGTGAGATAAGGATTGTTTTTTTGGTATTAATATTTTTGATTATAAAAATAAAAAGCAAAATTAATTCTGCTAGTTTTATTATTTTATATATTGCTACACTTTGGTCTAGATAAGTACTATAGTTTGCTAAAATACTAATTAGACTAATGATAAATACCGCAATTGGTAAGATCAAATAGATTCTATAAATCTTTTGTGTCGCCTCTTTTTTATAAAATATTAGATTAATTGCCCAAAGTATTAAACACAAAATCAATAAGATGTCTGATACATATATTGATATTACTTGCCATTCCGTAAAGACTTCATTGATTCTGGCAGTTGCTAGATTAAAAATGTGACGTTTTTGAAACGGCACTGTAAAGATAAATGCCCAAAATAGATATAATGGGGAATCGGTGATGATTTTTTTGAACATATTTTGTTTTTTATAGCAAATGGGCAATGCAGGATTCGAACCTACGACTTTTTCGATGTGAACGAAACGCTCTACCACTGAGCTAATTGCCCTTCTAATAGTTAACTATTAACCTTTAACATTTAACGCTTTTTTTGCATTGTTAAATGTTAACTGTTAATTGCTTATGGTTGATTTGGACCTAGCGAGAATCGAACTCACGTCCCCGCAATGCGAATGCGATATATTACCACTATACTATAGGCCCATTATAAATTAAAAATAACTAAATCATAAATAACAAGAATATAATCTTTCGTTAATTTAGTTATTTACAATCTCGTTATTTTGTTATTATTATGGTCGGGCTGCCGGGATTTGAACCCGGAGTAAATCCTCCCGAAGGACTCGTGCTACCATTACACTACAGCCCGGTATTAATGCAAAATAACTAAACTATAAATAATAGGATTACCAACAACTTACAAAATGTTCCACGTGGAACATTTGAAAATTTTTGCGACAATATTTTAAAACCAGGAAGCTTCCTACCTGTTTATTTCAGAGAATTCCACAAAAATTGGAAGAAATATCTCATTGCACCGATAAAATTCTTGTCTTCGATATATAAAGCTGTAATTTTTGAGTTAAAGTGAATCTGTAGGAATCTGTTACCAGATATTAATATTAATGATTTGAAATCAATAGCGTTTGGAGTAAATTTGTAGTGCGGAGATGACTGATCTGCTGGATACTTGTCGGTCATAATATCTTTTGCATCAGTAACTATATAAATATTGTTGTTTTTTGTTATTCTTTGATTAAGGAATTTGTCCAAGAATTTCATTTTATCTAGATATTCACTCAGATATTTGTCTGACCCCATGATCAATAATTTTTCCTTAGAGAGAAATAAATTAAAAAGGATTTGTTTTATTTCTTCAATTCTATCACATTTTTTTATATTTTCAACCTTTGTCTCTGATTTTAGAAAATCGTTAATATTTGGGATAAGATCAGTCAACAATATTTCTTGCTCTATCAATTTTTCTCTTTGAATTTTTAGGGCGTCACGGAGGCTTTCCGGAGAGCTCATTTCGTAGACTGTTGATCGCCCTTTTTTCGATTCACTCGCTAGTTTTAATTTTTTAAGCTTTTCAAGGCTGGCGTAGGCAGTAGTCCTTTTGACTTCAGCCTCTTTTGCTAGAGCATTCACACTTACCGCTCCCAATTTTAAACCGGCCAAATATAGATTGGACTCGGATAATTTTAACCCAAATTGTTGTAGAGATTCTTTGATATCCATATTACTCGCCCATTTTAGTACCTTAACGACGAATGTTCCACGTGGAACATTCTTTGTTTGTTCAAATATTTTGCCTTATTCAAGCTATTGTCGAAAGTGTCGGACACTTTCGACATAATTGTATCATTTATTAAATAATTTGCAAACTCTTAAGAACCATTAAAACACAAGTTATACTATAGTTATGCACAGGTTGGAAACAGAAAATTGATATAAGTGGGAATATTTGGAAATAAAAAATTACGAAAAATTTCGAGTATTTACTAGATAGTACAATCGAATATTACTTAGGTGGAAAACCTTTTCCTAAAATATTTTAGGCAATTCTTTTAGAATTTGTAAGCAGGATAGATATAGATAGCTTGTTATAAGACCTGCGTTGCCGGTACAATTTATCCTCAAAAATGAAGAATCGTTCTTTTGCTTTCTGGCAATAATGAATTGACCTGACAATATTTTTCATATATAATTAGAAATGTTATAGATGTTTTGTGAATTGAACGTAAAAGGGCCCTCGTAGCTCAACGGATAGAGCTATCCCGTCCTAAGGGAGAGATGCGCGTTCAATTCGTGCCGAGGGCATAGGCGAATTAAAAATTATAAATAACTAAATAACAAAATTACTTTTTAATAGAAATTTTTCATTTTGAATTTATAATTTTTAATTAAAATATGGTGGCTATAGCTCAATGGTAGAGCACTGCTCTGTGGCAGCAGCTACAAGGGTTCGATTCCCTTTAGCCACCCCATAAAAAATAATAAATAACTAAATAACGTAATAATAAAATCAGCTAATTGCTGTTTTTTGTTTTCTAAAATTGTTATATAATAATGTCGAATTAACTAATTTAAAATTATGAAACCAATAAATAACAAAGAAAATTTTGAAAAGTGCATTTGTCCTAATTGCCCTACTTATGTTGATTGCATGAAAGAGAAGAATTTGAAATTATTTTGCGCAATAGGAAAGGCAGAATGCGAGGTGCAAAAACAAGGCTGTATTTGCCCAGAGTGTCCAATAACACAACGATATGGACTAAAGAAAGTGTATTATTGCATTAATGGTGCTGAAACTGAATAATGTCTTAAAATAAAACAGCATAATAAGCTGTTTTTTGTTTATAAATTTATTTTTTTATATTATACTATTATAAACTAATAATAAATTTATGATAATTATCTACATTTTAATTGCGATTGTAATTTTTGCAATAATTTATTTTAGTACTGCCTATTTTTTAGCTGGAACTGTAATTCATCTTAATCGCCAGCCAGTACCAAAGACTCCGAAAGATTATGGCATGGAATATGAAAAGATTGAGTTTAAGGCATCTGATGGAGTTACTATTCGCGGATGGTTAATTCCTGGAGATAAAAATAAGCTGATAGTTATGACGCATGTTGGAGGATTAACAAAATATGGATCAACTATTGCTTATAAAAATATTACCAAGCTATATAATAAAGAAATTCAATTTCTAAATACTGCTAAAAATTTACATAACCAAGGCTATTGGGTACTGATGTTTGATTTTCGTAATCATGGTGAAAGCGATGCAAGTCCAAATAAAGGCATAGCTTCAGTTGGTTTAGAAGAATATAAAGACGTTATAGCAACAATGAATTATATTCAAAAAAGAGAAGATCTAAATAAAATGCCAGTAGGTTTTGTTAGTTTTTGTATGGGTGCAAATTCAACAATTATTGCAATGAGCAAAGTTCCTAATGCTTTCAAAAATGTTAAATGCTTATTTGCGGTACAGCCAATTTCGATGGAGGTTTTTATCAGAACTTACATGAAAATTGTTTTGACTCCAATTGGCCAAAAAATATTTATGCCAATGGTAAAGAAATTTGTGATTATGCGGGGAGGCGAGCCGATGGAAAAAATGTCGCCTAGAGATTATGTTAAAGATTTGAGAGTTCCAACAATGTATGTTCAAGCTAAAAATGATCCTTGGACAGAGCTTTCTGATATAGAAGGATTTTATAGAGATACTCCAGATAATCCAAAAGAGTTTTTCTGGATTAATGATACAAAACATCGTTTTGAATCATATAGCTATTTTGAAAGCAAGCCGGAAAAGATGCTGAGTTGGCTTACGAGATGGATGTGAGGCTAATAACTAAATTATAATTAACTAAATTATGTACTAAAAAACAGCGGAAATTCTGCTGTTTTTTATATTTAATTAATCTTGCATTTGATTTTTTGTTTCCAGAATCTTTATTATTTTTTGATCAATTTCTTTTTCTGATATTTTATTTTCTTCAATTGCCTTAATAATAGCGTCAAAGACTTTAACTTGTTCTTCAGGCTCGCTGATTATTAATAGAATATCATTTCCAGCCTGTAGGGCTTTTATTGCTGCTTCTTCAATCGGATATTTTTTGGTTAAAGCTTTCATACTTAGATCATCAGTCATAATTAAACCATTGTATTTTAATTTTTTTCTTAGAATATTGTTTAAGATCTTTTTTGAGAGAGTAGCAGGATTTTCTGGATCTATCTTTGGGTATAATGTGTGTGATGTCATTACAATTTTTGGATTTTTCTCTTTGATTACTGCTGAAAATGGTTCAACATTTTTAGTCATTTCTTTTTCTGATTCTAGAATAAAAGGCAATTCTTGATGTGAATCAATTACAGAATTAAAATGTCCTGGAAAATGTTTTGGAACATAGATAATTTTTGCTTCATTATATCCTTTTGCTGTTGCTACTCCCAATTTTGTCGTATTTTCTAAATTATTTTCAAATGTCCGAGAATAAATAAATGATCTGTTGTCGGATGAATAATCTAAGACTGGAGCTAGATTAACATTAATACCTAAAGAAAGTAATTGTTCTCCCCTTGTTTTGGCAATTTTTTCTGCTTGTTCTTCTGTTTTAATATCTTTCTGCGCGGTATTTTCAACATCTTTCAGTCTTGTAACTATGCCACCTTCCTGATCAACTGAAATAAATAGAGGAACTTGTTTTTCATTTTGAGTAACATTATATTGTAAAGCGTTAGTTAAAGTTTTAATTTGCTCATTATCTTGGATGTTTGCTCCCATTAAAATCACGCCACCGACATTTCTTTCAAGTATCATCTTATTGATATAATAATCAGGTTCAATGCCGTTAAAGTTAACCATTAGTAATTGGCCAATTTTTTGTTTTAAAGTCCAATTCTTGAGAGGATCAGGAGTTCTTGTTTCATATTTTATGAAAACAAAAAGTGAAATCAGGGATAGAACAATAATTGATATTATTAAAATTATTTTGATTTTTTTATGCATGTGTTTATTTTAGCAAATTTTTTGATAAACAAAAATCCCCATTTAGGGGGATTGTTGTTATTTTTTAAAAACTAGATAGATTCCAATTGGAGATGTTATGAACCTTGTGTAAAGATCAATGATCTTTACCCTAATAGTATCTTGTAACATTAAAGTTGATTATTTATTTCCTTCCGCAATCAGCAAATACATTGTTGATTCTGGAAGGGCCTGCATTGAAAGAATTGAATGGTTGCAGGCGACCGGAAGGAACGAATTAGAGGCGGGAGAGCTGGGCGAGGCGTTGAGTTGGTGTTCCGGCTGGAACGATCACAGTTGCCCCGTATGGGACAACGATGTAAATCGTATTATCGGAATCCTTTTTCACCACCTTGCCTTTCTTGCAGTAGACCTCCATGAGAGAGCCGTTCATCTCCGTCATCTTCGCCCTCAAGAGAGCAAAGACAGCTTCATGAGCGGAATTCTCCAAGGCTACTTCATTTTCAGGCATATAGGAACTGCCCATGAAAGTGACCATCGTTTCCCCTGCGAAATACTGAAGATGAACAGTGGAGGGAGCAGTAGCCGACTTAGGCGCATGAGCGCCGCAGCCGACCAGAAAGAGGACCAGAATTGCCATGATCGTGCGGTACATGAGAAACCTCCTAGCTAAGGCAAAATTGCCTCAAAATTGAGAAAAAGACTGAAGATCTGAATAACTAATATTTAATATATGATACTTCCTTTCTCTCAAATTTGAGGCTAAAACTAGTTAGAAGGTACTAAGGTTTTATTTTTATAGCTTAATTAATAGCTTGTTATCTTAGCATATGTTTATTATTTTGTCAAGGCTTTTTTGATAATATTGGCATTTTTGGGCTTAAATAAGGCATCGTATTTTTATGAATTTGGTTATTTTGAGTATTAAAAAAAGCCTAATAAAAAGGCTTAAAATGGGTAAAAAGTGCTATACTTTGTTCTTGTACCAATCTTCGATTATTTTATTATTAGTCAGATAGTTGCTCCATGAGTCATGAATGTCACGAAATCTAATGATTATGTTACAAATACAAGCTATTGTAATAAGAATTTTGATAACAAACATCGTTGTATTTGGCTCTTGCATTACGCCCATTATTATTGGAAGTAACCAATATACTGAAAGAAGGGATAAAAACAAAACTGCCATAATAACGTCTCCAAGATCAGCGTAATTTATTAGCCAATGCTTAAAATTGACGAATTTGCTAGTCTTATTTTGGCTCATGTTTTCTCCTTTGTCTTGTGCTTTTTTTACAGCGAGCTAAATATAGTTTATCTTACTCGTAATTTTTGTAAAGATATTTGCGATTATGGATTGATTTATCTTTGATCTTATATTAAAATGTGCTTGTGGCAATATTGCCCTCATAGTGAAACGGATATCACGACAGTCTTCGGAACTGTCAGTAGAGGTTCGAATCCTCTTGAGGGCATAGTAAATTTAAAATGTAAAAATCAAAGTGTAAAGTAACAATATAGAATTTAAATTTTTATTTGTAATTTTGCATTTTGATTTTTAATTTTTACACTTAAAACGGGCCTTTAGCTCATCTGGTAGAGCGCTTCCATGGCATGGAAGAGGTGGGGAGTTCGAGTCTCCCAAGGTCCATTTTTTTGTCTTGAAAGTTTAGTTTAATTAGGTTAAACTAGATTTAAATAATTTTATGCAATTTGATCTCAAAAAACAGATTATTTTTGAGGATGATGATGTTTTGATAATTAACAAACCAGCAGGACTTGTTGTTCATCCTGACAACACATATAAAGATAATACATTATCTGATATTGTTGTTGAAAATTATCCGAAAATTAAAAGTGTCGGCCAAGAAGCTCGTCCAGGAATTGTCCATAGATTAGATAAGGATACTTCTGGATTAATAATTATTGCTAAGAACCAAAAAAGTTATGATTATCTGATAGAAGTTTTTAAGAATAGGCGAATTGAAAAAAAATATTTTGCATTAGTTTATGGTATACTAAAAGAGAAAAATGGAATTATTGTTTATTCTTTAGAAAAAAAAGGTAAAGTTAGAGCTAGATTATCAAAAACAAGCAAACCAGCTCTCACTCGTTATGAAGTTATTAAAGAATATGGCGATAAATTTTCTTTATTAGATGTGAAGATTGAAACAGGCAGAACTCATCAGATAAGAGTGCATTTGACAAAAATTGGACACCCTATTGTTGGTGATCAAGAATATAAATTTCGAAAGATGGAAGATTCTGAATTAAAAAGACAATTCTTACATGCGCATTATCTTAAATTAAGATTGCCAAGTGGAATAGAGAAGGAATTTAACATCGATTTGCCTGAAGATTTAAAGGATTTTTTAAGCAAACTATGATGAAAATAACAATTAGTGGATTGCCAGGTTCTGGCACAACAACATTAAGTAAAAATCTAAAAAAGACATTAAATTTTGACTATATTTATGCTGGCAAAATTTTTCGAGAGATGGCTGACAAAAGAGGATTGAGCGTAGAAGAGTTTAATAAGCAAATTGAAAATGATCCATCGATTGATACAAATTTAGATAGGCAAGTAATGAGCTTTGCTGACTCTCATGATAATTGTATTGTTGAAGGAAGATTATCAGGCTGGTTTGCACATCGTGAACAAAGTAAAGATTTTGTTAAAATCTGGGTAACTGCACCGATTGCAGTTAGACTAGATAGAATCGCTCATCGCGAGAATGAAGCATTAGACGTTACTTCAAAAAAAGTTGAGATGAGAGAAAAGAGCGAGGCAAAAAGATATAAAGAGATATATGGCATTGACATTTCTAATCTTTCCATATATGATTTAATAGTTGATACAAGTGATAAGACTCCTGAAGAGACACTTGATTTTGTGCTTTCTGAACTTGAAAAGCATGGTCTTGAGTTACCAACTGAAGAATAATTAGCAAGTAATAAGTAGCAAGTAATTTGCGAATTATTTTTTACTTATTAATAGTTACTAATTAAATTCACGTATGCAAGAATTCATTAAGAAATTTGAAAAGAATCAAATCAAAAGACAAATGCCAGCAATTGAGCCTGGTGATACTGTAAAAGTATATCAAAAAATTAAAGAAGGCGATAAAGAAAGAGTGCAGTTTTTTCAAGGTACTGTTATTAGAATTAGCGGAGGATATGGAATGAATGGCTCTTTTACTGTTAGAAAAACAGCTTCTGGTGTTGGAGTTGAAAAAATATTTCCTTTTCATTTACCAACGATTGTTAAGCTTGAAGTTTTGAAAAAAGGCAGTGTTAGACGTGCTAAATTATATTACTTAAGAAATTTACAACAAAAGAAATCTAAACTAAAGGAAAAAGAAATGACTGCAAGCGAATTGGAGGCAATGGGTTTTGATGAAGTAAAAGAAAAAGAAGCTGCAAGATTAAAGCAAGAAGCAGAAGATAAGAAAAAAGCAGAAGCTCAAGCAGCAGAAGTCGCTAAAGATGCAAAGAGAGAAGGAAAGCCTGAAGCAGTAAAAACTGAAGAACCTAAAAAAGATACTAAAAAAGTTGAAGATAAGAAAGTTGAAGATAAAACTAAAAAAGAAGAAAAAAAATAATAGGGTTTAGCTAACCGCCATTTTGCCGTGGTGGCGGAACTGGCATACGCGCACGTTCGAGGGGCGTGTGAGTTTACTCTTGAGGGTTCAAATCCCTCCCACGGCACCATAAAAATTTAAAATGTAAAAATCAAAGTGTAAAATTATAATTAATTATTATATTTTATATTTTTAATTCTTATTTTGCATTTTGATATTTACATTTTGATATTACTATGGGCGGTTAGCTCAGTTGGTAGAGCAACTCGTTTACACCGAGTAGGTCATTGGTTCGAGCCCAGTACCGCCCATGAGCCGAAGTAGCTCAGTGGTAGAGCAAACGGCTGAAAACCGTTGTGTCGGCAGTCCGATTCTGCCCTTCGGCAAATTTACATTTTACTTTTAACAATTAACAGTTAACTACTAATTTTATTGCTTATTAATTGTTGCTGGTTAATTGTTAATAGGCGGGATTAGTATAGTGGTAGTATGTAACCTTGCCAAGGTTAAGGCGCCAGTTCGATTCTGGTATCCCGCTTTGTAATATACAATTACGGCCTGGTGGCCGAGTGGCTAGGCAGCAGTTTGCAAAACTGCGTACATCGGTTCAAATCCGGTCCAGGCCTCATTGCGAATTAAAGATTCAAAATTAAAAATGAAAGAAATCGACTTCGATAAAGTTGGTTTATTGGTAATACACAATGGTAATGTTTTGTTGTGCAGGAAAAAGAATTATACTTCTAAATTGATATTGCCTGGTGGTAAAATTGAAACAGGCGAGGATGATATTACTTGTTTAAAAAGAGAAATTAAAGAAGAATTAGGATCTGATAACGAAATTATTGGTGATCCTTCATATATCGGCACATATATTGATAAAGCTGCTTCTGATGATTTATCAGAAAATAAAATCGTTAGAATTAAATTATATCAAGGAAATATAGCTCAAAAAGCTAAGCCTACTAGTGAAATTAAAGAAATTATTTGGTTTACTCAAGATAGCAATTGGGACGAATTGTCGCCAATAATTAAGAATAAGATTTTTCCAGATTTAATTAAACGAGGAATCTTAAAATGGACAAAATAGATAAATTTGTATTGGTTTTAGATAATATTCGTAGCAGATATAATGTTGGATCAATCTTTCGAACAGCAGATGGAGCAGGAATTAATAAGATTTATTTAGGAGGTATAACGCCTGCGCCTCCACATCCAAGAATTGCAAAAGTGGCATTAGGCGCTGAGAAATTTGTTGCTTTTGAAAGTGTTAGTACAACTTGGCGAGCATTGAAAAAACTTAAAGATAATGGTTATAATATAGTTGCTCTTGAACAAACTGATAAAAGTATTAATTATTTTGGATATAAACCAAGATTCCCTATAGCATTAGTTCTTGGTAATGAAGTTGCAGGTTTATCAAAAGATATTTTGAAATATTGTGATGAATTTGTTGAAATCCCAATGAAAGGTAAGAAAGAGTCTTTGAACGTAAGTGTTGCTGCAGGCATTTTAATGTACGAAGCGAGTAAATGGTTAAAATAATTTTTCATTTTGAATTTTGCATTTTTAATTTAATATTGCCCAGGTGGTGGAATGGTATACACGCAGGACTTAAAATCCTGTGACCGCAAGGTCTTGAGGGTTCGAGTCCCTCCCTGGGCATGATTGTTAATATATTTATTTTAAAAAAACGGTTAGTGGCCGTTTTTTGTTGACTTAATTATTAATTATTTATAATGTATTTTAATACAGCTGTAATACGACTCTAAAAAAAAGAAGGAGGAAATTTAATGCCACACAGATTTCCTGCGATGGAACGGAAAACATTTGGTTGCACTGATTTTTCTGATCATAAGAGATCATTGTTAATTGCATTGCAAGTCTGGGATATCTCTGATCGATGCCCAAAGGTTGATCATCGTGCATTGTTGATTTTTGCTCGAAAACGTTCTGGAATGATGTTTTTGTTACGCGATTGCAACAAGAGCAATTATCAGACTGGAACTGAATTATATTATGAATTGAATGACGAAATTGAATTTCAAAGGGAATTTATTGCATTTTGTTTGAGATGGGGCATTGAACCGCATGATCTTTCGCACTTAATTTACGAACTAGTACCTAAATGAGACCAATTCTTGGTCTTTTTTTGTAACAAAAAATCCGGCTGTAAAGCCGGATTTTATTTTGAACTGTTAGGCTCTTATATAGGCGACACTAGCAACTTTATCTCCAGATTCTAATCTCATGACACGAACTCCTTGAGTAGCACGGCCATGTTCTGGAACTGCATCGGAAGCAATTCTGATTACTGTGCCTTTTTTAGATATAATGATTAGCTCCTCGATTGTGTGATCAATTGCGCCTGCAGCGACGATTGGACCATTTTTAGCAGTAATCTTGGCTGTCTTTACACCACTTCCACCTCGTCCTTGAATTTTGTAGGCGCTAATCTTTGTTGTTTTGCCATAACCGTTTTCTGTAATAACGAACATCTTTTGATCTTTGTTAACTTTTTCGGAAATAACATCCATGCTGACAATTAAATCTCCATTTTTTAATTTCATTCCACGAACTCCGGATGCTGTGCGACCCATAGCACGAACATCTTTTTCTTTGAATCTGATTGACTGTCCTTTTTGCGTAATTAGGACTACTTGATCAGCACCAGTTGTTAATTTAACCCATTCTAGTTCATCACCTGGCTTGATCTTAATAGCAATTAATCCTGAACGTCTGACATTATTGAAATCTTCAATTGTAACCTTTTTGATAACGCCTTGCTTTGTTACCATGACTAGATATTTTGCAACGATGCTCTTGTCTAGCGAAATTAAGGCAGTTACTTTTTCTTCTGATGATAATTGTAGAAAATTTACGATTGATTGGCCTTTTGCTTGACGTGTTGCTTTTGGAATTTCGTATGCCTTTAATTGGAAGACCTTGCCAGTATTAGTAAAGAAGAGAATATCAGAGTGAGTGTCAGTCATGAAGAAGTGATCAACAACATCTTCTTCTTTAGTAGCCATGCCAATAACACCTTTTCCACCACGTTTTTGAGCATGATAGGTTGCTTCTGGCAAACTCTTGATATATCCACCTCTTGTTAAGCTAATAACAATGTCTTCTTTTGGAATTAGATCTTCAGGAGTGAATTCTTCCATTCCGCCGGCAATTACTTTTGTATTTCTTTCTGTACCAAATTTTTCTTTTAATTCTGCAAGCTCTGTCTTAACAACGCCTAATATTTTTTTCTTGCTTCCTAATAATGCTTCTAATTCTTTGATAATTCTTCGTTTCTCTGCTAATTCATCTTCAATCTTAATTCTTTCCAAAGCAGCAAGTTGCGAGAGTTTCATTTCAAGGATTGCTTCAGTTTGCAAATCGCTAAATTTGAAACGTTTTACTAAATTCTTATGAGCTTCCTCTCGGCTTGGTGATTTTTTGATTATCTTAATGATTTCGTCGATATGATCTAGTGCTGTACTTAAACCTTCTAAAATGTGAGCTCGATCTTTTGCTTTGCGTAAATCAAATTGTGCACGTCTAGTAACAATATTGACTCTGTGCTTGATGTATTCTTCAAGCATCATTTTCAGATTCAAAACCATTGGTTTGATACCATCAACTAGAGCTAACATGTTGACGTGAAATTTTTCTTGCAACTGAGTAAGACTGTACAATCTGTTTAAAACTTTCTTTGGGAAAGCTTCTTTTTTAAGCTCAATAACCACTCTGATTCCATCTTTGTTGGATTCATCGCGAATATCTCTGATGCCATCGATTTTTTTGTTCTTAACTAGGTCAGCAATTTTTTCTATTAAAGTGGCTTTATTAACTTGGTAAGGAATGGCAGTAATTATAATTCTGAAAGTGCCTTTTTTTGTTTCTTCTATATCGGCAACGCCACGCATGACAATTCCGCCTTTACCAGTTGCGTAGACTTGAAGAATTTCTTTTTTATTAAAGATTACACCGCCAGTTGGAAAATCTGGCCCTTTTACAAATTGCATCAGATCTTCAACAGAAGCATCTTTATTCTCAATCAAGCAATTAATAGCATCAGCGATTTCCATTAGATTGTGAGGAGGAATATTTGTAGCCATACCAACTGCGATACCCATGGAGCCATTAATCAAAGCATTAGGCAGTTTGGCTGGTAAAATCTGAGGCTCTTTGTGCGAACCATCATAGTTGTCAATAAAATCAACAGTATCTTTATCAATATCAAATAGCATTTCTTCGGCAATTCTAGTTAATTTACATTCTGTATAACGCATAGCAGCTGCTGAATCGCCATCGATTGAGCCAAAGTTGCCTTGACCATTTACCAATGGATCACGCATCGAAAACTCTTGAGCTAAACGAACTAATGTATCATAGACGGCTGTATCACCATGAGGATGATATTTACCTAAAACTTCACCGACGACTGTAGCTGATTTTCTAAATTTTGCATTAGCTCGTAAGCCGATATCCCACATCGCATATAGAATACGACGATGTACTGGCTTTAGGCCATCACGGATATCAGGAAGAGCACGGGAGACAATAACAGACATTGCATAATCAAGATATGATTCTTGCATTTCATCAATAATTTTGCGATCTCTAATTGAACCTATTTCCATAAGAGTAATTTTAAATTTCTAATTTCTAATTTTGAATCAATTTCGAATTATTTAATTTCTAATTTCAAAATCATGATTAATTTATTCGAAATCTATTTAAAATTTTAAATTCCGAGTTTTATTCAACAGGCAAGCGAGGAATTACTGAATTATTTATATTTTCTTGTGCATCTTGATTAATAAGTTCTTCTATTTTTGCTTTTTCGTTTGTTTGCACTTGGACTTGTTCTTGATTTATGTTCTCGTTAAGGTTTAAAGATTTATTTTCGTTTTGATTCTCAATGCTGTTAACATTGTTTAGCTCATCTTTTATATCAGAAATTTTGCCATTAATATCGAATTTGTTAAATTCATTAACTGCTTTTTTTAATTCGTTTGTAATGGAGCTGATATTTTGTTCATTTGCATTTTTAGCCTTTGTTTCTGCTAATTCAGAAGATTTTAAAATAATACCTTTAGCAAAAAGGATGATCCAAATAATAAGAATAACAAGAGTAATACCAATAACGAAAATCCAGAAAATTTTTTTTCTTTCTTCTTCTGAACGATTTTCGAACATAGTTAACAGTTGGCAGTTAACAGTTGACAGTTAACAGTTACTACCGCTAATGTCGCTATTAACCGAGATTTTTAAAAACTATAACGTTAGATTGATCAGGAGCTAAATCTTTCTTTTTAATACTATATTTTTCGATAGTTTGTTTTTTTACTCCCATGGCCTTGAGGAAATTATCAACCTTAGAGAGATCTTTTTGACCAGGAAGAGCATAATGCATTGGCATTATTACTCTTGGCTCGATTTGATTGATAATTTTGATAGCTGTATCAACTGATATTGTATATTTTTCACCAACTGGAATCATTAAAATATCAACTTCACCAATACGATCAATTTGCTTTTCTGATAATTCAACTCCTAAATCGCCAAGATGGCAAATTGTCATATCTTCGACTGTAATAGTAAAAATAGTATTTGCTCCACGTTCTGCTCCTTCTTTTGTGTCATGAAAGGAAGAAATGCCCTTCACAAATACAGATTTGATCTCATATTCGCCTGGCGTATTAATGATAAAAGGATTATCTTTCAATTCTGCTACATTGTTGTGATCATGATGATCATGGCTAACTGTAACTATATCAGCATGCGTTCTTGCTGGTCTTAAGCCTGTTTCTTTATCATAAGGATCAGTAAAAATTGTTAAATCTTTGCTGACAATTTTAAAACAAGATTGTCCATACCATTGGATATTCATAAGTTTAATTTTATTTTTTACTTTTTAATGTTAGCATGCTTTTCGGTTTTTCGCAACTGATGATTAATTAATTATTTATTTTTTATAGCTCATTATTGACTTTATTTTGATATTGAATTATTTTAAACTAACATGCCCTGGAATAAGAAGGAGGAGACTATGCAATCATCCTGCACTCTAATACATAATAAATGCACTTCTAGATATTGTTCAGAATGTGGTGAAATAGTAAATTGCAGATTAACCCCTCTTGATGGTTGCGAAAAAAATCATGAAGAAATGAAGGATTCTGGCTGTAATTTTTGTTGTGAATGCGGTGAACAATTATTGCCAGTTTGTTTTGAAGGAAAAAACTGCCCAAATTGTAATTATGAAGTATGTACTCCAAAAGCTGGCATGAAAAGAAAATTCAAGTGTTTGACTTGCCAAAGAGAATTTGAACTTTGAGACTGGTATCAGTCTTTTTTATTGTAAATTATACTAGCGTTGTTGACACTTTTAATAAAAAGAAAGGTTGGTTAAAATAGTTAGTGAGTATAGAAAATATTAACTAATTAACCAGACCTCTCTATGCACAAGAATACCAGATTATTGCC
>JAQVVF010000020.1 GCA_028699085.1 Patescibacteria group bacterium | reverse complement strand
TATTCCTTTTACAAAATTTGATGGCAGCACAATTTTATGGTGGAATAGATTCTTATGGGTTGCGTTACTTCTATGCTCATTTGTATTTGCATTATTAATAGCTTACCACATTAACATTTTTGTCTCTATTTTATTATTAACTATAATATTTATTGTATTTTTTATTTTTTGGGAACTCATATTTTAATGCTTTTAATGCATTTTTGATAGTAAGACAAAAGATTTTAAAAGATGAAACTATTACTTTTTATTAATAGGTGAATATTAATGCCAAATAAAAGCATAGATGAAAAAGTTCCAACTAAAAATTTAATGAACAAAACAGTAGTTTCCAGAAGCGGTAAAACCTTCGGAAAAACCAATGATTTAATATTTGATACAGGAAGTGGAGAATTAATTTCTTTTGTTGTAAAAGACCCGACAAGTTATGCATTGAACTTTGATTTAGAAAAAACCAAAGACGGAGAAGTAAGAATTCCATTTAATGCAGTAATCGCAGTCGGCGACTATATCTTAATTGCAGAAGAAGACTTATAAATAGAATTATTTAATTCTTTTTTTATGGATTTTGAAGTTATTAAAAAACATAAAGATATAATTTTAATTTATAGAAATAAAGAAATTGATTTTTCTAATCTTTCTAACGAGCTTGGAGCTTATATTTTAACTCCTGAAAAATTTTATTGCCCCTGTGAAAATTCTTTAAAAATATTTAATGATAATAGATATGACAATAATATTACTCTAAAACTTATGGAATGCTATCTTTTAAATAAAGACACTAAAACCGTTAATTCTAAAACAGCAGTAATAGGAAAATATGATTATATGCTAAGCCAGACAGGTATTATTAATGAAAATAAAAAATTTACAAAAAAAGGCAAACTATTGTGGTCAATTATGAAAGAAAAATTAGAAGGATTAATTATTGATTTATAATTTCTTTTTTCTGCTGTTAATCTTAGATAATAATACTGCCGGAGCCATTAATGCAAAAAAGATTGCAGCAATCCAATACTTCTTGCTTGGCTTTTTTTCTGCCTTTTTTTTCTTGCAGCAAAATAGTTTAAACATAATAATTAAAAATAGCTTATTATTTAAAAACATTTAAAAAAATCCAATAAGTATTATCGCATGTGAAAAATTTTATTTTTATAGCAAGGGCGGGGCAGGGAGCAAAAAGCGCTGCAAATATCTTGGCAAAATCTGCGGCTTTACAGGGATTAATGATTCAAGAATTTCCAGAATACGGGCCTGAAAGAATGGGCGCCCCAGTTAAATCTTATGTGAAAGTTGATAATAAACCAATAAGGGATTTTTCTCCAATAACTAAGCCAGATTATGTAATACTAATTGACAAGACATTAATCAATCTTGCTTTAAAGCTTGATTTAAAAGATGCTGTTTTAATCATTAATGATGTTTGCGATGCTAAAAAATATATTGATAAATATGGATTAAAAAGCAAGATTGCTGTTATTGATGCTTCCAAAATTTCATCCGAGACAATAGGCTTAGACAAACCTAGTATTCCAATGATTGGCTCATTATTAAAATTAGATAATTTAGTTAAAATTGAGTCAGTTAATAAGATTATAAAAGAATTTTTTGAAAAAGCTGGCAAAGAAAAAGTTGTTGAATCAAATATTAATGCAATAAAAAAATGCTATGAAGAGGCAAAATTATGAAAAAATTAACAAGCAAAGAAATGCCTATTGGTGGAGTAATTGATGAAAAAGCTTCAAGTTTAGAATATAAAACTGGGGCTTGGAAAAGCTATAAACCTATTAGGGATAAAAAAAAATGCATTAATTGCTTATTATGCGCTGTTTATTGTCCTGAAAATTGCATAAAAGTTAAAGAAGGAAAAGTTCAAGATGCTGATTTATCATATTGCAAAGGCTGCGGAATATGCGCAACTGAATGCCCTGTTAAAGCAATAGAAATGAAAAAATTAGAAGAGTGTGATTTATGAAAATTGAAATGACTGGAGCTCAAGCTGTAAGCTACTCAATGATGCAGATTAACCCTGAAGTAGTAAGCGCTTTCCCCATTACTCCTCAAACTGATGTTATCAAAGAATATGCCCAATATGTAAAAGATGGAAAAGTTACAAGCGAATTTATATTAACAGAGAGCGAACATAGCGCTTTAAGCGTTTTAGTTGGTGCCAGCAGTGCTGGAGTTAGAGCAATGACTACAACAAGCAGCGCTGGATTAGCTTACATGTTTGAAATATTAGGAATTGCCAGCGGCCAAAGATTACCTATAGTTATGAATGTTGTTAATCGTGCATTAAGCGGACCTATTAATATTCATTGCGATCATTCTGACAGTATGGCTTGCAGGGATAGCGGATGGATTCAGTTATACAGTGAAAATGCGCAGGAAGCTTATGACCAAACAATATTAGGTTTAAAATTAGCTGAAAAAATGAATATTCCAGTAATGGTTATGCAGGATGGTTTTATTTGCAGCCACTGTTTTCAAAATATGGAAGTGCTAAAAGATACTGAAGTTAAAAAATTTGTAGGAACTTTTAAGCCAGAATATTCTTTATTTGATTTTAAAAAAAGTGTTACTTTTGGACCTTTAGAATTAACTGATTCTTATTTTGAAACAAAAAAACAATTAAGCTTAGCAATGGATGAAGTGCCTAAAGAATATAATAAGATTTCAGAAGAATATTATAAATTAACAAAAAGAAAATATGCTCCTGTTGAAGATTATAAAGCTAAGGATGCTGATTATGTAATAGTTGCTTTAAACAGTGTTTGCGGTTTAGTCAAAGATTGCGTTGATGAACTAAGAATTAAAGGAATAAAAGCAGGATTGCTTAAAATTAGAATGTTTAGGCCATTCCCTTATAATGCAATAATCAAACCTTTAGCTAATGCTAAATGGATTACTGTGCTAGACAGAAGCGAAAGTTTCGGAGCTAACGCGCCAGTATATTCTGAAATACTTAGCACTATGAAAGCTAAAGATAAAATAGTCACTAGTTCAATTTACGGATTAGGAGGAAGAGAAATAATGAAAGAGCATATAATGGAGATTTTTGATGACATGATTAAGCCAAAAGGCAAAAATTTGAGGTTTATTAATTCAAAATAAAAAAAAATTTATGATGACAATAAAAGATTTAGTTAATGCGCCTGAAAGATTGGTGAGCGGACATAGAAGCTGTGCTGGCTGCGGGTTTCCAATGATTATTAGAACTATTCTTGCTGCTGCAAAAGGGCCAGTAATAGTTTCAAATGCAACTGGGTGTTTGGAAGTTACAACTACAGTTTATCCATTTACTAGCTGGAATGTTCCTTTTATTCACAGCGCTTTTGAAAATGCTTCAGCAACAATGACTGGAGTGACAAGGGCTTATAAAGCAATGAAAAAATCTGGAAAAATAAAAGATGATGTTAAATTCGTTGTTTTTGGAGGAGACGGAGGAACTTATGATATAGGCCTTCAGTCGCTTAGCGGCGCTTTGGAAAGAAAAGAAGATTTTGTTTATGTGTGCTATGATAACGGAGCTTACATGAACACTGGAATACAAAGAAGCAGTGCAACACCCAAAGGAGCATACACTACAACTACTCCTGCTGGAAAAGTGGAATGGAGAAAGGATTTGGCAAAGATTGCAATAGCTCATGATATTGCATACGTTGCTACAGCAAGCCCTCATAATTTTATGGATTTGGCCTTGAAAGCTGAAAAAGCTTTTAATACTAAAGGGCCAAGCGTGTTAATAGTTCTTAGTCCTTGCCCTTTAGGTTGGGGTTCAAAGACTGACCAGTCTATCCAGATAGCTAAATTAGCAGTTGAGACCAACTTTTGGCCATTGTATGAATATGATAACGGCAAATACACTCTCAATTATGAATCTGAGGAGAGAAAGCCGTTAGAGAAATTCTTGGAAACTCAAAGCAGGTTCAAGCACTTATTAAGCCCTGAAAGCAGGAATTTGCTTAAAGATATTCAAGAAGAGATTGACAAGAAATACGATGAACTTAAAAAATTATGCAAAGAATAGTTTTTTTAAAATATTAGCAAGTATTATTTAATCATGTCTTACACTTGGATTCTTTCGCCTTTCAATGATTCTTATGTTAATTTGTCGCAAAATCTTATAATATATGTTATTGGTACACTTATTCCAAAAATGCTTCAAATAATTCTAACCCCTTTTTATTATCCTGATATTTTTTGGATAATACTGCCCCTTATTGCTGCAACTATTTTAATGATTCTTTATTTTGGAAGGCACAGGAATGAAGAGTTGGGATGGAATAGCGCTTTTGGAAACAATATTGCATTAATGTTTGTTGGAATAAACCTTATTCAGGAGCTTTCAGGCAGGGATTTGCTTCTTTCAAGCAAGGCTTTTTTCATTTACATGTTGATTGTTTACAACATTGTTCAGTTATTCATGAATTATTTTCATTTGCTTCCTAAAAAAGTCAGTTTTTTAATAAATTCAGCAGTGCCTATTAATGTCATAACTTACTTGGCAATACTCATAGCTTACTCCGACTTAACTCCTGATTCATCAACAATGATTGCAAGCATTATTATTTTTTTGATAATTTATGGAATAAGCAAGATTATTTGGATTTTTGTTCCAATGAGCAAAGGCTCTAAAATACTTTACACTTTGCAGGAAAAAAAAGCTATGAAGCTAAAAATCAGGGAAGCAATGATGAATAAGAAAAATGAGAACTTGAACCTTAAAGAAAACGGGTTCATTAATTTGGGAATAATTATGTATTTAATTATTTATGTTTCACTTTTTTTAATAAACAAGCTATGGATTGATATCAGCGAGTATTACCTGATTATTTTTTCGGCGTATTTTTTAATTTATTCCCTTATTTACATGAAACTTAAGAGATTATCATTTGCTAACCTGCTTATCAATGAACGCCCTGTAAAGAAAGACATTGGAATATTCATAGGTTTGCTTCTTTTTTTTTATTACATTATTTCTTCAAACCTAATTATTGACGCTTTCAATGCCAAGAGTTATCATGTGAATAATTTTTTGCTCATTGTTTCCATTGTTTTTGCATCAGTGAGCTCTGAAGTGTTTTTCAGAGGAGTGGTTCAAAGAGCCTTAAAGCTTAAGTTTAACAAGAATATGAGCGTGGGTATTTCTGCACTTCTTTGGTCAATTCTTAAGGCTGACATTTTTTTGGTGACTTTAGGCTCAATTCATTTGGCTTTTTTCGGGCTAATAATCATCTACCCTATAGGGTTATTGTTAGGTTACTTAAAAGAAGAGTATTATCTCGATTCAGCAATCAGCGCTTCTTTAACCATGAGCATTCTTTCAGTTATTTCACTATTTATTTAAAAAGAAAACACGTAGTTTAGTTTATCATGATGGAATATTTATTGTCATTCATTTCAGGATTGGCTGTAAAAACTGTTGACAGTTCAGTGGAGCACGGCTTAAAATTGAATAAGTATTTTAGGTATTCTTTGTCACTGCTTTATGGAGCTATTCTTTCATATTTGATCAGCTCAATTTTTTTGCCAGAATTCTTTTTAGGAATACTTATTGGAGTTATTGCTGCAAGAAAAATTGACTCAAAAGAGCATTTTTTTGGAATTATAAGCTTTGCTGTTTTTTCTTTTTTTTTTAAGCCAGTAATTTCTCAGTGGATTATGGTTTTCATTATCTCTCTTGTGTGCTATTTTGAGGAATGGGTTAATGATAACGTTGTTGATAAAAAAAAGGTAAAGGGGCTTTTTTTGAAGTTTTTAAGCATAAGGCCGATACTTGAGATTGCTGCAATTGTTTTGTCTGTTATTTATTCTAATTTCAGCATTTTTTTTCTTTTGCTGTTTTTTGATTTGGGTTACTTGTTTTCCAGTAAGTTTATAAAAAAAATGAATTAGGACTTTTTTAAAATGCTCCTGTGAAATAAAGGACTCCTAAAATTAATCCAATTATTAGTATTATTAAAAATATTATTAGCCCTATTTTTGATGTTTTTTTAGGCAAGCTAGGAGTTACTGGAGTAACTGGCTTAGAGGGCATTGGAGTAACAATTTTCATGGGTTGTGGAGCAGCAGGCTCAGCAGTTACAGGCTTAACCTCAGAAACAACTGGCTCAACAGTTACAGGCTTAACAGGCTCAGCAATTACAGGCTTAACAGGCTCAGCAGTTACAGGCTTAACAGGCTCAGCAATTACAGGCTTAACCTCAGACTTAACAGGCTCAGCAGTTACAGGCTTAACAGGCTCATCAATTACAGGCTTAACCTCAGGCTTAACAGGCTCAACAGTTACAGGCTTAACCTCAGAATTAGCAGACTCAACAGTTACAGGCTTAACAGGCTCAGCAGTTACAGGCTTAACCTCAGGATTAATTGGACCTTTTGGTGTATTTGGAGAAGCATTAATGCTTA
>JAQVVF010000019.1 GCA_028699085.1 Patescibacteria group bacterium | reverse complement strand
TAGTCGGAACTTTATACAAAACCTCAATAAAAAAACAAAGCTCTCTTCGCGCACTTCAAATCGCAGAAGCAGGAATAAATTATTATAAATGGCGATTATCACATTCTCCGGCAGATTACTCTGGATCTGGCGATTATGACTATACTGATCCTTATGGCGGAATAATTGGACGCTACAATTTACAAATTACTCCTCCGAATACTGGTTCTACTATTGTTACTATCAGATCTACTGGCTATATAAACGAAGATCCAAATGTTCATCGAACATTAGAAGTAAAATTTGGGCAAAGATCTCTATCCGATTATAGTTTTTTTACTCACAGCAATGTATGGTTTGGCGAGGATGAAGAAGTAAAAGGCAAGGTTCATTCAAATGGTGGTATTAGAATGGACGGAGAAGGCGACTCGATCATTGAAAGCTCCCGAGAGAAATATATCTGCGGACCAGAACATGGATGCAATTATATTGAACATGATGGAGTTTGGGGTACAGGAAAAATACAAGAATTATGGCATTTTCCTCCAATATACCAAGTCCCTACAATCGATTTCAATTCAATCAGCGTCAATTTAGGTGGAGAAAACGGTCTAAAAGAAAAAGCTCAATCAGCTGATGGAGATTATATTGGTTACTCTGGTAGCTTTGGATATCGCATTAAATTTAATACAAATCCTGCAACTTATGATCTTTATCGAGTTACCAGCACTAGATCATCCTATGGTTATGATTTTAGCGATGGCTGGCAATGGCGATATATTGATATCCGTAATCAAACTTATGTTGCAACATATCCAGTTCCAGCAAATGGTATAATATTTGTCGAAGATCAAGTCTGGGTTGATGGGACAGTAGAGGGTCGAATTACTCTTGCAGCTGCAAATTTTTTGGCAACTGGATCAGATCGTAGTATAATAATTAATGGAGATATTTCTTATGCTGCAAAAGACGGCAATCATGTTTTAGGTCTTATTGCCCAGAAAGATATTTTAATTCCATTGTATAGTCCAGAAAGGCTTGAAATTAATGCTGCTATGATTGCTCAAAAAGGACACGTCTTTATTTACAATTACCAAGCATCACGCTATGGCGCAAGCACTGTTGTAAAAGATTATATAGAAGTATATGGCAGTATCGGCACAAATAATATTTGGACCTGGTCATGGGTTAATTCCCAAGGCAATGTTATTTCTGGTTATGAACAGACCGAAACTATTTTTGATAATAATTTGACATACTCTCCGCCGCCAAATTTTCCGCACAAAGAAGAATACGAACAAATAAGCTGGAAAGAGATTCATTAAAAAATAAAAGCAAAATCTAAAAAGATCTAATTAATCATGTCTAATTTTTTTACACCAAAAAAACAAGCATTCGGTATTGAAATAAGCGATGCTTCAATAAAAGTTCTTCAGCTCAAAAAAAGCGGAAAATTTTATAAGCTTTTTGGTTACAATATTTTGAAAATCCCACAAGGCCTAGTTGTTTCAGGCGAAATCAAAAACTCAGAACTTCTTGCTTCGCATATTCAAAAAGCATTACAAAATTCAAAACCAAAAAGGATTTCAATTTCTAACGTTGTTTGTTCACTTCCGGAAAACAAAACTTTTGTCAGAATTCTCGAAATTCCAGAAATGAGTAAAGAAGAACAAAATGAAGGCATTAAATGGCAAGCAGAACAATATATTCCTTTGCCAATAGATACAGTTTACCTAGATTGGCAAGTCATCGAAAAAATAAACAATAAACAAAGAATATTGGTCGCTGCAGCACCCAAAAAGCTTGTTGATAACTATATAAAAGTATTAAAAATGGCAAAACTGAAACCTCTTGTCCTAGATCTTGAAGAAGCAGCTGAAGCTCGTGCTTTGATTGAAGAAAGCAGTAAAGAGGCAAGTTTAATTGTTGATATTGGCGCAACAAAAACGGTCTTCTTTGTTCAAGATCGAAAAATTGTCCCATTTGCATCGAATACTCAAGAGATTTGCGGAAATAAATTTACTGAAAATATCAGCAAGGCTTTGCGTATAAAAATAGAAGATGCAGAAGCAAAAAAAGCAACTTGTTGTAGTTCAGAACTTTCAGCTGAGGAAAAGGCATTGCTTCAATCAATCTATCCTTTATTTGATTCATTAGCCGAACAAATTACAAAAATTATTAATTATTACCAAAATCATTTCAAATCGCCTAACCCAATAAATAATATAATTCTTTGTGGAGGTGGAGCAGGCATATCAGGGATTATTCCTCATCTAACATTAAAATTAAAAAAGAAAGTAACTATTGCTAATCCATTAATTAATTTATCAATCAAAAAAAATCTGCCAATTGATAATAAAGATATCTTAAGTTTGACAACAGTTATTGGTCTTGGAATAAGAGGCGCAGAAATCATGAAATATAGTAACCAGTAATTAGTAACTAGTAATTAGTACCGTCGCGTCCGTTCCTAGCTGCTAATTATTAGTCCCTAGTCACTCACGATCATGATTACAATCAATTTGCTATCATCAGAAGAAAAAAAAGATATTTCCTATGAAAGAAATAATATTTCACTCATCGGCTCTTTTATGATTCTTGGTTTTGTTTTGGCAATCCTCACTTTTCTGCTAATTACGATAAATGATGTTCAAAAAAGCAATCTTGCAGCTTTAACTGCAGAAACAAAAAATATTGAAAAATTCTTGAATCAAGATAGCAATAAGCAAGTAGAAACAAAAATGAAACAAATTAACTATTATTTAAGCACAATCAAAGTAATTGAAGCCGATAAAACTGATTTTTCTGCAGCCTTAGTTGAGATTGCAAATCAAACGCCAGCAGGAGTTAGACTTTATAACATTAATATGAACAAGACTGATAAAAATTTTGAAATCTCCGGCAGTGCTGATGCTAGAGAAAACTTTATTAAGTTCACAGCTAATATCGAAAAAACAGGTTATTTTGAGAATATTGAATCGCCATCATCTAATATAATAAGTCCAACTGATATCAGTTTTAAAATCAACGGCAAATTAACAGATAAAGCATTAAAATAATGACTCTAAACAAAAAGCAAAAAATTTGGCTTATCATCGGGACTAGTATTGGCGTTATTATAATTTACTCTGGTTTAGTTATCTATCCTCAAACATCAGATATCTTTGAATTAAACAATAAAATCTATAAAGAAAAAATTAGACAAGAGGAGCTAAAGGTCCAGGAAAACGATATCAAACAAGCCAAAGATAGGGAATCAGATGTCGATGCTATTCTCAATCAACTATCTGTCCACCTCACTACAAAAGATGACATTCTTAATTTTATAGTTGAGCTTGAGAATATTGCAAAACAAACTAACAATACTCAAGAAATCAATATTCTCGAGCAGACAAACGCTCCTAAAACCAAAAAAACAGAAAATGAAGATGCTACTAAAAGCACGAATACCGATACTAGCGCCAATACGCAAACAACGACAAATCAAAGCCAAGCGGAAAAATCAAGCAATTATATTGAGGTTGAAGTTAAGCTACAAGGTTCTTTCGACAGCTTAATTTCTTATTTAGATGAATTGAAAAAGACCACAATTTTAACTGATGAAATTTCATTAGAAACCCAATTAGCTGAGCTTGCATCATCGGAGGCAGGTACACAACTTATGCAAAATGAAGAAGCACCAACAACGAGCGATTTATCTTCGATAATCAATCTAAAAGTCTATATAAAAGATCAAAATGACGCAAAATAGCCCTAAAAAAAGTCAAAAAGTAACGGAATACCTTGAAAAAAACAGTAATAAAGCCACTATTATTGGTATCTTTATTACTTCATTTTGCTTTGTTGTTTTTGGGGCATGGATCTACTTTGTAACTTTTCTAATCCCAAAAGAACCAACTCAAAGTGAGATTATGCTAAAGCGTTTAAAGGTTGACAGTAAGCAATATCAAGAAGTAATCGAAAGCCTTGTCAAAGAACAAAAAACAGACACTCTATTACCAAACAAAAATCCATTCAAGTAAATATGTCTTATACGGTATGAAAATGGGCATTTCTAGAAAATGGCTATAATAAGGCAAAATATCAAAAAGCTGTTAATTTATAGTGTATAACAATAGCTTAAAACAAGAGCTAAACACGAATTTTGCCTAAAAAAAGCCAAAATAAGTATTCAAAAAAAGGCTTGACACGCTTTTTAGACAGTATAGTATATAGATAAGACCGAACATAAATGATATCTTCGGTTTTTTAGTCCCTAAAATTAACTTATCTAATCTGGCTTTTCTTTATAAAAGCTAGATGACCAAAAATTGGCTGGATAGCGAATGCCATTCTGTTTCTACTTGAACTGGTCACCAGTCAATTTACAAGGAATATATATAAGCCTATTACTAGGACAAAACAAATCTTTGTTCATCTAATACCCAGAATTAAATCTGGGCTGAACAAGATTTACAACCAACTTACAAAAACAAAAGAAAAAATCAAAAAATACTTAAAATTATTAGACCCTTTAAAAAACATTGCTAAAAAATATAGCAAATATTATTTACACGCTGCTGTCATTATTATAGCTATTACTGTTGCCACATTTAATGTGTTAGCAAAAGAAGAAACAGTAACAGTTAAAGACAGTAGCATCTTAGCTAATTTAGTATTCCCAGAACAACAAAAATACGAAATTGTTAAGAATACTAACAAAAAACCAGTTAAGACAAATTACTTATCTATTATCTCAATCGCTTCTGCTTCACCTACTGGTGGAGCTATGAACACAAGCAAAAATGCTGTTGGTGCAACTTCAATTGCAACATTAGCTAAAGCTACAAAAAGCTTGCCTATGTTCAATAGCGATACATTAGTTAAAAATAGCTCAGTTAAAACTATCAAAACTAAGACTGA
Source organism: Patescibacteria group bacterium (assembly GCA_028699085.1). Taxonomy (GTDB): domain Bacteria; phylum Patescibacteriota; class JABMPQ01; order JABMPQ01; family JAQVVF01; genus JAQVVF01. The sequence goes on along the minus strand of JAQVVF010000019.1, from coordinate 1,719 downwards.
AACAGAAAAAAGAAATGAACCTTTCAAATATTTCGTAAAAGATGGTGATACTATTACGAACATCGCTTACAATTTTGCTGTTGATCCAGCTACTATATTAGTAGAAAACGATTTGTATGCTGATGACATCATCAAACCTGGTATGGAATTAACTATCCTTCCAGTTCCTGGTACTTCTAAAAAAGTTGAAGCTGGTGATACTTTAGATCAAATTGCTGCTGACTATGAAGCTGATCTTGATAAAATTATCAAATTCAACAAATTAGCTAAAGCAGACAGTATCAAAGAAGGTCAAATTTTAATTATTCCTGATGGAAAACGTTCTATTCAGGAAAGACCTATTCCAACACCAGAAGAACAAGAAACAATCATTGCTACTTACAACGAAACAAACGATACAGAATACCAAACACCAAGCGTATATCAAGCTCCTGTTGTTCATATTCAAGGTAGAGTTGCAAACAACTTTCCTTGGGGACAATGTACTTGGTATGTTGCTGAAAGACGCGGAGATGTTACATGGAATGGTAACGCTCGCGAATGGTTATGGAATGCCCAAGCTCAAGGTAGAGCAACGGGTAGAATTCCAGCTGTAGGCGCAATCATGGTTACAAACGAATCATGGTATGGCCACGTTACATATGTTGAAGCTGTTAATGGTGACTCTGTCACTATCAGCGAAATGAACTATGTAGGATTGGGTATTGAATCTACGAGAACAATCTCAAACAGCAATGGTGTTATTCTTGGTTACATTTATTAATGGGTACAGACGCGATTAATCGCGTCTCTACTGAAGATATCTCAAAACCCCGGACTTTCCGGGGTTTTTGTTTACTTAAAAAATTATCAACAACAAAAATTATAAATTATGTTATACTATAAATAACTTAAAAAAAATAATAAAATAAATAAACAACATGATCAAAAAAGCATCAACCTTTTTATTGTTGCTAGTAATGGTTTTGGGATTTCAAACTAATCTAGCTAATGCTGCCATGTCTTGGCAACCGCAAACAAGCGGGATTACAACCGAAACCATTGAAAGCATTTCTTTCGCTACGAAAGATATCGGCCTCGCTTGTACCTATACTAATTCGCCGACTATTACCGGCATTCTAAAAAGAACAACTGACGGCGGAGCTACCTGGGAAGACGCCGGAACAGGACCAACCTATGAATATAGTGCAATCCAAGGCTGCGATGTCAGCACTTATTATAACCCCTCAGATGGTAAAGTTTATGCTGCAGCTAGTTTTTCAATTAATTATGCTATCTATAGTGGAATATATAGATATACTGAAGATTTAGTCAATCAAAGCGGTGAATGGCTTACTACTAATACTGGTGATGGAATGTATGTTATTAATGCAATAAAACAAATTAATGACACAGATGTATTTACTGTAGGTAGCGCTAGTGGCAGCTCAGTTATTGCAAAAAACCGTAGCAAACTTACTAACTCAGATAGCTTATATGAAACCCTACTAGAAATAGATTGCACTGATGCTACTCACTGCTGGTCAATTTCTAGTTCTTCCGTTCTTAATACTAATGATGGGCTTAGCTTTACAGGCGGAATTATCTCTGGTTTGACCGAAACTGTCAATGGCATTGATATGGTCAATTCTTCCTTGGGCTATCTAGTCGGTGATGCTGGTACAGTTTACAAATGCAATAGCAACAACTGCGCGACAGAAAATGATTGGTCTAGCTTAG
>JAQVVF010000012.1 GCA_028699085.1 Patescibacteria group bacterium | reverse complement strand
GGCAATAATCTGGTATTCTTGTGCATAGAGAGGTCTGGTTAATTAGTTAATATTTTCTATACTCACTAACTATTTTAACCAACCTTTCTTTTTATTAAAAGTGTCAACAACGCTAGTATAATTTACACATAAATCATCATCTGATCCCCAGTTAGTCATATATTTTTTTAACCAATTTAAAAATATATTAAAATCTGATTTTTGATAACCTTTTTTTAAGCGATATGACCAATCTAAACCAATTTTAATTTTTTCGTTATAACCAGTTTTTAACAGTTCTTCACATAAATTAAATATTTCTGGCTTGGATTTGAATTTTATTTCTTGCCAATATTTTTGAGCGATTTGATCAACGATTTTTCCTCTAACTCCAAAGACTTTTATTTTTTCTTTGAAATATCTAATTGATCCTTCTTTGTATATTTGGTCGACATGTTGTTTTAATTCTTGATCAATCTTTTTTATTATGGTCATATTGTTGACTTTAAAGTTAGTTCATATTATCTTACATTAATTAGTTCTTTGTTACAAATTTTGCTACAAAGGAGGAAAACGTGGAAAATGAAGTAATGAGCTTGCAGGATTTGATGATTCATCTTTGGGGACTTTATGAAAGGCGTAATCGAATCTTTTTGCCAAGTCTTTCAGCAAGAATCAATTTTTTGAATGTGGGAATCGGCAATTTGCAAGATGCTATTCGAAAAAACGGTGATGTTGAAAAGGCATTGGCGAGTGTTGTAGCCAGAATTTTCTGCGTGGCGAATCATTTCTGGAAATTGCCCTTGATTGATTTTATGGTCAGAAAATATCCGGCTGGTATTTGCACTTATTGCCATAAAGGTTCCTGTCAGTGTCCTGAAAGAAGAATTGATCCAGTATTGATTTCGGATAGTGATTCTGAACAACTGAGTTGGAGCTTGAGAGAATGGTGTAAATCAATGAAAGAAATTTATGGAAAAAGAAATGAATTGAAAGGATTGGAAAATTGCCTAAACCGTTTATTCAAAGAGATTAGTGAATTATTGCAATTGACAATGAAAATTCCAGAAAATGATTTGTCTCTTACGAAAATGGAAGAAGAGTTTTCGTTGGAATTGGCTGATACTCTGGCATGGACGATCGCAATTGCAAATTTGCTGAATATTGATTTGGAGGCGGCTGTAATAAAAAATTATGGCAATGGCTGCCATAATTGTCATAATGATCCTTGTGAATGTACCCAGAGTGCGTTTTGACCAAATTCAGTTTTGGTCTTTTTTATGCTTGATATGAAAAAAATAGTCTGTACTTTTTTAAATAATATGTTATATTATTTGAGCTGGCGTGATTGCGCCTTTTTTATTTCTGTATTTAAACTATGACAGAAGAAGTAATCTTGAGATTTGATGAAGTAAATTTTGAATATGATCACGATAAACCTATTTTAGACGAGGTCAGTTTTAGTGTTCGAAAGGGTGCTAAAATAACATTAATGGGACAAAATGGAGCTGGAAAAAGTTCTTTATTCTCATTAATTATGGGAGAACAGACACCAAAATCTGGTCAAATTCACATTTCAAATGGAGCAACAATTGCAACCGCTCGTCAGGCAATGAAGCGCGAAGATTTTTCTTTAACAGTATTTGAATATTTTGAAAAAGCTTTTGAAGTTGAGCAACCTGATTTAGCAAGCAAAATATTTAAAGTTATGAATGCAGTAAATTTAGATGTGCCTACAGATCGGAAAGTAGGAGATCTTTCTGGTGGGCAACAGGCTAGGCTTTTGTTAGCAAATGCTTTAATTCAAAATTCAGATATTCTATTGCTTGATGAGCCAACTAATAATCTTGATAAAGCAGGGATTGATCATCTAATTGAATTTTTAGTAATGTATGATAAAACTGTGATTGTAATTTCACACGACGCTGATTTTTTGAATTGCTTTACAGAAGGTGTTATTTATCTTGATGTGTTTACTCATAAAATCGAAACATATGTAGGAGATTATTTTTCTGTTGTGGAAGAAATTAAAAATCGAGTAGAGCGTGAACAAAGAAAGAATGCTCAGCTTAAAAAATCGATTATTGATCGTAAAGAAAAAGTTAATTTTTTTGCTAATAAAGGTGGAAAGATGCGGCAATTAGCAAGAAAATTAAAATTAGAAGCTCAAGAAATGGAAGAAAATATGGTTGATGTTAGGAAGGAAGACAAGACAATTAGAGAATTTTCCATTCCGGTTCAAGATATTGCTGGTGAAATTGTTAGAATTAATGCTGTAAAAGTTATTAAAAATCATGAGCCAGTTATCAAAGAAACTGAAAAAATTATTCGTAAACGAATGCATCTTTTGGTTATCGGACCAAATGGGATAGGCAAGAGCACATTACTACGGACATTGGTAAATAATAAAGATGAAAACGCAAAAATTTTAGAGGGTGTTAAAGTTGGTTATTACAGTCAGGATTTTTCTAATTTAGATTTTGAGCAAACTGTTTATGATTCTCTTTCTAGTATTCTTGCTGAAGGGTTGGGTGAACAAGATTTGCGTTCAGTTGCATCTGGCTTTTTGATTGATGGTAGTATGATGAGCCATAAAGTCGGTGATTTGTCAGAAGGACAAAAGGGATTGTTAAATTTTGCTCGTTTGACTTTAATGCAACCAGGAGTTTTGATTTTAGATGAGCCAACTAATCATATTAATTTTCGTCATTTACCAATTATTGCTAAAGCAATTAATGAATACGAAGGCGCAATGATCATGGTCAGCCACATGCCTGATTTTGTAAAACAAATAAAATTTGATGAGGAGCTGGATTTGGGAACTTTGTAAAAAATATGAAACGGAGAGGGTGGGAGTCGAACCCACGATGCCTTTTCAGGCATACCGGTTTTCGAGACCAGCCCATTCGGCCACTCTGGCACCTCTCCATTAGTATTATTTTATTCTTGCCTGTGTTTTTTGGCAATCCAAAATTGTTTTGACTGTAAAATAAATTTGTGTAGAATATAATTGAAAGGAAAAAATATGATAGGCGAAATAGAATATAAAGAAGCAAGTTTAATAAATGAAGCTGCTTCATTAGAAATTGATAAGTGTTCTAAAAGAGAGCAATCTCTTTATGAGACTTTGCAGAATTTAAGAGATTTAAAGCCTTCATTCGCTGATTGGCAGTTTTTTATTGATGATGTAAAAACAAAATTTGATAAATGGGCTGCTGGAGCTTTTAGTGCTGTTGCGATTGGAGAGATGATGAGACTAGCAACTGGTTTTGATGAATATTTGGCTGTCTATAAGATGGCAAAGCCAGAAAGCAAATATTCGAAAGAAGCTTTATCAAAAATGCAGGAAATGGCAAAAGCTGATCAAGAGAAAGAACAGCTAGATTATATTTTACATCGGCCCAGAAGAAGAAAATAGAAGATAATTTATAATATAAAATAAGGTTTAGGCCTTGTTTTTTTATTGATTTATGTTATATTAAATTGCCGTATTAATTCCAAAGGAGAGGAGGAAGGAACATGGGAGAGGGACTGTTCACTGGTACAAGAGATGAAGTTATCCAGAGAGTAATGATGTCGCGATGGGAAGATTTGGTGTGGAGAATCAAATCGGATTGCGAGACTGCCAGCAAATGCAAAAAAGCGATCCAAATCATTAGTGCAAAGATTGTTGATCCAGATGCATATTTGCTTGGAGCAAGAAATTTGGAATTGCATTTGGTTCCTACTGAAGGCAGTTTTCAGTATCGATTGGCAGTTGTTGATTTGCGGATGGATTTGAGTGTTCTGAATGATGTTGCTCCAGAGTTGGTGTTGAGATGGATTAATAAGTGCGAAAGAATCAATTTGCGCTTTGTGGCAAAAAATGTGTTGGATGCGATTGGATTGTGAAATAAAAAAATATTTGAACTTTTATTTTAGGCTATTTTTGGCCTATTTTTTTTATTTTAATTCCTTTATTAACATTAGATCAGTCATGATGCTAATTGGAGTTTTATTATCAGTAAAAATTTGATCTTGAGTCGGCTGATATTTTTTAATAGTTTGAAAATATTTTAGAATGACGGCTAATTTTTTATTTTTGACGTTTTTTAATTTTTCAAAATTTAATTCTTGGTTTGAAGAGATGATTAAATAATTATAGAGGCCTGGAATTTGAAAATAATAAAGGTTATTAAAAACTGAAGAGATTGTATTATTAACAGAATAAAATAATTGATTTTGAGTCATGGTAACAAAATTTGAGGCGATTAACCCATTTGGATTTAATTTTTCTTTTAGTTCATTAAAAAATTCGGTTGTGACAAGATGTTCTGGAAGATAATATTGCTTGTAAGCATCAATTAAAATTAAATCATATTTTTTATCAGTTGTTTTTAAAAAAAATCTGGCATCTTGATTATAGATTGTTAAATTTTGTGTTTTTAAATTAAAATATTTTTTGGCAATGTCTGTTACTTTAGGATCTAATTCTACGCCATCAATATTTAAATTATATTTATTTTTAAAAAAATATTGGTATTGATTGGTCATCGATCCGGCTCCAAGACCTAAGATTAAAACATTTAAATCTTTTTGATTTGGAAGAAGATAAGGAAGAGGAGTGAAGTAGTCATAATAGGAATTGGTAAGAATACTATTTGGATCATGAATTGTTTGTGGTCCAGTTCCTTCATTAAAATATAAATATTTTTTTTGATTTTCTTCTTTGACTTGAATATATTGATATGGAGTTTCGGTTTCTAAAATTGTGCCTTGGGTATTTTTGATATTAAAAAGATTATTAGAGAAAAGAGGTAAAATAATTATTATTGAGCTCAAAAATTTTATTTTGTTTTTGAAAATTCCTAAAATTCCAAGAAAAATCATTAGACCGCCAAAAAAGAGAATTGTTTCTTTGGATCCTAAAAATGGAATAAACAAAAAAGCAGGAAGAAATGTACCGATAATACTGCCAATTGTGCCTATCGCGAAAATTTTTCCGGAAGTTTGCCCAATTTTTTTATTATTAACATTTAATAGTTTAATTAAATATGGACTAACAGTTGCAAGAAGTGTAACCGGTGGAAAGAAAAGCAAGACAATAATAAAGAAAGAAGCAACAAAAATAGTTGCTGTTGATGAAGTCAGCTCAGTAAATGGATTCGTAATTGCAAAACTGGCAAAGGGTTTGATCAAAAATGGAATGATTAAGAATAATATTCCAGATAGCAGAATAATTAAATATAGATATTTTGGATTTGGATATTTGTCGGCAATCCTTCCGCCAATATAGTAGCCTAAAGCAAGACCAGCTAAAATAATGCCAATTACGTTTGTCCAAACAAGTAAAGATGCTCCAAAATATGGAGCAACAAGATGGGAAACAGTCAATTCAACTGCTGTAATTGTTAGACCAGTTAAAAAGACTGTTAGAAAATAATAAATTTTTTTCATAAATTAAGTATAGGACTTTTGCTGGCTTTTGAAAATGATCGTTGACTTTTTGTTAAAATTTAGTTAAATTATGTAATGCTCTTTGTAAAAATATCGCGATAGAAAAAAGAAGAAGAGGAGGAGAGAAATGCAAGATCTTTCTATCCAGGAAATGTTGATTTTGCAGATTTTGAATGAAGATGGAGCGAGAATGAGCAGACTTGATGTAATTGCTAAATTGGGCAATAGCTTGAAGAAAAGTACAATTGATTTTTTGTTGAGAAACCTTGTGAAAAGAGGATATATTGTATATCGTAGAGCAGAAAGAGATGATTTAGGTAGATTTTCAAGACGTTTCTATTGGATTACTGATCAAGGAGTGAGCACATTAGTTAATCAATTGTTAGCAGAAATGGATTTATGAGCACTTTTTTAACTAGATTATGATCTAGTTTTTTTGTATCAAAAAATACCTTGCTAAGGTATTTTTAAAATTTATTCTAATCTGCTTTTTGCATTCTCCATTGTTCCGAAATAGTTTCAATAGTTGAACCATTATATTCATAATAATAAAAATAGTATCCATGCAATATATCTAAATTCTGACCAATAGTTAGTGTGGCATGGGTATCTGGGAGTTTGGCAAAATAATCATTGCGATTAGATGTCATTCTGCCGAAAGTCGGATCAACTGGCACCCAGCCAGTGCCTGGTAAGAAAACTTGTGTCCAATCATGTTTCATTTGTGATGAATCTGTCTCTTGATCTGATTGATAAACAAGGCCTTCAATAAAACGAGCAGGAATATTGTCAGCGCGATTTAAAGCAACGAACAGATCCGCGAACTCTGTGCAATCACCTTGTCTATTTTGTAAAGCCCAAAAAGCGCCCTTAGCATCTGGAATATATCCTGGATAGTTGATGTTATTGCCAATCCAATCATATATTTCTTTTGATGCTTGGCATTCATTTTGAGCGTTCCTGGTTATATTTTGTGAGAGATTGATAATTTCTTGATTGTCTGATTCAATTGATTTTTCAGAGGATAAAAATTGATTAATAGATTTACCTTGGCAATTTTGTAAATCATAACTGATTTTGTTCAGTTTTATTTTATATTGAAGATTGAAAGTTCTTGATTCATTAGGCAACAAATTATAAAAAGTGTATTTAAGATATTCGTTGCTATTTTCATCTTTGATTATTTCATAATTAGTCGGAGAAATTGTTTCTTCTAAGACGTCTTGATATGGAGCAAAGTCATGAAATTTAGCAATATAGGCAGTTTGCATGTAGGAATTTTCTTGTCCAATGTTTTTGATAGAGATGTTTTCTGAAATATTATAGATTTGAGATTGTGTTTTGGTTGGTTCAATTTGGGCAGTATTTTGAGAAATATTAGGAAGATTTGTTTTTGGCTTTGAGTCTTTAGAGATGCTAATAATCCAGAGGATAATAAAAGTGGAGATGAAAATAATTACAAATGCGCCAAAAATTGAACAGCAAGCAATAATAATTTTTTTGTTTTTCTTAATTCTTTTATCTTGTTGTATATTTTGAGGAAATGATTTTTGTTCAGTCATCTTGTTTATTATATAAATTAACTTTTATTAATTTTAACAATTTTTTGTTGATTTTTCAACTTCAGAATTGGATTGACTAATTGGTTTATTTCTGATAGATTTAAACATATGGCAACAAAAAGAACATATCAACCAAAGAAGAGAAAAAGAGCTAGAACTCATGGCTTTTTGCAGAAAATGAGCACAAAGGGTGGAAGAAATGTGCTGAAAAGAAGACGAGCCAAGGGTCGCAAGAAATTAACTGTCTAGTTTTTGCAGAAAAATTCTTTTGTGTTAATTTTTTTATTATGCTTCTGAGAGAAAATAGATTAACTAAAAAAGACGATTTTTCGCGCATTCATCGATTGGGCAAGTTTATTAAGGATGATTATCTAGCTTTAAGAATCGCACCAAACAAATTAGAAGTAACGCGCGTTGGTTTTTTAGTTGGATTAAAAATCTCGAAAAAAGCCGTTATTAGGAACAAGATTAAAAGAATTTTAAGAGAAATTTTTAGATTAAAAATAAAAAACTGTAATTTAAAAAAAGGATTTGATATAATTGTTTTGGTTCGTCCGGAAATTGTGGGAAAGAGCTATAAAGAGATTGAAAGCTCAATTGATAGAACTTTGCAGAAAGCAGAATTGTTGATTTAAATTTAGAACATGTATATATTTAGAATCCCATTTCTGTTATTAATTAGAGCCTATCAGAAAACTATTTCTCCTGATCATGGATTGATTTCTAATTATCTTCCTTATGGAGTATGTAAATATCATCCGACATGTTCAGAATATGGATATCAAGCGATTGAAAAGCATGGAATTCTTAAAGGTGGGTTATTAACTAGCTGGCGAATTTTGCGATGCAATCCATGGAGTAAGGGAGGAATTGATATCGTACCAGATGCAAAATGTAAAGATCAAAGATTAAAATAGCAGTTTAAAATGAAAAATGTTAGATTTTATAATGTTATTTTAATTTTGATTTTTAAATTTTAAATTTACTTATGATTCAATTATATAATGCTATTTTATTTCAGCCATTATTAAATTTATTAGTGTGGTTGTATAATTTAATAGGTGATATTGGTGTAGCAATTATTATTGTAACGATTTTAATTCGTTTTATTTTGTTGCCTTTGTCTTTGAAATCAATGAAGTCACAGCAATCTTTGCAAGGGTTGCAACCGAAAATGGAGGAAATAAAAAGGAAATATAAAGATGACAAACAGAAACAAAGCGAAGAGTTGATGAAATTTTATAAAGAAAACAAAATTAATCCAATGTCTTCTTGTCTTCCTTTGCTAGTCCAATTGCCAATTATTTTTGCATTGTATGGAGTATTTCAGAAAGGTTTACAGAATTCTAGTATGGATATGCTATATTCTTTTGTTTCAAAGCCAGAAAGTATTAATCCAATGCTATTTGGATTAGTGAGCATGACAACGCCTAATTTAATTCTGGCAATTGTTGCTGGAGCTTTGCAATTTGTGCAATCATGGATGGTTTTTTCAAAACAAAAAAAATCTCAAGACAAAATGGCAGGGATGTTGGGTAAGCAAATGACGTATTTTATGCCTGTAATGACAGTATTTATCGCGATGAGCTTGCCAGCTGGTTTGGCAATCTATTGGATTACAACAACTTTGTTTGCGATTGTGCAACAATATATTATGTCAAAAAAGACAGGAATTACTGGAGTAACTGCAAGTTAATATTTGACGGTTGATAATTATTTAAAAATAATTATCAAAAGCTAATTGTTAACTGTTAAATTTATGACTGAAATAAATGCGACAACAATTGAGGAGGTAAGAGGAATAATCGATGATTTAGTAGTTAAAATGGGAATTTCTGCAGAAATTAAGGCAAAGATTGATGAAAAAGAAGGAAAAGAAATTGTTTGTTTAAACATTGAGGCAGATGACGCAAATTATTTGATTGGGCAGAGAGGTTGTAATTTATTTGCAATCCAGCATTTAGCAAAAGTATTTTTAAAAAGAAAAAAAGAAATATCTGATATTCCTTTCTATATTGATGTGAATAATTATAGAAAAGAAAAAGAAGAATATTTAAAGAAAATAGCATTTGATACGGCAGAAAAAGTAGCAATGATGAATAAAGAAATTGTGTTAAGACCAATGACTGCTTTTGAAAGAAGAGTAGTGCATATGGCATTGGCCAACAATGAAAGTGTATGTACGGAAAGTATTGGTGAAGATCCAAATAGAAAAATAATTGTAAAGCCGAAAATTAAAATTTAATTATGATAGATTATAATCAGATAATTGGATCGCCAGTTTTGGTTGTATCAAACAATAAAGAGATTGGAAAAGTTAAAGAATTGATAATAAATTTTGAAACTGGCAAACTATTAGGCTTTCAATTATCAGAAGGTCTTTTAAAAGAGCTTAGAGTTTTAAGGTTAGAAGATGTCAAAGAAATGAAAGATACGAAAATTTTTGTTGATAATGATATTTCAATTAAACCTTTACATAATTTTAGCCAATTTGAAGATCTTTTAAAAAAAGAAATTAAAATTAAAGATAATAATGTTGTGACAGAAAGTGGTCGAGAATTAGGAACAATTGTTGATTTTTCGCTTGATGAGGTGTCTTATAAAATTGATAAGCTATTTGTAAAAAATAGTTTTTTACGAGATTTGTTTAAGGGAAAATTAATTATTTCTTTTGATAAAATTATTTCAATTAGCAAGAGTGCTATTGTTGTAAAAGACGATTTTATAAAAGATAAAATTAGTGAATCTATAGTGGAAAAAGTTGACCACAAAGAAATGGTGTCAGATGTGGCAATGAAAGATATCGAATAATTTTTTGAAATTAAATATTAGCAGATCTTTAGGTTCTGCTTTTTATTTGAAGGCAATTGTAAAAGGTGTTAATATTTAAAGCAAGGAAGTATTTTTACTTTTTTAATTTTTAGTTTTTAATTTTGTTTATGTCTTTAGCGAGAAAAGTAGCCCATAATACTTTAATACAATTTGTGGGTAAAGGGATTGGCATGGTTTTGGCATTGGTGACTGTTTCTTTGATGTTGCGTTATTTAGGGCAGTCTGGATTTGGTCAATATACGACAATTATGGCTTATTTGTCTGTTTTTTCAATTATGGCTGATTTAGGATTATATCTGGTTGTAACAAGGGAAATTTCTAAAAAAAATGTTGATCAGGATAAATTTGTTAGTAATGCGATGACGATCAAAGGTTTGTCAGGTCTTTTAATTTTGACAATTGGCTCTTTAGTAATTTGGCTTTTTCCTTATGATCCAATAGTAAAATGGGGTGTTGTTGTGGGAGCTGCTTCTTACTTATTTATTCTTTTGAATCAAACTCTGATTGGTGTTTTTCAGAAATATTTTTCAATGTATAAAGTTGCAGTTGCGGAAGTGGTAGGAAGAGTTGTCTGGTTGATTGCAGTTATTTTAGTTATCTATACTCAATCATCAATTTTGTATATGATTTTTGGGATTGCATTGTCTAATTTGGTTAATTTTTTAGTTTTGTTTTTTTATTCTGGTAAATATGTAAAAGTGCATTTGGCTTTTGATTTTTCGTTATGGAAAAAGATTTTGATTATGACAGCGCCATTGGCTTTTTCAGTTGTTTTTAATCTAATATATTTTAAAGTTGATACTTTATTCTTATCAATAATGAAGTCAGAAAGTGACGTTGGTGTTTATGGGGCTGCATACAAAGTTTTGGAAGTGTTGATTACCTTTGCGGCAATTTTTGCTGGATTGTTATTGCCGGTAATGTCGAGGTTTTTTGAGGAAGACAGAAAAAAATTTGCAGAAATTTATAAAAAGGGATTTGATGTTTTGATAATTTTTGTTGTGCCCTTGATTATTGGAACAATGTTTTTAGCAGAACCAATTATGGCATTTTTTGGAGGTAGTGATTTTGCGGATTCTGGAAATGTTTTAAAATTGTTAATTATCGCAACTGGTGCAATTTTCTTTTCTCATCTTTTTGGCAATGCAGCAGTTGCAGCAAACAAACAACATAAAACAATGTGGGTTTATATTTTTACGGCAATATTGGCAGTTGTACTTTGTTTATGGTTAATTCCAAAATATTCTTATTATGGAGCAGCGATGTCGACTGTTATTTCTGAAGTATCAGCGGCGATTTTTATAGCATTAATTATTTGGAGACTGGAAAAAGTTGGATTAAATTTCAGGATTGCAGGCAAGTCTTTATTTGCTGGAATTTTTATGGTAATAGTATTATTTATAATGCCTAATTCTTGGAATTTTGCGATTAGAGGATTGATTTCCGTTTTGATTTATTTTGGAATTGCATTTTTGATTAGAGCGATTTTGATTGGTGAAGTTAAAGAAATTATTTCTTTGAGAAAAGAGGAGTTGAAAAAAGAAGGAGTTGTCATTAAAAATAATGATTTATAAATGAGGATTGCAATTGATACACAAACAATGTTAGGAAAGAAGAGTGGTTTTGGTTTTTATGTAAAAAATTTAGTTGAAAATTTGAAGAAAATTGATACTCAAAACGAGTATTTTTTTATTGATTCAGGCAAGGAAAAAGATTTACGAACTCATGAAAGAATCTGGTGGGATCAAATTGGTTTTGTTAATAAAGCAAAAAAAAATAGGCCAGACATAATTCATAAAACTTGTTTTTCTGTGCCGAGATTAGGAAAATTTAAAAAAGTTGTGACAATACATGATATTATCCCTTTAATTTATCCAGAAAATTTTTCAAGGAGTTCAAGGTTTTATTTTACAAAATTAATGCCTTGGTCTTATAAATTTGCAAATTATTATATTACGGTTTCAGAGAGCGCAAAAAAAGATTTGGTTGAAAAACTTGGATTAGATTCTAATAAAATAAAAGTGATTTATGAAGCTGCTGGCGATGAATTTAAGGTCGAGACTAATTTAAATAAAATCGAACAAGTTAAGAAAAAATATAAAATTAATGGAGACTATATTTTAACGGTTGGGACTTTGGAACCGAGAAAAAATCTTGAATTTTTGGTTGATGTGTTTGCGGACGTGAGTAAAGCTAATATTGAATATTCAATATTGAATATTAAGGATTTAAAATTAGTTATTGCTGGCAAGAAGGGTTGGAAATATGAAAATTTGTTTAGCGAAATTAAGAAACTAAATATTGAGAATAAAGTTATTTTTACGAATTATGTTGATGAGGGAGACTTACCGTATTTATATAATGGCGCGAAATTGTTTGTGTTTCCATCAGTTTATGAAGGTTTTGGATTACCAATTCTAGAAGCAATGAAATGTTCTGTGCCGGTAATTTCATCAAATTCTTCATCGTTGCCGGAAGTTGTTGGAGATTCCGGAATTTTGATTGACCCTAAAGATAAAGAAGCGTGGATTAAAAATATTGTTGATGTTTTGAAAAATCCTGAAAAACAAATTTTAATGAAAGCCGATGGGTTAAAGCAAGCTAATAAATTTTCGTGGGAAAAATGTGCAAGAGAAACGTTGGAAGTTTATAGACGAGTTGAAAGTTTATAAAGTTTATAAAGTTAAAATCGGCGTTGGCTGATTTTTTTGTTGATAACTTTTTTGACTTTCTGCAGGGGGGGGTATTATTAAAATGAAAAGTTAAATAAAAATTAAAAATTTTATAATTAACATTAAACTTATGCAATCAAGAGAAGTTGAAGCCTCAATGTCGCCAGAAGAAAAAGAGATAATGATTGAAGAGGGAATAAAAAAAATGGAGAATAGTTATCAACATTTTATTGATCGTCGTGGAGAGTTAATAGATAAATATGAAAAAGAGAAAGCAGTGGAAGAGGGAAAAGTATCGAGATATCTGTCTGATGAAGATGTTGAAAATGGAGAGAAATATACTGATGAAGAATCGGAGGCAATAGATAATATAGTTGATCTAGACAATGGCATAGAATATAATTTAAGTAATCTTGATCACGACTTTCAAAGCGTTTGGAACTATGATATTACTGATGAGATAAAAGGAGCTGTAGTACTAAAATTATTAGAAAAGGGAAATAAAGGGTTATTAATTAAGCTAGCTTCTTTGGGACTTTGGTTTAGTAAATATGATGAAACTCTTGATGAAGAGACAATTAAGAAAATCGAAGAAGGATTAAGAACAGAAGATAAAAAATAAGAAATAAATCAAAGGGCATTTTGCCCTTTTTTTGTTGAAAAAAATGAGGTAGAATGAAATTAAGTTTTTTGAAGCCTAAACTATTTTTGTTATGGCTCTAGCAATTGAAAAACCGAATATTTTTAGCAAAGAAAACATAGTAAAAACTATCGTTGTTTTTGTTGCGTGTACGATAACTGGCGTTTTAGTTAATGATCAATATAAATCTGTTTTTATGTTTTTGATTGGAGCAATGGTTTTTATCGCATTATCTTTGGCTATTTTTAAAAAGCCGTATTTTGGATTATTTTTAGTGGCATTTTTTTTACCTTTTGAAAGATTAGGATCGTTTGAGGCTGGCAGTATGACAATTAGAATTTCGCAGATTTTTGCATTGATTACTTTGTTAGTTTATGGGATGACTTCATTAGCTTTGAAAAAAAATAATTATGTTAAAAATCCATTAATTGTTTTTGTTTTTTTATTTTCTGGTGTTTCGATATTATCTTTGATTGGCGCACAAAATATGGTTCGAAGTCTGACTATTTTTGGTTTTAATTTTTTTGTGATGCTAGTAGCATTGATTATTCCAAGCCTAATTAATTCCAAAGAATTATTTAAAAAAATAGTTTGGGTAATATTATTATCAAGTTTTGTTGTTGCAATATATGGTCTTTTCCAATTTGTGGGGGACATGATTGGCATTCCAAAAGAGATTACTGGGCTTAGAAATATTTATACATCTGAAGTTTTTGGTTTTCCAAGGATTCAAGGAACATCTAGTGAGCCACTATATTTCGCAAATTTTTTGTTGATTCCGATTGGAATTTGTTTAGCATTAATATTGGCTAGAAAAAAAGGCGATGTTAAAGATAATATATTCGTTGTAACAGATGAGAAAAATAAATTAACGAAAATGCAAAAAATTATTTCTGAACTGGGTGGTTCGACAATCTTGTTTATTATTTTAGGATTAGTGGCCCTTAATTTAGTTTTGACAGTATCAAGAGGTGCTTACTTGGGATTTGCAGGCATGCTTGTTTTATTTGCATTATTTTATTTTAAATCTTTTTTCTCACCGAAAAGAATTATAGTAATTGTAATGGTTGCACTGATTGCGATTGTTTCAACAATATATTTGCTGAAATTTACGAGAAAAGATGTTAATATTAAAAATTTTACAGAGCAGGCAACAGAGTTTGAAGAAGGCGCATCAATAGAAGAAAGATATTCAACTTATAAGCAAGCTTGGTTCATAATTCAAAGAAACCCTTTGCTTGGAGTAGGAGTTGGAGGTTTTGGACCTGAAGTTGCTCAAGGTCCGATGTCTGTTCCTAAAAATGGTTGGGCAATTGTTAATAATGAGTATTTAGAGATCTGGGCGGAAAATGGAATTTTTGGTTTGTTGATTTTTTTAGCGATGATATTTTTTGTATTTTTTAGAACAATTAAAGTATGGGTAAAAAGCAATGATTTTATTTTGAAGACTTTGGTTGTGGGAATGACAGTTGCTTTTGCTGGCATTTTGATTCAATACATGACTTTTTCGTCGTTATATATTATTCATATTTGGTTTTTGATTGGCTTGATTATTGCTGGCCAAAGTTTAGCATTAAAGAAAAATAATATTTGATTATTATGTTAGAGCTACCAGTGCTTTCAGCGCTTTTAATACAATATGGCTATATCGGCATTTTTGCTGGTGTAATTGTCGGCGGAGAAATTTTGCTTTTGGCATCTGGATTTTTAGCAGCTCAAGGATATTTTAATGTTTTTTGGGTAATTTTTTTAGCAACAGTCGCGGTGATTTTAGTTGATATTATATGGTATATCCTTGGTAGGTTTGGTGAGAAGGCATTAGTTACTAGATTACAAAAAATATTAATTGGAAAAAAAGAAAAAACAATGGGATTAGACCAGCTATTAAAAAAACACGCTAGTAAAACGATATTATTAGTTAGATTCGTTTATGGAGTGCGGGCAATGGTTTTGATCTTGGCTGGAGCTCTTCGAATGCATTTTGGTAAATTTGTTCTGTTGAACATAATTGGCAGTCTTGTTTGGGCAACAACAATGACATTGTTAGGATATTTTTTTGGTGAGTCTTGGCAAGTGTTAAGGCAATATGTTCAAAATAGCGTTTTGTTTGTAACTTTAGTTTTTGTGATTGGGATAATTGTTATCTCTATAGTTATGCTATTAAAAAAACAATTATTCAAAGTTGTTAAAGAAGAAGAAATAAAAAAATAAAACAAAAAAATGAAAAAATTTCAATGGCTATTCGTTTTGTTAATGCTAGGTTCAATGTTCATTTTGGGTCTTTTTTCTTTAAAGGGTGATTCTGGTACGACTGACGAGGTTGCGCATATTCCAGCTGGTTATTCATATATAAAATATTTTGATTATAGGTTGAATCCAGAACATCCGCCATTAATTAAGGCGTGGGATGCTTTGCCATTATTGTTTATCAAAGATTTAAAATTTCCATTAGATAAAATTTGTTGGACAACGGATACGAATGGACAATGGGAGTGTGGATGGGAATTTATCTATCGACTAGGTAATAATGCGGATCAAATTTTATTGCTGACTAGAATTCCGGTTTTAATTTTAGCATTATTGTTGGGGCTGTTTATCTATCGATGGGCAAGAGAGCTTTGGGGATGGAAAGTCGGATTAGTTTGTTTGTTCTTTTATTGTCTTTCTCCGAATATATTAGCGCATTCGAGATTGGTGACAACTGATTTGGGCGCTACTGCGACTTTCTTTTTTGCGATTTATTATTTTTATAAGTTTATTAAAAAACCGCAAGGCTGGTATCTGTGGGCGAGTGGAATATTTTTTGGAATTGCGCAACTGGCAAAATTTTCAAATATTTTGTTGGTTGTGTATATGATGCTGTTAATTTTTGTTTTGTTATTTGTATGGAGACCGACAAGTCCAACAACTTTTTTGGGTTATAATAAATTTAAAAGAGCATGGCTGGGAAGAATATGGATGTTTTTGATTTCTTTTATTTTAATTTGTGCAATTGGATTTTCGCTTGTTGGTTCTGTCTATGCACTATTTACATGTAAAATGCCGGTTGCGAAAATTCATCAAACGATTGACGGATCTTTACAGCAAAATGATAACTTGTCGATTCAAGTTAAAAATGTTTTGAATAGAATGTCGGATAACAAAATTTTACGTCCATATGCTTATTATGGCTTGGGTCTTCGAATGGTATTCGCGAGAGTTGCTGGCGGAAATACGACTTATTTTTTAGGACAAACATCTAATCAATCATGGTGGTATTTTTATCCAGTTTCATTTTTAATTAAAACGACATTGGTTTTGCAGATTTTGATGTGGATGTCTTTGATCGTTTTAGCTTTTTGCATCTATAAAAGAACGAAGAAAGATCAAGAACAATTGGATATCAATGGAAAATTAAATAGATTTTGGACTGAACTTGTGAAAATAGTGAATGATTATCTTTTTTTCTTTATTGCTCTTACATGCATGCTGATGTTTATGATGGTTGGCGTGTTGGGAAATTTGAATATTGGCTTGAGGCATGTGCTTGGTTTATGGCCGCTTATGATTATGTTATGTGGATGGGGATTCTCAAAAATTTGCATGGTCAAATTTTCTAATGGGGCTTTAATGCGAGAAGATAAGGGAAGCGACGAATGTTTTATATCCAATAAATTCAAATATCCTCGTATTATTTTTGGTGCAATTTTAGTTTTGTGGTATATTGCAGTCCAGATTCAAATTTGGCCATATTACTTGGCTTATTATAATGAATTAATTGGAGGATACAAAAATGGTTATAAATATTCGGTTGATTCGAATACTGATTGGGGCCAAGATTTGAAAAGATTGGCAAAATTTGTTAAAGATAATAATATTGAAAAAATTAAGGTAGATTATTTTGGTGGATCTCAGCCAGAATATTATATGGGTCAAAACCAGGAATTATGGAGATCAAATTTTGGTGAGACAACTGGCTGGTTAGCAGTTTCAGCGACCTATTATCAGAATTCGAAATATTATGCAAGAGTGAATGGAGAAAAAGATTATTCTTGGCTTGAAAAATATAAACCAGTAGCGATAATTGGCGGATCGATTTTGGTATATAATATACCTTAAATAAATTTCAAAGCTCAAATTTCAAATGATAAATCAATACCAAAATCCAAATGTTAAAATGATAAATTTTTAAGTTATTGATTTTGGATTTAAAAATATGCTTAGTGTATTAGTTATAATTCTTTCTCTAATTATTTTTGCCACTATTTGTTGGAAATGGCTTGATTTTGGTCTGGGTCTGGTTGTTCTTGGTATGCCATTTTATTTATTAAGAATGAATATTGGTCCTTTGCCATCGACTTTTTTAGAATTAATGATTTTGACTTTGTGTTTGATTTTTGTTGTTAAAAAAATAATAAATAGAGAAGCTAAATCAACTTTTGAAAATTGGCGAGTGTTGTTAAAAAAATGGTGGCTGCCAATTTTGTTGTTTTTGCTGGCAGCAATTATTTCAGTTTTTGTTTCAGCTGATTTTAAACATGCACTTGGAAGATGGCGCGCTTATTTTTTTGAGCCGATATTAATATTTTTGATTTTTCTTGATGTTGTGAGATCAAAAAAACAATTACAAATTGTGATTTGGGCATTGGGCTTATCTTCACTAGCGATATCTTTTGGAGCAGTATTTCAATATATATTCAATATAAATATTCCCGCTGATTATAATATTCCAAATTTAAAAAGAGCAACAAGTTTTTATGATTATCCGAATGCAATAGGATTGTATGTGGCGCCAATCGTGACTTTGTTTTGTGGGTTGATTATTGGAATAAAACAAGAAAACAAAAAAACAAGAAAACAATTTATGTCGATTTTTGTTTTGTTGTTTTTTTGTTTTGTTGTTTTATTAGGTGTTGTGGCTGTAATTTTTGCAGTATCGAAAGGTGCTATTTTTGGAATTTTGGTAGGTCTGTTTTTTATGCTGATGTTTACAAAATGGCGATGGTTTGTAGTGGGATTAGCAATTTTTTCAATTATAGTGGTTTTAATTGTGCCGGCAACTTCAAAGAAAGTTATACCAATTATTACTTTTCAAGAAACTTCAGGAGATGTAAGGTTAGTACTTTGGGAAGGAACTTGGAATTTGATTAAAGCAAACCCAATTTTTGGGGCAGGCTTAGCTGGATTTCAAAAAGCATATCCAAATTATAAATTAAATAAACATACTGAAATTTTAGTTTATCCTCATAATATTGTACTTAATTTCTGGGTAGAGACGGGAATACTTGGATTAATATCTTTTGCGTGGTTAATCGTGTTGTTTTTTATCTCTGGATTTAAAGATACAAGATGCAAGATACAAACAAATTCCAAATTCCAAATTCCAAATTCCAAACAAAACACAAAAAGCAAATTACAAATTACAAAAATCGAATCGTTTTTTTCAGTTGTTTTGATGGGAGCAATGGTTTGTATAATTATGCATGGATTAGTTGATGTGCCATATTTTAAAAACGATTTGTCATTATTGTTTTGGATAATTATTGGATTAATGATAATTACAAAAATAAAAAGTCAAAAGTAAAAAGGTAAAAGTGACAACTAAAAAGTAAAAAAGAATCGTTGTTTGACGATTTTTTTGTATAAAAAAACTCGCAAAATGCGAGTGAGTGCTAACGATTCAATTTGATTGGTTTAGTAAGGGCACGTAGAAGGCGACTGGTGAAAGTGAGAGGTTCTTCTTGTGTTTCGACTTCATGGATTTTTTCTTGATAACCGTCAACAATCTCGAGAGTAGCGCGGAAGCGGGTGGCAAGAATTTCAGCAAGATTGAGTCTGATTTTTCCTGCTGTTGAGGGTAAAAATTCGGCAAATTTTCTGAAAGTATCTGGAGTAAAAATGCGAACTTCAAGACCAGCTGGACCAGCAAAAACATTGGCAGTTCGAGGAAGGCCGGTAATAAAGGCAATATCGCCGAGACTTTGGCCGATGTTTAGACGGGCGATATCTTCGACGACTGCTGTTCCTGCGACAACGTGTAGGAGCTCGTTCGATCTATCTCCTTGTTGAATGAACTGTTTGTTTGGTTCAATTTTTTTGATCGGAAAGATCGAATTTACATGTTCAATTTCTTCAGCAGTAAATCCTGATAATAGGGCAATAGTGTCTTTGAGTAATATTTGAGAAAGCTGGCCGATGAAAGCTTTATTTTGGATATCAGCTTCTACTGTAGGAATAATTTGATTGAGCTTGTCGTGTTCATCTCTCAAAAATTGGGTGATTTGGGCAAGTCTTTCTGCAATTAGGCTATCAAAGTTTTCAATGATTATTTGAGCAGCAGCAGGACGATTAAGCATGTAGATGTCAAATAGTTTTCTGGTAATGATCAAGACGATTGCTCCAGCAGGTCCAGCATTAATGGTGGCTGTTCTACCGCCTTTTGCAAAGAAATTAATTTCTCCAAAACTATGACCAGTTTCAAGTGTAATTCGTCGATGGGCGACATTGACAATGACAGTTCCAGAGACAATAATATAAAGATTATCGTTTTCTTGATCCTTTTGAATGATCGAAGCATTTGGAGTATACGTCAAAATACTATGTCCGTCGCGTACAAAAAAACGTTGGAAAAATTGCTGTTCTTCAGGAGAAAGCGTATCGAGCAGATCAATTTTGTCCAAAGGCAGTGGTAGCATTTCTCCCCTCCTGTTTTGGCAATCTCTCCTTTTTCAAGGAGCAAGTGAAAATAGATTATGTTATATTAACAAGATTTATGTTTTTTGTAAAATAAAAACTCACTAAAGCAGTGAGTAGTTTTTAAGGATATAATGCAGGAAAGAGAATAAGGCCTTTTACCCAGAGGCGAGTAAGGCAGACATGAAGAAATGAATCATTGCAGGTATCGATGAGTTGAGCTAGTTCTGAAAACGGAATAATAATTTTGTTAGTTGATTCAAAATGATCTGGATTGGGCAAGCCCGGTTTTGTTAGCAGCGGAAGTTGTTCTGATGAAATAATGGCAGCCATTAGAAATGGCTTATTGTTGGTCATTCCAGCATCTGGATGGAAACGACCTAAATCAATAATTTCGTGCGGTGGAAGAGTTTCTAAGCCGAGTTCTTCGACTAATTCAGTCTGGAAGCGTCGTCGCATATCGAAATCAGTGACTTCATTTTCTTCTGCAAATCCGCCAATGCAGTCGTGGGTAAAAATGCCGGCACCGAATTTTAGGCTATTCAGCATAATAATATGGGTGAATTGATGAGTGTCTTTATCTCTGACAAGAACAATACCTTTAACACCGGAAGTTGGACCTTGTCGCCAAGACACATACTGCCAATTCAATGATTCATCTTGTTGATTTTTAAGCTCAAAGACAACAAAGATTGCCCAATATTTTTGGTGCATAGGTAGGGAAATTTGAATGATTTTTACGAGCTGCCAAAATTTAATTCGTTCAGCGCGAGATGCGAGATCTTGAAGAAACCCATTGCAATTTTCAGGCAGACCAAGAATTCTGGCGCAGATGTTGGAATCAGTATTTCGAAACCATTGTCTGGAGATCAACATTTTGTTGATAGTTGTTCTTTCTTGGCTGAATTCTATGGATCTCATTTTTGCTTTCTCCTTTTGGTTGGCAAGGAACGAATGTTTAAGTTTATTATTATTGCATTCTAAAGTCAAGAATTGTTGACTTTTTAATTTTTTTTGATACAATTGGAAATTATGTTCTTTTTTTCTAATTTTTTGCCTGGAGGAAAAGCCTGCCTATTTTGAGAGGGCAGGTAAGGAGAGTGAATAAATGGCTAAGTATAAGGTGACAGAGGTATTTGTTGGACGTGGAAAAGTTTTTCCTTTGTTTGGAAACGAAGTGGAAATGGAGTTGGAAGATTTGTTTGATAGATCAGATTTGTTGGAGAGATGGAATTATGATGAATTCGGCAAAGAGATGAGAGGTTTGTGTTTAAAAAAGGATTTGGGATACTTGCAGATGAAGTTGGAAATTATCAAGCAAGTGATTGCGGAAGGGAAAATCTTTGTGAAAGGACAGCAAATTTGTTGGACTGATTTTGAGCCGAAGCGATTTGATTTTGCAACTTTGGCTGCGATTCGAGGAGAGGTTGAAATGAGATTGAAAGCGAGATTGTAGTTCTTTGGTATAATGGCTTGTTTGAGCCATTTTTTAATTTGTGAGCGTGGGAGAGTCAGAGCGTCGGATTTTCGGATCTTCGGAACGTCGGAGCATTAAATTTGATTGCTTACAGTCTAGATTTTCTCATTTTTAAGCCAAAAGATATGCTTTTTATTTTGATATTGACATGATCAATATTTAATGATAAAATAATTTGTTATATTTTGTGATAGTACTATCTATTATTGGGACATATTTTGGGAATAACTCTTGGACTCGCCAAGGAGAAAGGCGAGAAAATGTCCACAAGTAAAGAGCTTGATTGGGCAGGAGGGAAAGAGATGTCTGGCGATTTCGAAATCTTCAGTGAGGAGTACTGGCGGCGGCGGAGTGAGGAAACCAAGAAGAAGAACAAGACGAAGGAGGTGGAGTGGACGAGGTGCCCCCTGCGGGGCGTGCCGGTCAAGGGGACCGGTAAGCATCGTTTCGACAACGGGGATGGGCGGCCGATCTGTACACTGCGCTGGCGGGGTGGGCGGTGGGGCGGGAAGCTGATCGGAGGGCGGAGTGGGTACGCTGGTGTGCCTGACTGGGTGAAGGAGGGCATGTGGGTTCGGCAGCAGGTGCGGGGGCGGGCGGATTCGAGCGAGATGGATGGGACGTTCGTCGAGTTCGAGGCGGAGATCGAGCGGCGTTTGCTGGCTGAAGAGGCCTTTCAGGAGATGCATGATGAGCCGGAGATCATCGAGTCGAAGTCGAACATGATCTACGCTCATGTGGATCCGGCTTCGCTCCAGGACATCGAGGCTTACGAGAAGGGGGAGTTGGAAGTGGAAGATCTGGGGCTGGAGGACGAGTTCGAGGATGAGGATGAGGGTGAAGATGATGGTGAGGTCGTCGACGAGAGCTTGCTCGAGCAGGAAGGCCTGCGAGTCAAGCGGTTTGACGAAAAGCTCGGACGGCCGGTGGTAGCCACTCTCAGCGTTAAGCGGACGCAGCCGGTCATCGAGGATTCTGAGGAGCAGCTGTTCGAGGATCCTTTGGGGTCCTTGATCGGCGAGCGTCTGGAATGGCACAACCCGAACTGGTTCGTGCCGGTTGACCTCTAGACCTGCCTGCAACTCTGCACTTCTACCTACCTCGATTCTCAAATTCCCAATGCATTGTTCTTTGTTCTAAGACTTCTGTCATGTTGACCGGAGTCTTTTTTTTGTTGACAATGCTTTGTCTGTTGTTATAATGTGTTGTTGCAGTTTTAATGTTGTTCTTAAAACTATTGAAGTGATAAGACCACCCGAGAAAAGGAGAAAAAATCATGATGAAAAAAATGATTGTTCTCTCTTTATTGTTTTCTTTTTGTGTTTTTGGTTGCTTCAAGCGGACATATACGGAAGCTGATGTTTCTAAAATGGCTTTTACTCTTGGAGAAGTTGCGTCTGGAGATACTATTACTGCCAGTATTGGGCCATGGTTCAATGCTGCCAGAATCATTCAGGTATCTTTTAGTTCTACTGCGAGTAAATGTGTTAATCTGGAGTTTTTTCAGCATGGGACATGGCTCATTCAAGATAGATTGTATTTTGTTTCGCGCGCTGATGGGTTCACAAAACAGTGGCATGATCTTAACGGTACTTTTTATCAAGATAAGGATTTTACTTCAAAATTGCATATTAAGGCGAAAAATTGCGGTTTAGAAAAAACTAAAATTGATGTTGCGGTGTTTGCAGTTGATGGAGAATAATTAATTTAGTTTTGAAAAGAATAATTTGTTCTTTGTTTTAAACTCTGTGTCGTATTGATTCGGAGTTTTTTATTTTTTAAAAAGATTAATGCAATGTTAAGGTTAGAAATTAATTATTTTATGAACATTGCATCTCCGAAAGAGTAAAATTTGTATTTATTTTTGATGGCAATTTGATAGGCTTGTTTAATTTGTGGTAAAGATGAGAAAGCGGAAATCAACATTAAAAGTGTTGATTTTGGCAAATGAAAATTTGTGATCATGGCATCAACAAATTTAAATTTATAGCCTGGAGTAATATAGATAGACGTTTTTTTGTTTAGTTGTTTTATTGTTTTTTCATCTGTGGTTGCTGTCTCTAAAGTTCGAACAACTGTTGTTCCGCAAGCGATGATGCGGTGACCATTTTTTTTGGCTTGATTTAAATTTTTGGCTGTTGTTTTAGAAATTTCAGCATATTCAGAATGAATTTTATGTTTTAAAATATTTTTTTCTTTTACTGGTTGAAATGTTCCTAAACCAACATGTAAAGTGATATATTCAAATTTTATGCCTTTGTCTTTTAGTTTTTTAATTAATCTTTTTGTGAAATGAAGACCAGCAGTTGGGGCAGCAACTGAGCCATCATATTTTGCGAAAATAGTTTGGTAT
Source organism: Patescibacteria group bacterium (assembly GCA_028699085.1). Classification (GTDB taxonomy): domain Bacteria; phylum Patescibacteriota; class JABMPQ01; order JABMPQ01; family JAQVVF01; genus JAQVVF01. The sequence goes on along the minus strand of JAQVVF010000012.1, from coordinate 5,612 downwards.
TGTTTTTTTGTTTTCTTGCTTTGTCTTGGCGTAATATATGGTGGCAAAGGAACGTTGCCAGATTTTTTTAAAAATTGATTAAATTGTTTATTGGTCAAATTAAATTCAAGAGTTGTTTTTTCTTTTTCGCGAGAAATTACTTTAGCGTTAACTTGTTTATTAAAAATAATTTTGGTATTTGGTTTTAAGCCTGGCTTGGTTAAACATGACCAAAATATTTTTTTGTGGAGGCGAAATTCATGAATCTTGCCTACGGGAATTTGATTTAATAATAAGATTTCAACTTTTCCGCCTGTTTCTTTTTTTCCATATAATCTAGCAGGAATTACTTTGGTATTATTTAAAACAATGATATCGCCTTTATTTAGAAATTTATCGATTTCGAAAAATTTGTGATGTGAAATTTTATTATTTTTTTTATTCAAAACTAAAAGACGTGCAGAATCACGAGGCGAGGTTGGTTGTTGAGCGATTAGATTTTGAGGTAGATTGTAATCGAAATCGGAGAGCTTGTTAGACATATAATTTAAAATTTTCAATAATCAATTTCCAAATAATTTTCAATATACAATTTTCATTGTGTTACGATTTGAAAATTGATGATTGGCAATTGAAAATTGTCTTATAATATAACAAAAGCCTTGAATATTATCAAGGCTTAATTTAATTATGAGTTATATTATTTTTGATGCGTTGATTGATGGGTAAGTCTGATAATTGTTTCTTTGATTTCTTCTGCGTTTGGGGCATCAGTAAAAATGAATCTTTCAGCTTGACCAGCAGTTTGAACATATATATTCCCGGATTTGATTAAAGAAGGAAAAATTCCTTCAACTTTTGCAGAAACATCTTCGATTGATTCTAACATTAATTCGGAAGTTTCTCGATGAAAAGGACTTTTTTGTTCATATTCAATTATTCTTTCGTTTGTTACTAACCAAACATCAAGATAATAATTCATCCAGCTCAGAAGTGAAAAAAAGAGAACTGTAAGATAATATGTTGCGCTAATAATAATATAAATTGTAAAAATCTCCGAATTGAATAGATCTTCGAAAAATGAATTTAAAGCAAAATAAATAGCAATAGGCAAGCTGAAAAGAAAAAATAAAACTAGAGAATGCTTGAGATAATAAATTCTGTGTTTTCGAATAAGCATTATCAATTTTTCGTCTGGATTTAGAGTAAAATTAAGCACTAGATTTAAAAATAATTATAAAAAATTTAGAGTGATGATTTCTGAAAAACCTGTTTTAATAATGTAAAAATTAGCGATAGCTATAATGATTAGCGAGGCAATAATGTAAATTGGAATTATATATTTTACAGCTGGACCTAAATGTTTATATTTATAAATATAATTAATTACTAAAAGGCTGGCAATGATGTAAATTGCGAGAAGAATGTAAAAAATTATATAGATTATATATATTGGCATGTTTCAAGATTAAAAATGAAAATCAAAATGCAAAATTACAAATAAAAATTTAAGAATATTATTATTTTATTTTCCACTCCAATCTTTTAGGTTAGTCAGACCTAAATGTTGATAGGCGAGATTGGTTGTTTCACGACCTTTGGCGGTGCGATTAATAAAGCCGAGTTGTAATAGAAATGGTTCGACAACTTCTTCTAAGGTATCTTGCTCTTCAGCAGTTGATTGAGAAATTGTTTTAATGCCAACTGGGCCGCCATTAAATTTTTGAATAATAGTCATTAAAATTTTACGGTCAACGGCATCAAGTCCTAAGCTATCAATTTCTAGCAGGTCCAAGGCTTGTTTGGCAATTTCTTGAGTAATTATGCCATTTGATTTTACTTGGGAAAAATCGCGAACACGTTTCAGCAATCTATTAGCAATGCGAGGAGTTTTTCTGGATCTTTTGGCAATTTCTTGTGAGCCGAGTTCTTCAATTTTTATATTTAAAATTTTTGCTGATCTAGTAACGATTTTTTCTAGTTCGTTATCTTGATAAAAATCTAAATGATAGATAGCGCCAAAACGATCGCGAAGAGGCGAGGATAATAGGCCGATCCTAGTAGTTGCGCCAATCAGTGTAAATTTCGGTAAATCTAGACGGACTGTTTTTGCAGAAGGTCCTTTACCTAGGACAATATCTAACGAGTAATCTTCCATAGCAGGATAGAGGACTTCTTCAATATTTTTGTTCATGCGATGGATTTCATCAATAAACAAAATATCGTTATCTTTTAGATTGGTCAGGATAGCAGCGAGATCGCCAGCTTTTTCTAAAGCAGGACCAGATGTGACTCTAATATTGACATTAGTTTCACAGGAAATGATGTTGGCTAGGGTTGTTTTTCCAGTACCTGGGGGACCATAAAGCAATAAATGATCGATTTGTTCTTGGCGTTGTTTTGCAGCCTGGATTAAGATTTTAAGGTTTTCTTTTAGTTTGTTTTGGCCAATAAACTCATTTAATTTTTGTGGACGTAAAGTAAAATCTAAGGCTTTATCTTCTTGTTTTTCTTCTGGGGCAATGATCTTTGGAGTGGTATTTTTAATCATAAAAAATGTTTGTTTTGTAATGATTTTTAGTTAATCTTTAATATTATAGCAAAAAGTATTGACAATGAGAATAACATATGCTAAGCTTTAAAGTCCATGAGTATTCTCGTGAACAAAAATCTGTAGGCAGCTATTTTATAAGGAACAATCAGAAAGGATTCGGTGGTGTTTTACTACTGAATCACTTGGGATTGTTACTTCGTCCCGCGCTATTTTCTGTGAAATATGCGTTCACATAAGGTAGCACGGGACATTAGCCTACAGTTTTTTATTGCCTCATTCTAATGCTTTTTCAAATACCACTAATATGGTACGATTCAAAGAACGAATTTTTTTCGTTCTTTTTTATTAATTTTGATTTTCGTGTTTATATTTGTCTGGATTATCGTAATAGCTATAAAAAGTTGATTTTTTTTCTGATTTATCAGGATAGGTAATAATTTGAGAATATTTTGCTTTGAAGGATTTGTCAGGTTTTTGGTCCCAATATTCTGGACCTTCAAAGCGTACAGAGCGACCATCTTTGGTGCCGTAAAATTCGAAAGTTAAAATATTATTATAAATAGAAGTTTGAATTAAGATATAATTTTTAGTATTATTATGGAATTTTAAATCAGGATGCGGAATATAAATTGCAGCGTCTGTGCCTTGCGGATCGTAATATTGCACAGCATAAGAATGAGATTGGCGCTCTGTGATTGGCAAAGCGGAATTTAAAGCAGCTCGAAAATTAGTTGTGGCGATTTGGCATAAACCGCCGCCGTATTCTGGAATCGTTTTATTTTCTTTAATAACTAATTCTGGCAAGTAGCCAGCTTCAGCATTGACCTCGCCTAAATTGTTGACTAAAGAATATTCTTCATCTGGCTTTACTAAAATACCATTTAATTTTTGGGCAGCAACAGTAATATTTTGGATACGATTTGCAGGACTTCCAGAAAAATTTGATTCACCTTTGCCGAGTAATTCCTTGATGCCAAGTTCATTAATATTATTTTTATTAATTTCAGCTCCGAGTGTTTTTGTGAGTAATGTTATTTTTGTATTTTTACCTTTAATATTTGTTATTATATTTTCTAGATTTCCTTCAATTAATAAATCGCGCCCTTTTTTGGCAGGTGATAGAATAACAAGTTTGTTATCTTGCATTTGTAAGCGAATGTTTTGAGGAGCTTGATTTATTTTTGGAGCAATATAAGTTGAAAGATAATCGCCAATTTTTTGTCGATCAAAATAGGCAACTAATTGATATTGGAAATTATTTTTTTGTTTTGATGATAAGATATTATAAATTAATTCTTGTGTATTATAATTTTTATTAAGACTTGGATAGCTAGTAATTCTTTTTTTTTGTAATGCAAAATTGGCCCATGATTTTAGAATATTCTGATCAACTGTCCATTTATTTTTTTCATATTCTAATATTATTTTTTGAGAAACTAAATTTTTTGCTTCAAGTGTTGTTTTAAAGATTTCTTTCTTATTGTCGTGAGGATTGATTTTTTGTAAAGGAACTTTTATTTCTTTTGTGGATAAATTTTTGATTCTTTTATTAATAATGCTAGTTAAAAAAGCTTCATTAATAGAAAATCCTGATTTTCCAGGTATTATTTTAAAATCATTATTTTGGAAAGAGATATCAGTTTCTTTTTTTTGTTGATTTAATTTGGATAATTCTTGAACATAAAAATTTTCTAATTTGATTGGTAGAATTGAATAAATTAGATCATTATGATCTTTAAATATTAAAGTTTTAATTATATTTCTGGTTTTGTTATATTTTTGACCAGAATATGTTTTATCATAAGCTTGATTGATGGTTTTTTCTAAATCTATTTCAGCGCCAAAAAGTTCAGGTTTTATTTTTTGGTTATAGTCTTTGTTTTGAAAAATAATTCCTTGATTAAATTTTTCTAATTTTTTGTTTAAAAAATCTGATGCTTGTTTTTTTGTTTTTCCGGAAACATTGTAATTGGCTATTGTTGTGCCTGGATAAAATTTATCTTTATAATAAAAATTTAAAACAATTAAAGAGATACTCAGAATTGCTAAGAGGATGATTGTTATTATTAAAAATATTTTAAATATTTTTTTAGGCATTAAATTATTTTAGCAAGGTAAAAGTAAAAAGTAAAAATAAAAAAACCTACTATGTAGGTGTTAGAGAACGATTACTTTGTCATTGAGTCCTGAAGGTGATTTAATTGCGACAAATTTTGTGTTATCTGTTGCTTTGATGACTGCATGTGGAATTGTAGGAGGGATGGCTAATAATTGCAATGGTTGGAGATCTATTTCTTGATTATCGACTTGAAGTGTCAATCGTCCGGAAATGACGAGGTAGAATTCTTGGGTTTTGTGATGAAAATGAAGTGTATCTGGTTGTGATTTTGAATTTCGACTGCCAACATTAATTTCAGTATATTCAGAAAAAAATGGAGAGTCTTTGTCAAGAAAATTTCCGGTTGCCCATTTTCTTCGTTTTGATCTATCAATTGAGAAATCAAAGATTTCTACTTTTTTTTGCAGATCCACTTTTCCCTCCTGTGTAAAACTATTCTATTTTTTCTTGTTCGCTGCCGTTTAATATTTCTTCTAAAATTGCTTTAGCTATTTTAGAATGATCTTCTTTTGTTTCTTCTGTTGTTTTAATTTTTGTTGATAGATTATTTGTTAGAGGTTGGTTTGAATTCAAAGTTAAATGTAAAGTCTGGCCAAGTTCTGCTTCTTCTGGAAGTTTGTCTTTTGGCCATAAAATTTGTTTGCCAGATTCAGTAATTAAGATAACTGAATCATCAAAAAATCTGTCTAGAATTACTTTTATCGTTTTCATTATTCGATATTAATGAAATAATATAACAGTATTTTTTCAAGTTGTAAAGAATAAAAAACAGAGTTAAAACTCTGTAGTAAAGATCTGTAATGTTAGAGACGATGAAATTCGCTAGCCATGGGTTGAATCAATTTTGGCATATCGCTATTTGACAAGGATTCGATTTCATGGATTGCAATATCAACAGGATAGCCTTGAGGACCATGATAGAGGACTGCAGTGAAGATTTCAGAAATGCAATAATCATAT
>JAQVVF010000004.1 GCA_028699085.1 Patescibacteria group bacterium | reverse complement strand
TAATATCCTGTTTTTGATTAAAGATTTATTTATTTAATTTTATAAACGTGAAAGATAGGCGTTTGATTATCTTGGTTACCGCGAAATTCAGTGATATATAAGCGATTATGTTTGCGGTCATAAGCGATTCCGCCAAGTCGTCTGAATTCAGTTGTTGGCGTAAAAAACATTCTCTTTTCAATTTTTTTTGTTGCGTATGGTTGAGGTTGATAAGGTTCTATTTTTTTCTCTGTAACTTTGGCTAAATCTTTTTGTTTGTAAAATAAAATTTGAGCTTCAAAATGTTCTGACCACCAACCTCGTTCGCCTGGACCTACTTCTGGAAATGGAGGGTTATCTGGCCAAATAGTGCCATCGTAATAACCATACCAAGTTTTTCCAATACCTTTAATGCCTACAAATATTACAGCTGATTTATTTTTTGTAGTTAGCCAGGCACCTCCTGACCAGTTATCAGAATGTTTGTAATTATTTAAGGCATTATTGGCATTAGGATCTTCATAATAACTTTGATATTGCAAAAGAGGTGTATTTTTTATTGATGATCCTGATTTTAGAGGTTGATTTAGGCTATAAGCAAATAAGGATGGACCTTGTGCTCCTTGTCCACCGTCTCGATATCTTCCAGTAACCAGTCTTTTGTTGTTGACATATTTTTTGGCCCAAGATTTTGGAATATTAAATAAATATCTGGTTGTAACATAATTATCTTGTTTTGCCATTTTCCACGGACCTTTTGTTTTAGGATTTGACAAATTTAAATTAAAAAAGCCATAGGCCGGATTTCTCTGTCCTTCTTGCATATGCTGTCCCCAGGTATAATAAATTTTTCCTGAAGTTTGGTTTTTTTGTCTGGCTAAATAAGTTAAGCCGACAGTTGGTAATTCTAATTCGCCAAATAGATTATCTTTAATATCAGTAAACCCTTGTAGGGTTTCTGCAGAATTTAAATTATCTAAATTTTTGGAAATAACAGGTTTTGGAATTGTGATTTCGGAAATATATTGAAATTGGTCATGTGATGTAGTGTAAAGCGAGCCTGAATAACTATCAGTTCCACTTGGATCGCCTTGAGGATAAAATGCTAAGGCCTGTCCGCCATAGCTGTAAGTGTATGGACTTGTTTCTTCTTCGCCTTGAATTTTAAAAGCACCTTTATAAATCAAATTTTTAGGATATAAAAGTTTGGCGTCAATAAAAGTTAGAGGTGTAAATAAAATTAATGTTGTTAGACCAATGGCAACTTTTTTTAACATAATTTTGTTTTAAAATTAATTATATTTTAACATGAATTGGATAAAATAAAAAAAACGAGATTAACTCGTTTGGATAGGACAATTTTGTTCTTTTAACCATTTGATTATTTCAAGCATGTCTAAATAACATTCGACTCGGTTTTGAAATAAAAAAGGCTTTTTGGAATTTTGTTCAGGTAATTGTTTTACGTGCAGCATTTCTTGAAAATCATAAAATATTACAAATGTATTTTCAGGAATTATGCTATAAATTTTAGTATAAGAAGCTTGGAGAAATTCATTTGTGCCAATAATGATTATGAATGGAGATTGAGATTCTTGAATTACTCTTTCGAAATCTTTTTTCGAGCAGACAATTTGGACTTTGATTCTTTTGAGCAAATGAATCAAATAGCATTCTATCATTTCTGCAATTTGATAATTTTGTTCATAAATAATTATCTTCATGTTTCTTTCTCCTTGTTTTTAGGGTGCTGATTAAAATTTATTCTCAATGAAGATAATTGTCAAGCATCTTTACTTTTGACTCTCAAATTGATATATTATAGATATTGAAATTAAAATAAATTATGTTAAGAACTCATACTTGTGGGCAATTAAGCCTAAATGATAATAAAAAAAAAGTAAAATTGGCTGGATGGGTAAATTCCAGGCGTGATCATGGCGGTTTAATTTTTTTGGATTTGCGAGATAGATATGGAATCACTCAAGTTGTTTTTGATCCAAAAAATAAAGAATCTTTTGATTTGGCAGACAAAGTGAGAGATGAATTTGTAGTTTTAGTTTTTGGCGTTGTACGTGAGAGACCTGTAGATATGATTAACAAAAAAATTAAAACAGGTGAGATAGAGATTTTAGCTGATAAAATTGAAATATTAAGTACTTCAAAGACACCTCCATTTGCAATTAATACTGAAAAAGAAGTTAATGAAGATTTGAGATTAAAATATAGATTTTTGGATTTGAGACATTCAAGATTACAGAATATTTTGAAAAAAAGAGATGAAATGATTACTTATACTCGTGAATATTTTCATAAAGCAGATTTTGTTGAAGTTCAGACTCCAATTTTGGCTAATTCTTCTCCGGAAGGCGCGCGAGATTATTTAGTGCCATCTAGAATTTATCCAGGAAAGTTTTTTGCCTTGCCTCAAGCTCCACAACAATTTAAACAATTATTGATGGTTGCAGGATTAGATAAATATTTTCAAATAGCGCCTTGTTTTAGAGACGAAGATCCAAGAGCTGATCGTCATCCTGGTGATTTTTATCAAATTGATATAGAAATGTCTTTTGTTGAACAGGAAGATATCTGGAAAGTAATTGAGCCATTAATGATTGAATTAACAGAGAAGTTTTCTGATAAAAAAGTTATTACAAAACCTTTTCCAAGATTTACTTATAAAGATGCAATGAGCAAATATGGTTCTGATAAGCCTGATTTGAGATTTGATTTTGAGATTAAAGATGTTTCAAAAATAGTTGAAAAATCTGGTTTTAAAGTATTTAGTGAAGTTTTGAAAAATAAAGGCGTTGTTTATGCATTAAAAATTACTAATGGCGCTAAATTTTCGAGAAGTGAAATTGATAGTTTAACTGATATCGCAAGAAGTAAAGGTGCAAAAGGTTTGGCATATATTGTTTATGAAAAAGAACTGAAGTCTCCGATTTTGAAATTTATGTCTGAAGAAGAAATTAAAGGTATTACTGAATTAACAAATGCTCAAGAAGGAGATATCGTATTTTTTGGTGCTGATGTTTGGAAAACTGCTTGCATGTCTTTGGGAGCTGTCCGAGAAGAATGTGGTAAAAAATTAGGACTAAAAGATCCTAAAAAAGCAGCTTGGCTTTGGATTTATGATTATCCAATGTATGATATGTCAGAACTTGAGCCTGGTAAAATTGATTTTTCACATAATCCTTTTTCAATGCCTCAAGGAGGATTGCAAGCTTTGGAAGAAAAAGATCCATTAGAAATTTTGGCATATCAATATGATATTGTTTGTAATGGTTTTGAAGTGAGCTCTGGTGCAATTAGAAATCATGATCCAAAAACAATGTATAAGGCGTTTGAAATCGCTGGATATTCAAAAGAAGATGTTGATAAAAAGTTTGGTCATATGATCAAGGCTTTTGAATTTGGTGCTCCTCCTCATGGTGGTTGCGCTCCTGGATTAGATAGATTAATGATGATTCTGCTAGAATGTCCAAGCATTCGCGATATTTATGCATTTCCAAAGAATGGTAAAGCTCAAGATGTGATGCTTGGAGCTCCTTCTGTGGTTAGCGAGAAACAATTGAAAGAATTGCATTTGAAAATTGCAGGTTAATTTTTTATAAAAATTAAAACAAAAATTATGTTCAAGAAAATTGTTTTTTCTTTGTTAGCTTTGTTTTTTATTCTGCCTTTTGTCGTTTCTGCAGATGGCGGTATTATTCCTCCTCCAAATTATTACGTTAGAGAAGACAGCCAAAAAGCAGTTATCGTCTATGATCAAGGAATGGAAACTTTGATTTTGTCAGTTGAATTTTCTGGTGATGCAAAACAATTTGGTTGGTTAATTCCAACACCAGCTAGGCCAGAAGTTTCCAAATCTTCTGACGAATTATTTAAATCACTAGAAGATTTGACTGTTGGGGAGCGTGTTTATCAGCCAGCTGATATGATGTTAGAAAGGACACAAGGTTTGGGATCGCCAGAATCAGTGACTGTCTTAGAAAGAAAGAAGATTGATATTTATGATATTGCTGTTTTGGAATCAACGAGCAGTCAAGATTTAGCAAAGTGGTTAAAAGAGAATGGTTTTCAATATCCAGAAAATGAAGCTTATATTTTTGATGATTATATAAAAAATAATTGGATATTTACAGCTGTTAAAGTTCAATCAGAATTTTTGGATACAGTTGCTTCGAAAAGATTAAGTGAGGGTAGGGCAACTCCTTTGCAATTAGTTTTTAAATCAGAAAATATTGTATATCCTTTAAAAATTTCGGCTGTGCAAGTTGAAAAAGTAAAAGAAAAAAATACAAACCAAATCTTAGATGATGAAAGAGATTTATATACAATCCAAGGCGAGACAGCTGTTTTAAAACAAGAATATCAAACAATATATTATCCACCAACTGAACCTCAAGTTGGAATAACTCTATATGTTCTGGCAGATCATAAAAAAACTGTACCAGGATTTACAACTGATTATGCTGGATTTGTAAAACCAGAACAAATTGAAAAATGGGCAATTGTTTCTGGTAAGCCTTGTATTCAAGCTTCTAAGAAATATTATTTGACCAAGCTTTCTGATTCAATGACAACTTCTGAGATGACTGATGATTTGTATTTGCGAGATGCTGATAATAATAAAACAGTTGGTACTGGAGTTGATCAAACCTCAAAAACAGTTGCTAAAGAAATATTGTATTGCTTTTTATATTTGATAATTTGGATTATTTCGCCAATTGGAATTATCTTTTTGATTGCGACATTAGTTCAATTTTTAGCAAAATCAAATGTTGCACATATTATTGCTTTGGCCTTTCAGATCTTGATGTTCTTGGGAAATTTGATTTTTGTGATTTTGTTCAATCTGGCAGGACTTGATTCAACTTCAACGTTTAAAATGTCTTTAGGGCTAAATATTGCGAGTTATTTAACTGTCTTAGTAATGATAATTGTGTTTATCTGTCAGGAAATATATAAACGGAAAAGTTTAAAAAAATGAAAAGTAAAATATAATAATTAATTTTTAAATTTATGATAGAAGGTGAGCCACAATTATCAGAATCAGAAATAAAAGATAACAATTCTAAACGAAAACTCACAAAAGAAGAAGCAAAACTAACTCCAGAACAATTATTTTCTGAGGTAAGCGGATTGCTTCAAGCGTCAGAAGAAAAATTAAAAGAGATTAATAAAAGTTCAAAAGGAATTACAGAAAGAATGAAAGAGCTTGAGTCAATTTCCGAGAAATGTTTTAGATTGTTTCGCGAAGAAGAATTTGATGGTGAACATTTTGAAATTGTTAGCTTAAAAAGAGATTTGGAAGCTCTGCGCACTCAGAAGGAAGCAATTTTTGAATTGGAAAGGCAAGCTAATAAATTTGCTGACCATTTAGCAAAATTAATTTATGATATAGAGAAGAAGGGGACTAATTAATATAGAATAATTAATTTTAAATTATGAAAGAAGGCGAACCTCAAATGGAAGAAGTGCCATCTAAAATAGAAGAATATATAGAGCAAACAAGGAAAGAAATTGTCGATATCGAAGAAAGAATAGAAAAAGCACTTGATATTCTTCATCAGTTGGATTTAGAAATGCAACATAGTATTTCGCATTCTGATGAAAAGGGTATTGAGGGAGTTGACAAAGTGACTGAAGAGGCAATGGTGATTTTGAAGAATCTAAGAATAGAAAAAGAAAAGTCTCAAAATCTTTTAGAAAGATTATCTGCTTTGAATGATGAATTTAATAATATGGCATCGAAGATGGGGACTGAAGAAAGTAATTAAAATATTATGCAAAAGAAATTAGAAAATTTTTTAAAAGATAAAAAAGCAAAATATAAAATTATTGAACATCGCAAAGTTTATACTGCCTGGGATAGTGCGGCGACACAACATATAAATATTAAAACAGTTGCCAAAACTTTGTTAGTAAAAGCAGATAATGATTATTATTTTGTTGTTTTGTCAGCGAATAAAAAGTTAGATATTAATAAATTGAAAAAAGTTATTAATAAAGAAAGAAAAAAAGAAGATTTGAAGGCGATTAAAAAAATATCTTTGTGTTCTGAAACTGTTGTAAAGAAAAAGATTGTTGGAAAAGAAGGAGCTTTGTCAGTATTTGGTAGCTTTTATGGATACAAGACTTTTGTTGATTCTTTGTTGATGAAGCAAAAGAAAATCAATTTAAATGCTGGAAGCTTTATTGAATCTTTGGAAATGACACCAGCGCAATATAAAAAGATAGAAAAATTGATTATCGGTAGTTTTAGTAAATAGACGAAATAATCAATAACCAATTATCAAAGAATAACCAAAATTCAATAACAAATCTAAAATTTTTTTGATTATTGTTGTTTGGTTATTGGCTATTTTTTGGTTATTGATTATTGGTTATTTAAGTAAATGTATAAAGTAAAATTAGAAAAATTTGAAGGGCCTCTTGATTTATTACTTGATTTGATTGAAAAAGAAAAGATGGATATTACGCATGTTTCTCTTTCAAAAGTAACAGATGATTATTTAAAATATCTAGAAAGTTCAGAGGAAATTAATCCAAGCATTTTGGCTGATTTTTTGCATGTGGCAGCACAATTGATTTTGATTAAATCAAGGAACCTGTTGCCGGAAATTAATTTAGGAACAGATGAAGAAGTTTCAGCAGCAGAATTGCAGGAGAGGCTGATGGAATATAAAAAATATAAAGATTTGTCATTAAAAATTCAGGAACTATATGGAAAGACTATTTCTTTTGAACAAAAATTTAGTTTACAAAAAATTGATGCTTTTTATCCTGGAAAAACTTTGGATTTGAAAAATATGGAATTGGTTTTGACTGAATTATTAGGAAGATTTGAAAAGCTTGAAGTATTGGAAAAGAAAACGATTAAAAAAGCAGTTTCGATTAAAGAAAAAATTGTTTATATAAAGAGTCTGATTTTGAAACAAGCAAAATTTAAATTTCATGATTTGATAAAAAATAAGAAATCAAAGACAGAAACAATTGTTTCTTTTTTGGCTTTATTGGAATTAGCAAAACAGCATTTTTTAAATATCCAGCAAGATAAAATTTTTGGCGATATTATGGTTGATAATAAAAGTAATGTAAATTATAAAAATTAAATAAAATATAATGTTAAATTTAAATAGCGCATTGGAATCGTTGATCTTTGCATCAGGAAAGCCAATTGAAATAAAAAAGCTTGGTAAAATTTGTAAAGTCGAAGAAAAAAAAGTCCAAGATTCATTAAAGATATTAAATAATGAATATGAAAAAGGTGATCGAGGTATTAGACTTGTTTTAAAATCTGATATGGTACAAATGGTTACATCTCCGAATAATTCTGAAATTGTGAAGAGCTTGTCAACAAGCGAATTAGCAGAGGATCTGTCAACTGTTTCATTGGAAAGTTTAACTATCATTGCTTATAAAGGTCCAATTACTCGCGCTGAATTAGAAGCAATCAGAGGAGTCAATTGTCTGTATGTTTTGAGAACTTTGTTGATAAGAGGTTTGATTGAAAAAAAACAGCATCCGATTGATTCAAGGTTGGGAATATATGAAGTAACAACGAAATTTTTAAGACATTTAGGATTAAGCAAAATTTCCGATTTGCCAAATTATGAAGATTTAAAGAAAAAAATAATTGCTCCAAAGGTTGAAAAGAAAAATGAATCGAAAATTGCTGTATCATAAATAATGACTAGACTAGATATTGATTTGATATATGAAAATAAGGTAAAATTTATTATTAAATAATTATTAAAAAATAAAACCAAACACTTATGGGAAAGTATTTCAGGCCGTCATGGGATGATTATTTCATGGCGATTGCAAAGATCATTGGGACAAGAGGGACTTGCGACAGACTGAGAGCTGGAGCAGTACTAGTAAAAAATAAGAGAATCATTTCAACTGGTTATAATGGTGCTCCTCCAGAGTTAGGACATTGCGATGATATTGGTCATTTAATGGAAGAAGGTCATTGTGTTAGAACAATTCATGGCGAACATAATGCAATTTTACAGGCAGCGGTATTGGGCGGTATTTCAACAGTTGGATCTACATTGTACACTCTTTATAATCCTTGTATCCATTGCGCAAAATATGTCGTTATGGCAGGAATAAAAAGAGTAGTGATTGGTCAAATTTATCGTGGCGAGAAGGCTTTAGAATATTTGAAAAAAGCTGGATTAGAAGTTGAATTATATAAACCAAGTCCTGAATGGGATCAAAATTTATTAAAATTGTTTTCTGCCGAAATTGAAAAAGTTGAAGCAAAAGAAGGTAATGTAAAATTAGTGGAAGATAATAAGATTGATGATTTAAATATTGTTCAACCTAATCAAACAGTTAGACCGTTATAAAAAAAATGTAGGAAGGGATTATTTTAGTCAAAGTTGAAAAATCTAATTTCCAATTTACAATTTACAATAAATTTTCAGTGATCAATTATTATTTTAGCGATAGAATTTTAATAGATATTGAAAATTAGTTAATTGAAAATTGATTGGAAATTGAGAATTGATAATTGAAAATTATGAAAAAAAATAAGGTGATTGCTGTTGTTGGAATGCCAGGAGCGGGCAAAACTGAAGCAGCGATGTATTTATTGAAATTAGGATTAAACAGAGTATATTTTGGCGATTGTTGTTTTGATGAAATTAAAAAAAGAGGCCTCAAGACAGATGCAAAAATTGAAAAAGAAGTTAGAGAAGATTTGCGAAAAAAATATGGAATGGGCGCATTTGCAATTCTTTCAATGCCAAAAATAAAGGATGCCTATAAAAAAGGAGATGTAGTAATTGAAAGTATGTATTCTTGGGAAGAATACAAAATTGTAAAGGATAAATACAAGAAATATTTTAAAGTAATCGCTATCTGTGCGAATACTGAGCTTCGACATAAAAGACTGACAGGCAGAAAAGAATTGAAGCATGGTGTTGCTCGAAAATTTTCTTTGAAAGATGCAGCTGACAGGGATTTTGCACAAATTGAAAATATTGCGACTGGCGGACCGATTGCGATTGCTGATTATATTATTTTGAATGAAGGATCAAAGAAAGATTTGTTCGAAAATCTAGAAAAGATTTTAAAAAAAGAAAAGGTAAAATTTAAGAAATAAAATATTTAATTAAAAAATCCTGCAATAATTTGCGGGATTTTTTTAATAAAAAAAACGGATTAAGCAGTCCGTCTTACGAAACAATCGTAGCAAAGAGCAATATAGGCGTTTGAATCACCGACGACGATTCTTTGATCGCTTTTAATAATTCGAAAACTGCGGGTGGCATCTCTTCTTCGGCAATCAAAGCAAACAGCTGTCAACTTAAGTATCTTAACTTCAGGGATTGGCATTAGTATTAAGGCAATTTTGAAAGGTTTGGCATTATAATCTGTGTCTAGAGCAGTAATATAAACTGTCTTACTTCTTTTAAAAAGAGACCAAACGACTTCAAAAAGTTCATCTGCATATTCATCCCCCCAGAGTTGCGCTTCATCAATTCCGGCAACATCTATGGAATCAGCATAAGATAATATTTCAATTGGTCTTTTGATCATAATAGCATCTTCGTGAGCTCCGCAACGTGATTCAACGCGAACTTCGGTAGACGCTTTGTCAAAAACTCTAGTATCAATTTCTGGTTTGAAGATTTTGACTCTAACGCCGGCGACTTGATGTCTTTTGCATTTACGAATTAATTCAGCGGTTTTTTCAGAGAACATTGGTCCAGTAATCAAGACAATTTGGGGGTGGCCTTCCATTTTTTCCTCCTTCTCTGTTTAGGTTATCCTTTTGTTTTTAAAGCTTGCACTACTTTAAAGAATTATATAAGATAAATATGTTTTAGAGAATGCTAACTTATACACATGGTATTTGCACATGCTCCAGCTGGTTATCTTGTTTTAAGATTATTCGAAAAATTTTGGAATAAGAAAAAAATCTTTAAAAAGAAAAAAAGATTGATTTTATATTTGATCGGAATGTTATTTTCGATCTTTCCTGATTTTGATTTGTTCTATCATTATTTTTATTCAGCAAATATTCCTCATCGCCAATATGTCTCTCATGGAATTGTTATATATGTATTATTGTTTTTGTCTATTTATTTTGTCGGCTCTATATTTAAAAAACAGTTTATTAAATCTCTTGCTTGGGTAATTTTGATTGGCGTTTTAACTCACTTATTTTTGGATACTATTGCTTCTGGCATTGCAATTTTTACTCCAATTTCTAATTTAATGATTGGTTTTCGTTCTATTTTTTTATTAAAGTATAGTTTTTTTACTGAAAATATATTTTTGATAAACTGTTCTCTAGAATTATTGCTTATTCTTTCTGCTGTTGCTGTTTTTGCTCATGATTTTTTAAAGAATGCAAAATCAAAATTAGTGATTTATATTTCTAGTATTATATTATTTATAGGCGGATTTTTGGCATTAGCATATGTAAATAGCCATATTTATAATGGTGGACAATTTGATGCATATTTTGAAGATAATGATCATGACAAAAAAATAAACTTAGTTGACTTTAATATTGATAATGATGATTTTGATAATATCTACGATATTGATGCTAATGGCAATGGTTTGTCTTACCAAGAAGATATTTTACGAGCAACAAAATTAATGAAAGGCAAATGGTATGATTTTACTGAAGGTGGTTGGGGAGAGATTTTTTCTCGTTGGGGAGTAATGACAAATTCTGATGTAATAACAAAATCTTACGAAGCTTCTGGGATTTATTTTCAAAATGAATTTGATCGAGATTATAAAAATAATCCGAATGATTATATGGGTGTGCCTGAAGATCCTTTGTTTGACCGTCGAGTTGAAAATATTTATGCATTTTGTTTGCATAATAATAGGTTGTTTGATGGCGCTAATTTGCAAGTTGGTGATGTGATATTTTTTAATAATGGTCTGGCGGGATTGACGACTTTTGTCGATTCATCATTATCTGAGGATTTTGATGGACAGAACAATTTATTTGATAAAAATAAGAAAGCTGATATAATAATAGGAGAGCGTGGTAAGATAGTATATGAAGAAAATCATGATGAGTTGAGTAATAATCTTGGTGGCGTTAAGTCGTATTGTCGGATTGTGAAGTAGCTAATAGCTTACAGCTAATAGCTAATAGCTAATAGATTTTTGGAGACTATTGGCTATTATCAATTAGCAATTAGCTTAAAAATTTATGCAAGTACAAGAAGTAATGACGAAGAAAATTATTAAGATAAAAAAAGGCACGACTTTGCGCGAGGCAGCAAAAATTTTGATTAAGAATGATATTACTGGCGCGCCAATTGTTAATGAAAAAGATAAAGTGATTGGTATTATTTCGGAAAAGAATGTTTTTAGAGCTCTATATCCGAATTATGAAGAATTTTATATTGATTTAGATATAATTGCAAAACCAAAAAATTTAGATGATAGATTGTTAAAAATAGTTGATTTGAAGGTGGAAAATTTTATGGTAAAAGATGTTGTTTCTGCATTACCTTCTGATTCAGTAGTCAAGGTTGGTGGTATTATGATGGCAAGAGGAATACATCGAGTCTTGGTTGTAGATCAAAAAAATACATTGCTTGGTGTTGTTAGTAGAAGAGATATTTATCCGGCAGTGTTTAAAATGTTGTTAAATATAAAATAAAGGTAAAAGTCAAAAGTAAAAATTAAAAAGTTTCAAGTAAAAAGTAAAAAAACTATGCCGGAATTACCTGAAGTCGAAACAATTCGAAGACAGCTTGAGTCAAAAATAGTTGGCAAAAAAATTAATGATATCAAAGTTCATTATGCTAAACTATTGAATCTGCCGGAAAAGAAATTCATTGAACAAGTTGTTGGATCAAAAATCATTGCCCTAAAGAGAAGGGCAAAAATTTTAATTTGGGATTTGGAAGGTGATAAGAATTTGGTTTTTCATTTGAAAATGGCTGGTCAAGTAATTTGGGCTGGAAAAAATCCTAATCCTGCAAGATACACTTATGTAATTTTTACTTTATCAGATTCTAATAAAGTATTTTTTAATGATAAGAGAAAATTTGGCTGGGTAAAATTATTGAATAATAAAGAATTAGAAAAGTTATTATTATCATATGGTCCTGAGCCATTAGATAAAAATTTTACTTGGCAAAAATTAAAGGAGATTCTAAGCAAGAAGAAAAGAATTAGAATCAAGCCATTATTGATGGATCAAACTTTGCTTGCTGGAGTTGGCAATATATATGCTCAAGAGGCTTGTTTTTGTGCTGGAATTTCGCCAGAGCGTAAAGCAGACAATATAGTTGACAAAGAAATTGAAAAGCTATATGATTGTTTGAAAAAAGTTTTGCTTGATTCTATCAAACATCATGGTACATCAGCTGATGCTTATGTTGATGCTCTAGGAAATAAAGGTAGTTTTGAAGGGAGATTGAAAGTTTATGGACGGCAAGGTGAGAAATGTTATCGATGCGCTGGAATAGTGAAAAAAATAAAACTTGGAGGACGAGGCACTTATTTTTGCAGTAAATGCCAAAAATGATTGACTAAAAAATAATATATTATGAAAGTTCTTTAAATTTAAATAAAAATTGCTTCATGACAAGGAGGAAGACAATGAAAGAAAAAACAAAGGAGAATGTTAATCTTTCTTTTGCAGCAATTCTTTGCGTTTCACAATTTTTGTTTTGGACGCTTAGTTTCTTTTTTGGAGGACAAGGAGAAAAATATTTTGGATACGGATTTGGAGTTTCGGTATGTATTCTTTTAGTTTATATTGCTTTACTGATTTTGATTACACTCTTCTCTGTAGCTAAAAAAAGAATTTATAAACTGATTAATTCCTTTGATGATGAGGAAGATTATTCTAATATGGGTAGAGTTTGGGAAGATATTTTGGGTATGATTTGTATAATTGTTCTGTATCCTCTTTTTGGTTTTATTGCTCTTTTTGTCATTGTTAAGGTGAGCTGGTTTTTATTGTTCGAAAGAAATAAAGAAGATGAAAAAGAAGCTAATAATGATTGTACTAGTACTCAAAGTAAAACGGATGATTCTTGGAAAATTCAGCAGGCATTTGACGATTATTACAGAAGCCATCCTTATCTTTAGATCAGATTGACCAAGGGAAGGGAGGGAGCAATGACAAGCAGAGAGATTTTGAGTGAGCTAATTTTTTGGTTTTTCGTTCTTTATTTTGTCATTTTGGCAGTTTATGACATTTTGTCTGTAATAAATAAGAAAAGTGAAGAAGCAGGCAAATTAAGTGCTTGCACTTGTACGAAAAATGAAAAATGTGCTATTTGTAGATCTATACAGGAGTTTCACGATTATCTTAGGTATTATTGATCTTTAACTGGTCTTGGCCAGTTTTTTATTTTGACTGTTGTTTTTTATAATGTTATATTTGTTTATTAGAAGTAATAGAAAAAAGGTATAGATATAAATTTTTTGATAGTTCCTTGTCCGGCAAGAAGAGAGGATGGGGGTGATGCCTAATCAAGATCCCTTAGGAAAAGGAAGAGAACCCATGAATTTTTTTTGGACTGCTTTTGTGACTTATTGTGTTGCTGTTGTGTTAGTAACTCCGTTCTATTTTTTTATCAGAGAAGATATTATGGAAATTATTATGTGGTCGTTGATCGGATTAGCGATGTTAAGTCTTGCTTTAACTTTTTTTGTACTGATTGCTTTTCCTGTTTTTTATGAAATTAGGCAGTATTTTCGCGAGAAGAAAAAAAATAAGAAACTTCTGATAGCACATATATCTAACTGGTCTTAGCCAGTTTTTTTTATTGACTTTTTTTATTTATTATGTTATATTGCTTAAATTCAGTAGTAGCTAGTTCTTTTGGCAACAATTAAGATGAAAGGGAGGAATGAGATGCTGAATCGTTCAGATTTAGATTTCTTTGAAGATTGGTGTTACCTTATTTATTGGGTTTTGTCTCGTCTTTATTTTGCGATGGGGATTGTGTTTTTGTCGTGCTACTATTTTTTTGATAAGGAAATCTTTATGATCATTGGGTGGGTGTCTGTTGGGATGCTCTTTGTATGTTTAGTTTTTGTTTCTTGCCTTTATATCTTGATGGAACCTTTGAAGTCTTTCTTGGATTTTATCAATAATAGAAATAGGAAGATTCATAATTTTTGATCTTTAAAACTGGTTTTGGCCAGTTTTTTTATTGCTTGACCAGTAGTGGTTATTAGACTATACTAATTTGAAGTTGTCTGAGACGAATTGATTCTCGCTTACGGGAAAAGGAGGGAGAGGAAATGCCAGATCATGTTTTGTCGGATAAAATAGGAGACAAGATTTATGCTATTTCTGCTAAGATTTATAAAATTCTTGCTCCTGCTGGTATTATATTGCTCTTGTTGGGTAAATTCTTTAAATTTGAAATTTTAGAAACCATTGGTTGGGTGACTGTTGGTAGTGGTGTTGCAATTTGTACTTTAGGTTTCATAATTTCTATGGGCATTATTACTTTTACAATTTTTCTGGATTGGATAAAAGACAGAAAGAAGAAGAATTGATCTTTAACTGGTTTCGGCCAGTTTTTTTGTGTCTCACACCAATACTACGCTAATAGCACTAATGTGACACTAATATTTTTTGACCTCATTTTTTAAATATGCTATCTTGATAATATATTATATGCAGGATATATTAGAAAAATTAGAAAAAATAAAACAGGACATTGCGAAAGTAATGGATCGTCTTTGATATTGATCAGAAAAAAGAAAAGGTTATAAAACTAGAAAAAGATATTCAAAGTCCGGATTTCTGGAAAAATACAAAAAAAGCAAAAGCAGTAATGCGCGATCTAGATAGCTTGAAAAAAGTAGTTGAATTATGGGAAGGAATGAATGATGAAACAAAAGATCTGATAGAGATGGTTGAGATTGCAAATGAAGATGAATCTTTAAAAAAAGAAATAGAACAACGTTTCCTGAAGCTGAACAAAAAATTTGAACAGCACCAATTTGAGATCATGATGTCAGGTGATTATGATTTGAATAATGCAATCTTGATGATTCATTCAGGTACTGGAGGAACAGAAGCTCAAGATTGGGCAGAAATGTTGCTTAGAATGTATTTGCGATATTGTGAAAAAAGAGGCTGGCAAACAGAAATTATCGACAAAATTTTGGGCTCGGAAGCAGGAATAAAAAGTGCTATACTAAAAGTGACTGGTAATTATGCTTATGGCTATTTGAAAGCAGAAGCTGGCATTCATCGATTAGTTCGGCAATCTCCGTTTGATGCTGATCATGCTAGGCATACTTCTTTTGCTTTAGTTGAAGTAATTCCAGAATTATCTTCTGATGTTAATATTGTTATTGATCCAAGTGAATTAAGAATTGATACTTATAGATCTTCAGGTGCTGGAGGACAGAGCGTTAACAAAACAAGCTCTGCAGTTAGAATTACGCATTTGCTTTCAGGAATTGTGGTTGCTTGTCAGAATCAAAGATCTCAAGCTCAAAATAAAGCAACAGCAATGATGGTCTTGAAATCAAAATTGTTGGAAAAAGAATTAGAAAAGAAAAAAGCGGAAAAAGCGCAAATTAGAGGCGAACATATTGAAGCAACTTGGAGTAATCAAATCCGTTCTTATGTTTTGCATCCGTATAAGATGGTCAAAGATCATCGAACTGACTATGAGGTTGGTGATGCAGAAGCGGTATTAGATGGGGATTTGGATGGATTTATTGAAGCATATTTGAAGCGGAAATAACTAATTTTCAATTTCTAATTTCTATTAAATATCTAATTACTAATTTTTAAACCTTTTCTGGTTTTGGACGTTCATTAGAAATTAATTAATTGAAAATTTAATAGAAATTTAAAATTAGAAATTAGAAATTTTAAGCTATGATCGAGTTTAAACAAATTAACAAATCTTATTCTGATGGTTTGGTATTGAGCGATATTAATCTCACAGTCAATGACGGCGAGTTTATTACTTTTGTTGGTCGATCTGGTGTTGGCAAGACAACTATTTTTAGATTGTTGATTGGCGAGGAAAAGCCAGATTCAGGAGAATTGATTGTCAATGGTTGTAATGTTGAAAAATTAACAAAAAGCAGAATACCATATTATCGCAGAAAATTAGGAGTTGTGTTTCAGGATTTTAAATTGTTATCAAGAAAGACTGTTTATGAAAATGTTGCTTTTACTTTGGTTGTATCTGGCGCATCAAATAAAAAAATAAAAGAATTAGTGCCACAAGCGATTGGCTTGGTAGGACTTTCTGGCAAAGAAAATCGTTTCCCGCATGAATTGTCAGGTGGTGAACAACAGCGTTGTGCAATTGCAAGAGCCATTGTTCATCAGCCAAAAATTTTGATTGCTGATGAGTTGACTGGTGATTTGGATGCGATTTATTCTTGGGAAATTATGGAAATATTATTGAGAATTAATAAACTTGGAAATACGGTTTTAATTGCAACTCATGATCGAGATATTGTTAATCGTTTGAATAAACGTGTCATCACAATGGAAAATGGCAAGGTGGCTAAAGATCAGGCAGTAGGAAGATACATGATCTAAATTACTAATTTCTAATTACTAATTACTAATCAATTTCTAATGTCTAATTCTAAATTTTTAATTGATGCTAATTTCGGTATTTGAAATTTGTCATTAGATATTTGTTATTGATTAGATATTAGAAATTAGTAATTAGAAATTTTATAAATAGCATATGTTAAGGTCTCTATTCCGTGTCATCAAGTTTGGTTTCATGAATTTCTGGCGCAATATCTGGATGTCATTTGCGACAACTTTGATTATGGTTTTGACTTTATTTTCGATCAGTTTGTTGATTATTTTAAATCTTTATGGAGATTTAATTATCGAGAATATTAAAAACAAAATTGATGTCACAGTTTTTTTCCAGCAAGATGTTAGCAAAGCGCAAATTGATGAAGTGCAAAGTGCATTATCAAATATGACTGATGTAGATGAAGTAAAATACACTTCAAAAGATGAGGCATTAAAAGAATTCCAATCAAAACATGGTGATAATCCGTTGATTTTATCTTCGATTACAGAATTAGAAGGAAATCCGTTGCGAGATACTCTTGTAATTCGTGCTAAAAATTTGGATAAGTACAATGATATTAAGATATTTTTGGATAATGAAAAATATCAGCCAATAGTTGAGAAATTTACATTTGATGATAACAAGGAAATTATTAATAAAGTTTCTTCAACATTGAGCATTGCTAAAAAGATTGGTATTGGTGTGAGCGTAATTTTCTGTATTATTGTTGTTTTGGTTATGTTTAATACGATTCGAATGACGATCTATACACAAAAAGATGAGATCAGTATTATGAGGTTAGTAGGCGCAACAAATGCGTTTATTGAAATTCCGTTTATTATTGAGGGTATGCTGTATGGGCTTTTTGCAAGTGTGATTTCAACTTTAATTTTGTATCCAATTATTTTATACACAACGCCAAAGATAAATGAATTTTTTCAATTGGTAAATGTTGATGCAGCTTCTGTAATTAATAAAAATTTGTTGATCATTATTGCTGTTCAATTATTGCTTGGAATTTTCTTGGGTGTTGTGTCGAGTGCGATTGCAATTAGAAAATATTTGAAAGTTTAGCCTCACTCTAATACCAACTCTAATAGCACTAATAAATTCTCTAATACTTAATAAAATTGAATGAGTGTTATTGAAGTAAAAAATTTAAAAAAATATTTTGGCAAGACTAAGGCAGTTGATGGTATTTCTTTTTCTGTAGAAAAGGGTGAAATATTTGGTTTTCTTGGTCCAAATGGCGCTGGCAAGACAACAGCAATTCGATGTATGATGGATTTTATCAAACCTACATCTGGAGAAATAAAAATTTTAGACAGAGATGCCCAAAAAGACTCTGTTTTTTTGAAAGAAAAAATTGGCTATTTATCTGGAACTGTTAGATTGTATGACAAATGGACTGGCAAAGAGCATATTGATTTTATTAAAGAATTAAATGGCAAAAATAATATTGCTAATGATTTAATTAAAAGATTAGATTTTGATATAAATTCAAAAACAAAAAGTCTGTCATCTGGAAACAGACAAAAGTTAGGAATAATTATGGCAATGTTGTGCAATCCGGAAGTCTTAATTCTTGATGAGCCGTCCATGGCTTTGGATCCTTTAATGCAACATGAAGTTTATCATTTGATCAAAGAAGCTTCAGACAAAGGAACAACAGTTTTTATGTCTTCCCATAATTTGGCAGAAGTACAAAAAATTTGCAGTCGAATTGGAATTATAAAAAATGGCAAGATGGTGGCAATGGAAGATATTTCAACTTTGCGACAAAAAAGCATGTATACGATTAATATTAGTTTTGAAAATGAAATAAATAGCAGTGATTTTAAATTAGATGGCATTGAGATAATCAAAGAAATGCCAAAAGAAATATCTTTGGGTGTGAAAGGTGATTTGAATCCAATTATAAAAAAGATCAGCAATTATAGAATTAAAGATTTGGATATTGAGCCAGCATCTTTAGAAGAAATATTTTTAGAATACTATGGCAATTAAGGAATTTTTTACATTATTTTGGCGGACGGTCAAAGATAGAAAAGTGGCTATCATTGTTTATTGTCTAGCAGTAATTGCTTTTTTGTGGATGTATGTGGCTTTGTTTCCAGCTTTTCGTGATCAATCAGCGACTTTCAATGAAATGTTCAAAAGCTATCCGCAAGATTTTATGAAAGCTTTTGGAGTTGAGACAGTTAATTTTGGATCTATTGAGAGCTATCTAGCAATGGAGCAATTTGGTATCATTTGGCCGTTGATGGCAGGTTTTTTGATGATTTCCTTGGCTGGAATAATGTTGGCAGGAGAAATAGAAAAGGGGACTTCCGAAATATTATTATCTCGTCCTGTGTCTCGTCAACAAATTTTTTGGTCGCGCTATCTTGTGGGAATTGCAGTTTTGATTGTATTTGTTTTTTGTTCAGTAATGGCAACAATACCTTTTGCCAAGATTTATAATGTTGATTATTCTTTGAATAATTTTTGGACAATGTCGATGGCATGCTTTTTGTTTGGTTGGGCGATTTTCAGCATTGCTTTTATGTTTTCGGCCATGTTTTCAGAGAGAAGCAGAGTCTATATGCTGACTGGCGGTTTGTTGGTTTTGATGTATGTGATAAAAATTATTTCAGCGTTGAAAGAAAGCTTGGAAAATTTGAAATATTTTTCTTTTTTCTATTATTATGATGCTAATAGGGCACTAGTAGAAAATATAATTGATGGTAAAGTGTGGGTTGTTTTTATCAGTGTGGCTGTTACTTGTACTTTGATTGGGATGTTGGTGTTTAGAAAGAGGGATGTGGCGGTGTGATAATTTTAATATAATGTAATTTTATTAATAAATCTCTGTTGGGGTTTATTTTTTTGGCTTGAAATATGGATTAATGAGATGTAAGATTATATGTTATGATATTATAATATGATTTTATATAAATAATCGTTTACTTTATGGCAAAAAAAGACTTAATTAGCAAAAAAGATGCGATAGATTTTCTTGGAATATCAGAGAAGAATTTTAATAATTATCAAAAATCAAGTGGTGAGATTAGGGGTTATAAATTGCGGGGGAGATGGCAATTTGATAGAAATGAACTGATTGTTTTTGAACAACTTAAGGAAGATAGGACGGTTAATTTGTCGTTAAGTGAATATGAGAAGTGTTTTGAATTTGCTATAAAGATGGTTTATGGTGGACTTTCTTTGAATGGCATAAGAGGCCAAAGAACTGAAGTGCAGGCGGCAGACGATGTTATATTGGGAATTCTTGCTGAGCATGCGATAAAGAACTTTTTGTCTAAAAAATTTGGTACAAATATAAAATTAGATGATAAAGTCCATCCGGAGCAAATAACTCCTCAGGATTTTGATCAAATTGAGGATAAAGGATTATTTAGGAAACCAAAATTTGGGGTAGGCGTGAAAGCAAGCAAAATGAAAAATGCATATCTTGTGCTGGGGTCTAATGAAGTAGAATTGCCGGATAGAAAAAGTGATGTCTACATATTTGCTAGGGTCGGTCTTCCAAGCGATCATTTATTTAGAATATTGAGAGATCATTCATTTTTTAAGAAAGTCAGAATATTTTTTGAAGAAAATGAAAAATTTAAAAAAATTTTGAAATTGGAAAGAATTCCAATTTGGATCTGCGGGTTTGTTTATACTGAAGAATTAGAAAAAGTTACTAGCATTCCTGGGCAGGAGTTCAGTAATGGCAATAGATATGTCAAATCTGTTGGTAAATTGCATAATTCAGATAAAGATTGGAAAGAGCTAATAGGCAAGCTCTAAAAGTTAATTGAGCATTGCTTTCTTCATTTGTTTTGCCACTGCTTCAATTACAGGAACACTAACAGAATTTCCTAGCTGTTTGTAGAGTGCAGAATCTGCAATATTTGGCAATTTAAAATTTGCTGGGAATCCTTGAATTCTTGCGCATTCTAGCGGAGTTAATTTTCGAATTCCTTTTTTGTCTTTGACAATTGGAACATTGTGTCCGCCAGTTCCCATGTTTGCAGTCAATGTTGGGCATACACCGCTTTTATTTTCTCGGACATATTGTCTGCGCCATTGATAAACTCTGTTTTTGTCTTTTATGAAATTTTTTAGTCTTGGATATAGTGGTTTTCCGTTATAATAATATTTTTCGGGAACATTTGTTTCGAGCAAATCCGTAATCTTCTTAGATAATTTTACTGGTTTCGGGAATTCAAATTTTTCACAATATTCTTTGTTTTTAAAGCCGACAATATAAATACGCTCGCGATTTTGTGGGATATTGCCATATTCCATACTGTTTAAAACTTTTATTCTTAGATAGTATCCAAGACCTTCCAAGGTTTTCTGAATTGTTTCAAAAGTTTTTCCGTTGTCATGGCTTTTTAAATTTTTTACGTTTTCAAGCAAAAATCCTATCGGTTTTCGCGCTTCAAGTATTCTTGCAATATCAAAAAATAAATTTCCTCTGCCTTTTTTATCATTGAATCCTTGTCTATATCCAGCAATAGAGAATGCCTGGCAAGGAAAACCTCCGAGAAGGAAGTCAAATTTTGGAAGATCATCGATTCCAATTTTTCTGATATCTTCAACTATAAGTTTTGATTTTTTAAAATTGAGGTCATAAGTAAGTTTGCATTTTTCATCGAAGTCGTTGGAAAAAACAGTATTGAAGCCAGCTTTTTCGAAACCGAGCCTAATTCCGCCGACTCCTGCAAAAAGGTCGATTGTTTTAAATCCATGCTTGATCTTTTTTGTAATTTTTTTTTCGGGTTTATTCAAGATATTGCTTAATACTTGGATTACAACTCCTCTTACTTCAACCTCGTTTCTGAAAAGGGGAAGCATGTTCGGATTTCTTGGTTGCAAGCGAAATCTGTTTTTTTCTCGATAAATTTTTTTAAGCGTTGCTTCATTATCATCAATAATTGCAACAACAGTTTGTCCATTTTCGGCTGAAGATTGTTTTTTTATAATTACAGTATCGCCATCAAAAATGCCTTCTTCAATCATGCTGTTTCCTACAACTTGAAGGGCATAATAATCTTTTTTGTTTTTTATAGCCGGATTAAACACTGCAATATTTTCCTGGAAATTCTCGATAGCTTCAATAGGCTTGCCAGCAGCTATTTTTCCGACAATAGGAATATCGATTATCGTTCTTGTTTCTTTTTTAGGAGTAATATCGCGTGCGGAATTGTTATTTTTTGATAAATATCCTTTTTTTTCAAGTGTTTTAATATGTTCGTGTATTGTCGATACTGCCTTAAGTTTTAATTTTTTTCTTATTTCTTCAATAGTAGGCGAGATTCCATTTTCTGTTCGATAGTTATTGATGAAATCGAAAACTAGCTTTTGTTTTTTTGTTAGATTTTGCATGTTTTATTTTATAAATATTTTGTGTTATAATATGATTATAACCGAAAATTAACCGAAATTCAAAGCAATAGTTATGCACAGTTTTTATTGACATTTCTAATTAATTTTACGAAATAGATATGAATGAAATAAAAATGGAAATTATATTACCCTTGAAGATAAAAAGTATATCCAGAAGTTTGAAATTTCCAATTATTTTGTTGTATGAAAAAGATATTTCTGCAAAAATAGAAAAATTTTCGATAACAGAAAAGGAATGGTTTTTTGATATAACAAATATACGAAAAGGTGGTCTTGAATATGATTCAGTCAAAAATTCTTTTGATATACTTAATTGTCAGGAGTGTATCACGACAAAGTACAAGCTTGTCGTTAAGGGAATTACTGAGAGTCATCATCTTCTACAGGAAATACAATGGCAAGTTGAATTTGCATTCAAAATAATTCTTGGATGTGATTTTCCAATTTTTAAGATTAAAAGTAATAATTGGTTTAATAATTCAACCGTACAAAATCGAAAAGATTTTATTTTTCAAAGGAACAATGAGTTAATAGATGAAAAAATAATAAAGAGATTAAAAAAACTGATTTCTATATTAGTTAAAAAGAATAATGAGGATAAAGAAAAAAAAGAACTACTTAAATTTTTTTTAGATTCGGCTATGTCACGAATGTTTGGTTTGGGTATAAGTGGTGCTTTGTATGTTTCTATTTTAGAAAGTATCTTTGTACCTGAAAAAGATGCAGAAATAGGATATCGTTTTGCTATGCGTCTTTCGAAAATTAGAGGTAAGGGATTAGAGTATAAGAATGTAGTTAAAAAGATGTATAATAACAGAAGCGTTGTTTTTCACGGTGGAAAAAACAAGTTTACAGAGGATGATTTAAAATTTTTGAAAGAAGAAGTTAGTTGGGCGATAGAAGAATATTTGTTAAATCCAAATAGTTTTTCTCCAGATAATTTTGACCAGATTTTATTGCATTAAAAATTGTAAAGATAATTAAAAATTTTTATGTCTACATATTACAAGCCAAATCGTACAAAAAATATCTACGATCCAAAAAGCAAAGAGCCATACAAATTATCTCGCTCAAAAATTGAGAATTTTTTGAAATGTCCGAAATGTTTTTATTTAGACCGGCGTCTTGGAGTTGGCCAGCCACCTTCCTATCCTTTGAATTTGAATACAGCAGTTGATCATCTTCTTAAAAAAGAATTTGATTTGCATCGCGCAAAACAAAAAGCGCATCCGTTGATGAAAGCTTATGGAATTAAAGCTGTCCCATTCGCTCATGAGATGATTGATGAATGGCGAGAAAATTTTAAAGGTGTTCGATATCATCACAAGCCGACTAATTTTATTATTACTGGCGCAGTTGACGATTTATGGAAAGATACAAGAGGCAAGATTATTGTTGTTGATTACAAGGCAACGAGCAAGAATGAAAAAGTAACATTGGATGCAGAGTGGCAAGGTGGATACAAAAGGCAGATGGAAATATATCAGTGGTTGCTTCGTAAAAATGGTTTTAAGGTTTCTGATACTGGATATTTTGTTTATTGCAATGGAAAAACAGACAGAAAAGCATTTGATGCAAAATTAGAATTTGATATTGATCTTTTGCCATACGAGGGCGATGATTCTTGGATTGAAAATACTTTGAAGGATATTAAAAAATGTTTGAATGGCAAAATGCCAAAGTCAGATGAAAATTGTGATTATTGTAATTATCGAAAAGCAATAGAAAAATTTGAAAAATAAGGAGAACATGAAAAAAATAAACAAAAATGTGGTAATTTATCAAGCAAAATCCGGCGCTATCGAGCTTCGGGGTGATTTTACGCGTGAAACAATTTGGGCAAATCGTATGCAAATGGCTAAAATGTTTAGCGTAAATCCTCAGGCAATTACTAAGCATATTCAAAATATTTATAAAGAGAACGAACTGTTGAAAAAGGCAACTAGTTCCAAAATGGAACTAGTTCAAAACGAATCAGGCAGACAAGTGCATCGTATAGTTGATATATATAATCTTGATGTGTTGATTGCGGTTGGTTATCGAATAAATTCTGTTGTTGGTACTAAATTTCGCCAATGGGCGACAACAACATTACGAAGTTATATTGTGGACGGTTTTGTTGTAAATAAAAGTCGGATTGCAAAAAATTATAATCAATTTTTAAGCGTAGTTGATAATATTAAAAAACTTCTTCCAGCTGGATCGGGAGTCAAGGTTTCAGATGCGATTGAGCTTGTGTCGCTTTTTGCTGATACTTGGCTTTCTCTTGATGCTTATGACAGGGATGTATTACCGAAAGGCAAGTTAACTAAAAAGAAAGTTGTATTGACAGCTGATAAAATGGTTAATAGCTTGACTGAATTTAAGTCGGAGCTTGTTCGTAAAAAAGAAGCTGCTGATATTTTTGGCTTGGAAAGAAACAAGGGAGCAGTTGCGGGTATCGTGGGCAACGTGATGCAATCATTTGGCGGAAAAGAATTATATAAAACTGTTGAGGAAAAAGCAGCGCATCTTTTGTATTTTATGGTAAAGAATCATCCATTTGTTGATGGAAATAAAAGGAGTGGAGCGTATGCTTTTGTTTGGTTTTTGAGCCAGGCAAAAATATTAGATGTCTCTCGTTTTTCTCCTTCAGCTTTAACAGCAATTACAATTCTGGTTGCTGAAAGCAATCCTTCGCATATGAAAAAAGTTATAAAGCTTATTTTGGATTTAATTTCAAGAAAATAGATTAATTAAAAATAAAAAAATGAAAACAAAAAAAGCTAAAACAATTCAAATCGTTTTGCTGGTGTTGATTGTTATTGGAATTATTTTGTTGTGTACGCAAAAATTCTGGGTGGACAATCTGGTTGATTTTATTATGCAATACGAGAAAATATAATGTATAAAAAAACGCCGTCAGGTGCGTCTCTTGGTAAGAACCCAGAGGCTCTACGGTTATCTCAAAAAGAGATGCCGACACCTTATAGCGTTTAATAACTTGGGAGGCCTGACAATCCCTCCAGTGCCTCTGAAACGTCTTTCAGAGGTGACAGTTGAGCAGGAATATAATTTCTGTTCTTCAAGTTATGTATTAAGTATAGCAGATTAATTATTAAAAATCAATATGAAAACAAAAAAAGCTAAAACAATTCAAATCGTTTTGCTGGTGTTGATTGTTATTGGAATCATTTTGCTGTGTACGCAAAAATTTTGGGTAGACAATTTGGTTGATTTTATTATTCAATACGAAAAAATCTAAATCGTCTTTGTAGGGGTTCAATATATTGAACCCCTACGCGATTTTATTATGAAGCATACGGTAAATTTATGTATTATTTATATATTTTAGAATGCGCTGACAAGACTTTGTATACTGGAATTACAACAGATTTGAAGCGAAGATTAATTGAACATAATAGCTCCAAATTAGGAGCGAAATATACCTGTGCCAGAAGACCTGTCCAATTAGTTTATTCTAAAAAATTTAGGACTAGATCAAAAGCGAGCATAGAAGAGGCGAGGATTAAAAAGCTAAAAAAATCCGAAAAAATAGAGCTGATTTGTAGAGGTTCAAAATTTTGAGCCTTTTTATATTGAAATTTATAAGTTTTTGGTTTATTCTATATGAGTAGATTTATTTATATGGTAAATGATATTAGAGAAACAATCGAATCTGCTGATGTTGATAGAAAAATAAAGAATTTGTTTTTAGAAAGAATAGCAAAAGGATCATTATTGCGAGATGAGAATGAAGAGGACCATTTTTGCGTATATTTTGCAGGATGTGATTTTACAAACAAGGAATTTTTTCTCGGTCATCATCGAAAGTCAGGATTATGGTTATTTAATGGCGGTCATATAGATAAGAGAGAATTGCCAGGTCAATCGGTAGTACGTGAAATTAAAGAAGAATGGGGAATTGATTTTTCTCAGAAAGATATTGGAAAGCCAAAATTGTTAACGATTACAAAGATTTATAATCCGATGAAGCAAAAATGCCGAGTTCATTATGATATTTGGTATTTTATTTCACTTAACAAGAAAAAATTTGTTCCAGATAATAATTTGTTGAATAAAGAATTTTTTAAGAATAAATGGATCAATATTGGTGGGGCAAAGAAATTAGTTACAGAAAAAAATACATTATCGGCAATTAGTTTATTTGATAAATTTTAATATTCCGGGATCGTCTAATGGCCCGCCCGCAACGCTTCGCCTGCCAGCAATGCTGAAGCATAGCTTTAGGCAGGCTCGCGTAGCGATGCGGGCGGGTAGGACAACGATATGTATTATACTTACGTTTTGAAAAGTAAGAAAACTAAGAAATTATATGTTGGTCAAGCGGAAGATTTGAGGAAAAGATTTTGTTTACACAACAAAGGTTTGGTTAAATCGACAAAAAATGGTATTCCGTGGCAACTGATTTATTATGAAGCTTGTTTGATTAAAGCTGATTCGATTAAAAGAGAAAAACAATTAAAGACTGGTTTTGGCAGGGCATATTTGAATAGACGCATTTTTAATATTAAAGATTAGCTATTGTTCCGGGATCATCTAATGGTAGGATAGCAGGTTCTGGACCTGCTTATCTTGGTTCGAATCCAAGTCCCGGAGTGAAATATATTTATTTTTTTTTGGGGGGGGTAGGGATTCAATATTTTGAATCCCGATAAAAAAATGGAATATAATTTTCCAAAACGTCGTCGTAAATTAATTAGGTTAAAAGGATTTGATTATTCTAGCGATAATTGCTATTTTATTACAATTTGTACAAGAAATAAAGAATGTTTGTTTGGCAATATCGTAAACCAGAAAATGGTATTGAATGATGCTGGAATCATTGCCAAAAAATATTGGCTAGATATTCCTTTTCATTATCCGGATGTGATTTTAGATAAATATGTGGTAATGCCAAATCATGTTCATGGGATTTTGGTAATTGATAAAAAAATTATTGGTCCGGTAGGGGTTCAGAATTCTGAACCCCTACACCGATACCAAAAAATTATTCCACGATCAATTGGTGCGATTGTGCGAGGATATAAACTCGGCGTGACAAAATGGTTTCGGCAAAATACGGATTGTCATGTTGTTTGGCAAAGATTATATTATGACCACATTATTCGTAATGAAAGGTCATTAAATATTATTCGAAATTATATTAAAAATAATCCAAAAAATTGGTTATCTGATAGGAATAACATTTTATTCAATAGATCTGATTTAGTCCATGTTATAGAGCAAAAAAAATGATTAATATCGATTAAAAAGACACAAAAATAGGTGTCTTTTTTGTTTTCAGTCTATTTTCAGGCTGAATTGATATAAATAAAGTAGTTTCAAATATGATTGATTTTTTCAGCTATTTATGATTAAATAAAAAATTATGAGAATATTAGTTATTGAAGACGACAAAAAGATTGCCCTAGCGATTAAAAAGGGCCTTGAACAAGAATCTTATGCAGTAGATGTTGTTTATGATACAAAAGATGACAAATTAGGTCTAGCATTACTAATTAATTATGACTTAATAATTTTGGATAGGATGTTGCCCGGAATTACTGATGGTTTGAATATCTGCAAAAAATTGAGAGAAGAAGGCAAGAAAATGCCAATTTTGATATTAACTGCCAAAGACAAAATAAATGAACGAGTAGAAGGATTAGATGCTGGCGCTGATGATTATTTAATCAAGCCTTTTGCTTTTGAAGAATTATTAGCTAGAGTGAAAGCTTTGTTACGAAGACCGAATCAAGCCTTGAATCAG
The DNA here is from genome assembly GCA_028699085.1 of Patescibacteria group bacterium. Classification (GTDB taxonomy): domain Bacteria; phylum Patescibacteriota; class JABMPQ01; order JABMPQ01; family JAQVVF01; genus JAQVVF01. The sequence continues at coordinate 69,169 of JAQVVF010000004.1, read as the reverse complement.
GTATTGAAAGTCGGTGATTTGTCTTTAGATACACAGACTTTTAAGGTAATGCGAAAAAATATTGAGATTAAATTATCGAGTACAGAATTTAAATTATTAGAATATTTAATTAGGAATAAAGGCAGGATTTTGACAAAAGATAATATTATGGAGCATGTTTGGGATTATGATGCTGAAATTTTGCCGAATACAGTTGAAGTTTTTATTGGCTATCTGCGGAATAAAATTGATAAGCCTTTTTCTAATTTGGCGCATATCCAAACGATTAGAGGATTTGGGTATAAGATAGAATAGCTAATATTCAATATTAAATATTTTGATTTAAGGTTTGATCTTTATTCAAGAAAATTGAATATTAAATATTGAATATTATAGTTTAATTTAAGAGATGACATTTAAATCAGCATATCTAAAGTTAACTGCTTTTTACGTTCTGATTGTAATGATAATCAGCGTTTTTTTTAGTCTTGTTTTGTATCGAATTTCTTCTAATGAATTAAATCAAAGCTTGAGACAGCAAATGCGAAATTTACAAGAGTTGCAATTTTTTGAAGGAAGTATGAATTATATTTCTGATTTTGAGTTAATGCGCTTGCAACAATTAGCTCAAGCAAATCATAATTTGAAATATTATTTAATTTATTTTAATTCTGTTATTTTTGTGGTGTCATTTGGCTTGGGATATTTTTTAGCAAAAAGGACGTTGAAGCCGATTCGACAAATGATGGAATCACAAAACAGGTTTACTGCTGATGCATCTCATGAATTAAGAACGCCTTTAACTGCGATGAAATCTGAAATAGAAGTTAATTTGCGTGATCAAAATTTGAATCTAGAAAATGCAAAAAAATTATTAAGAAGTAATTTGGAAGAAGTGGAAAAGTTAGAAAATTTGTCTAGCTCATTATTGAAATTAGCTAACTATGAAAATAATAAGAATTTAGCAATGGAAAATGTGGCTTTGGAAGATATTATTGCGGAAAGTTATTTGCGAGTTGAAAGGCAAGCAAAAGAAAAGCAGATTACTTTTGAAAATGATTTAAAAAATATAAAAATTAATGGCAATAGAGATTCTTTAATTCAGCTTTTCAAAATATTATTGGATAATGCGATAAAATATAGCAAGCCGAATTCTAAAATATTTATTTTAATGGATAAAATAGGTAATGATGCAGTTATTAAAGTTCGCGATCAAGGCATGGGTATAGAAGAGGAGGATTTGAAACATATTTTTGATCGTTTTTATCGGACTGATCTGTCGCGATCAAAGAATAAAAATAATGGTTATGGATTAGGATTATCGATAGCAATGCAGATTGTAAAAATGCATAAAGGCAAAATTAATGTTGAAAGCCAAATAAACCAAGGGTCAGAATTTACTGTTATTTTGCCGGCTTAAAAGTATTAAAAACAGCTTTGAAATTTAGAGCTGTTTTTTGTTTTGTAATATTTTTATATGTGCTATACTTATTTAACTTAAAAAATTAATTTAAAATATTATGACCGAAGTTTATAATGCGGTAAATGTGGAGAGTGTTAAAAATTTTAAGAAAAAGATGCCAATTATTGCTTTGGCAATTGTCGCAGCATTATTAATCTTTGATGGAGTAGGAACGATTGGCGCAGGTGAGAGAGGAGTACTGCTACAATTTGGAGCAGTAAAAGAAAACATCTTTGGTGAAGGGCTTTATTTTAAAATTCCGCTTGTTCAAAAAGTTGTAAGGATGGATGTGAAAATCAAAAAAGATGAGGTGCCAGCTAGCGCGTCTTCTAAAGATTTGCAGATTGTTACTTCAAAAATTGCAATTAACTATCATTTAGATCCGGAGCAAGTTAATAAAATTTGGAAAGAAGTCGGCATTGATTATAATGAAAGAATTATTGCCCCTGCAATTCAAGAAGCAGTAAAAGCAACAACAGCAAAATTTACAGCAGAAGAATTGATTATAAAGAGGCAGGCAGTAAAAGAACAAATAAAAGATAATCTAACAAAAAGATTAGTAAAAAATTATATAACAGTTGATGAATTAAATATTATTGCTTTTGATTTTTCTGAAGCTTACAATAGCGCTATTGAATCGAAAGTAACAGCAGAACAATTAAAATTAAAAGCAGAAATGGATTTGAAAAGAATCAAGGTGGAAGCTGATCAGAAAATTGCTGAAGCAGAAGGTAAGGCAAGAGCAATCAGAACTGAAGCTCAAGCATTGAGTGAAAATGCAAAGGTCGTTGAGCTTCGATGGATTGAAAAATGGGATGGCAAAACCCCGGCATATTGGGGAGGAGCAACGCCTTTCATAGGATTGGAAAAGTAGTTAATATAATAAAACAGCCTTGAAATTTAGGGCTGTTTTTTGATAAAAAATTGACAAATTAGTTTAGTTATGGTATGTTAAGAGTATAAATTTAAAAATATGAGTAAAAAATTATCTTTTCTGTTTATTATTTTTCTATTTTTAATTGCATGTTTTTTTACTGTTGGATTTAGTACCAAAACAGCAAGTGCAAGAGAAAGCAATGTTTGGATGTCCGTAGGTTTGGGAGTAGATGCTTCTGTTAATAAAATGGTCGTTTACAACAATGAATTGTATGTTGGTGGTGATTTTACAACTGCTGGAGGACAAACTGCGGGGCATATTGCCAAATGGAATGGTTTAAATTGGAGCTCAGTTGGATTAGGTGTAAATCAAAGTCCTTATTCAATGGTTGTTTATAATAATGAGCTATACGTAACAAATATTCATCGTGCTGGAGGGATTGATACTAATGGAATTGCTATCTGGAACGGTTTAAGTTGGCGTGATGCAGGATTTGATTTAATAATGACTCCTTCAGAGTTAGCTGTTTATAATAATGAATTATATGTTGGTGGAAATTATTCCGATGGTTCTTTTATTGATGGTTATGTTGCTAAATTGAATGGCGTGGAATGGAATTATATAAGAACTATATCTAATTCCCCAATCTATCTTCTTAAATCACTTGGAGATAAATTATATTTAGGTATAAATTGTGAAGGTAAAAGTTATATTGATGTATGGGATGGAATGCAATGGAGTTCTCTTGGTTCAGAAGTTATTTCAGATGTTCCTAATGATTCAATGATTACTTACCTTAATGATATCGAAATATATAATGGTGAGATAATTGTATCTATAAGAAATGATTATTATGGAACATTAAAGTGGAATGGGAGCGAATGGGTAAGTTTAGGTTCTGCAATTGTTAAAGGCCGGACATTAGCTGTTTATAATAATGAGTTATATGTTGGAGGAGATTTTACAGGATATGCAGGTGGTATTATTAATAATAATTATATTACAAAGTGGAATGGAAATAGTTGGTTAAAAGTTGGTAATAATTTGGAACAAGCGGTAAATGATTTAGAGGTTTATGCTGATGAACTATACGTAGGTCATACTGTTGGAATTTCTAAATTGTTTATTGATTCAAAACCACCAGTTACGAATGTTAATCCAGCAGGTGGAATATATTACTCTTCACAAGATGTTGTGTTGAATTCCGTTGATGATGATTCACAAGTATCTGGTACATATTACACTACCGATGGTTCTACTCCAACGGTGTTTTCAAGCCGATATATAAGTCCTATTAATATCATTAGTGACACTACTTTAAAGTTTTTTTCTGTAGATATATTAGGAAATATTGAAACTACTAAAACAGAAACATATACGATTTTGCCACAACCTCAATCACCTGACCAACCTGTTCTGCCACAGCAACCAAGCGAACACATAATAAATTCTGATATAAGTTTTGTGAGCATTCCAATGGAATGGTTAACAAAAAAATGGTATACATTAAATTGGAATAAATATCTCAGATATCCTTCAAATTGGCAAAACGTTAGTCAAAAAGCTTTACGCAAAGAATGGATTTTAACTTCTAACCTATATAAAGCAAGAAAGCCATATAAAATAAAAGCTACTTTTAAATATAGCCAAAAACAGGTTAGAAGATTAAAAAAAGCAAATCCTTTAGTATCAGAAAGAAATCTTAGATTAAAATTTCGTACTGATAAATCAAAATGGCAGTTAGTCAAGAATGGATGGGTAGAGTCAAAAATTGTACAAAATAGAAAAGAAAACACTTTCACAGTTAAATATTTTACCAAGTTTCCAGAAAAGAAATACTATTTTGCAATTGGATTAAAATAAAATTAAAATTTATTATCAAAACAGCCTAGAAAAGGCTGTTTTTTAAATACCAATTATTTTATTTGATTATAATTAATGCCTGTTTTTTTGCAGATACTTGGAAAAAATTTCTGGTCAAATTCAATTATTCCATCTAATGCTTTTTTGAAATTTTTATCGTCAAATTTGATTTGGATAGTCTGTGATTTTGGTTTTTTTCTTTTAATATGTTTTTCAAATTTTTTTGTTTTTTGTTCGGAATCTGGTTCGTATAGTATGTAGTCTTTATTAACAAAAATTCGTCCGTGCGCAATTGCATTTCGTATATCAGCAAAATATTTAAGTCTTTCGAACCAGCTTGGATGTGTTTTAGGGAAGCATTTTTTTAGACGTTCTATTATTTCAGAAAAATTTTTTTTCCAGTGTTCTTGTCTATATTTTCCAAGGTTTTGCGATTTGTTTGTTGCTGTAAATGATTTGATGATTTCTGGATGTTCTTTAAAAATGATCAAATCTACTAGAACACCTTGTATCCAAATTATATTTATTAATATATGCCCAGCGTTTTCCATTGCACTCATTGGTTTACTTGTTATTTTTTTAAATATTATTTTGTAATAACTTTTTTGAAAACTGGAACAGCGATTGTCAAAGTCACAGCACCAAAAATAAATAGGATTGATAATTCACTGCTGACTTCATTAAAATTTGCTCCCAAGACCATGACTTTTCTTAATGCATTAACAGCATAGGTGAGAGGAATAATATTGGCGATTTTCTGCATGATTTCTGGCATCATTAGAATTGGAAAAAAGACGCCTGACAAAAATAGCATTGGAAATTGGAACATAAATAATAATTGCGTTGCTGTTTCTTGTTCTGAAGCCATGGCTGATACTAAAATTCCCAAGCCAACAAAAGAAAAAATGCCAAGCAATAAAATAAAAGTGATTAATAATATATTCCCATGTATAGAAACTCCAAATAAAGTGACAGCGAGTAGTAAAACAATTGCGCCTTGAATTAAGCCTCTGATAGACTGAGCAGTTGCTTTGCCTAAAATAATTGCTAATCTGTTGATTGGCGAAATTAAAATGCCGTCTAGTGTTCCATCTTCTTTTTCTTTAGAAATTGCAGCGGCAAGACCTGTTAAAACAGCAGTCATAACAATCATAGCTATTATACCTGGAGCAACAAATTCAAAATAATTTGGATTGCCTGGAATAATACCCTGAATTGTTGATTTGATTGGTTGCATGATTGCTGTAGCTTGAGTCATAATCTTTTTTTGATCTTGAGGAGCAGTTGTAACAATAATAATTTTGGCGGTTTTTTGAATACCGATTTGTTGGCTAAGTCCTGCAGTCATATTTGATAATATTTGATCAACAACAGCTCCAATTTGTGGATTTGATTGGTCTTCAACAATTGTTACTTCTGGTTGTTTGTTATCATTAATTTGAGAAGTAAAATCTTTAGGAATAAATATTCCGCCGCTAATTGTTTGTTTTTTTATGCCATTTTTTATTGCATCAATACTATCAAAAGTTGATGTTTTAAATGCTAACTGATCATCTTGTTTTAAATCGGTGATCATTGTGACAAGCTGATTGCTATATTGCTGATTATCTAAATTGGCGATGCCAATTGGAATATTTTTTAATGTATTTTGATTAGGAAAAATAAAACCAGTCAAAATCATCATAAAAATTGGCATAATAATGAATGTAGCAAGACGCAGCCTGTCTCTGGAAAATTCGATCAAATCTTTTTTTGCGATGTGTAATATATCTTTGATTGTTTGCATGTTAAAAAATTAAAAAGTAAAACTAGCGGACTCTGTTTTTATTGTCTCCAAAACGATGCATGTCAGATGGAGCGACTTTGCCATCTGCATTATCTCTGATTTGTGTTCCTGTTACTTTCAAAAAGACATCTTGAAGAGTTGGATTCTCTTTATCTGTTACTAACTTTTTTAAATTTTCTGAATTATCTAAAGCAACAATTTTTCCGTGGTCAATAATTGCTATCCTATTTGATAAAATATCAGCTTCTAGCATGTCGTGTGTTGTTAATAAAATTGTAATTCCTTTTTTATTTAATTCTTGTATAAATTCTCTGATTAAATTTGATGTTTGGGGATCTAGACCTAAAGTTGGTTCGTCAAGGAAAAGAATGTTGGGTTCAGTTAATAAAGCACGAACAATATTAATTCTTTGCTTCATGCCTGTTGAATAAGTACCAACCTGCGCATCTAGCCATTTTGCCATATCTAATCGATCAACCCATTTTTTAGTTCGCTCTTCAATTTCTTGTTTCGAAAGATGAAAAAGTTGGCCAAAAAATTTTAAATTTTCGCGAGCAGTAAGACGATCATAAAGGATAATTTTTTCAGCAACAAGGCCAATTTGCTTTCTGATATCATCTGGATCTTTTTTTAAATCAAATCCAGAAATATTAATTTCACCTGCTGAAGGTTGTAAAAGAGTAGTTAAAATCCTGATGGTTGTTGATTTGCCAGCGCCATTTGGACCTAAAAAACCAAAAATTTCACCTTTTTTAATTTCAAAGCTGATATTATCAACTGCAATAAATTTATTGAATTTTTTTGTTAAGTTTTTCACTTCAATGATATTTTCCATAAATTTGCTTTTATTATTATAAAATATGTTCTAACAAAATTTTTAAGCCAATACTTATTAAAACAAGTCCGCCGATAATTTCAGCTTTTTTGCCCCATTTTTCACCGCATTTTTTACCAATATAAATTGAAATTAGAGATAATATAAATGTCGTTAGGCCGATGATTGAAACTGATAGCCAAATATTTACTGGCAATAAAGCTAAAGTAACGCCGATAATTAGAGCGTCAATGCTAGTGGCAATTGATTGAGTTAATAAAATCTTAAAACTATGAATGTCAATTTTTTTCTCCTCTTCTTTCTTGAATGATTCTACCAACATTTTTATTCCTAAAATAACTAGAAGAAAAAATGCAATCCAGTGATCAACGCCAGAGATAAATTGAATTAAGCCAAAACCAAGAATATAACCAATTAAGGGCATTAAGAATTGAAAGAAGCCAAAATAGAAAGCAATTTTTAAAGCTTTTTTTGCTCCCATTTGATGATGATGCGCTCCATTAGCAGCTGCAACTGCCATAGCATCAAATGACAAAGCTATGGCAATGAAAAGAATATTTAAAAGTGACATATTAATTATAATAATATACTAATTGATGCTTGAAAAGGTTATAAAATAAGGTTGAGATTATAATTAAAGTAAGTTATACTATAAAAGTTATTTATTAATGTATACACATAATATGTTAGAAATATTAAGAAATCTGTGGAGGAGAAAATTTAGGACATTATTAACTATTTTTGGTATTGCAATCGGTATTTTTGCATTTACTGTAATGGGATCTATGGCATTAAAATTAAATAAGATGATTGATGGCGGAAAGAAATATATTACAGGACAAATAACAATTGCACCAAAAGGTACTGATTTCATGATGGGACAAATGGGTGCAATGTTGCCAGTTGATACATTAAACAAAATTGATAAAGTTGAAGGTGTGGAAGCTGTAACTGGTGGAATCGAGATGTCGTTAGACGAACCAAATCCCGATGATCCAGCTTCGATGAGTTTTGGCATACCAGCTACTATTGAAGGTATGGATTTGAAAACTGATTTTAAAAATCGTAATTGGGAAACAATGGAAATGAAAGAAGGTAGAATGATTAAAGAAGGCGATCCTGATGATGTGATTGCGATTGGTTCGACAATTGCATTAGACAAAAAATGGAAATTGGATGACAAAGTTAAAATTAGAGGTAGGGAATTTAAGGTTATTGGAATTTTAGACAAAACAATGTCTGGACCTGATTCCTATGTTTTTATGTCTTTGGATTCAACTCGAGAATTATATGTTGAATCAAACCCATTCTTAAAATCTTTGAAAGAACAGCAAGCCCAAGCTGCAAGTATTTCTGTTCGAGAATTAGCTAGTTTACCAAAAGCAACAAGAGATCAAATAATGCAAGCTAAGGCTTTTAAAATGGAAGATCTTTCAACAATGGGATCTGTGTCTTGGAAAGATGGTGTGAATTCCGAAGATGTTGCGAATAGAATTAAAGATCAATTCAAAGATGAAGTTATAGTATTATCTCCTAAAAAAATGGGAGAGGAAATTGATAAAGCTTCGGCAATGATGAATGCAGTGATTTTAGGTGGTGCATTATTAGCTTTGTTGGTTGGAAGTTTTTCAGTTATTAATACGATGATCATGTCTATCTCAGAGAGAACAAGAGAAATTGGAATCAAGAAATCTTTAGGTGCATCTAACAGATCTATTGCTTTAGAATATGCTTTGGAAGCTGGAGTAATTGGAACTTTAGGCGGATTATTAGGTATTGGAATTGGAGTTTTGTTAATTGTAGTGTTTAATAATAAAATGGCGGAAACAGGCGCAGAAATATTTTTGCTTGATTTTACATTTTTGTTGCAAGTATTAATATTCTCTTTTGTTTTAGGAATTGTTGCAGGCATAATGCCAGCAATTAAAGCAGCAAAGATGAAAGTAATCAAAGCAATTAGAGAAATGTAATTCTAGTAATTAGTAACGAGTAACTAGTAAATTTTTAAAAATATGAAAAACGTTATTGAAGCCAAAGGCTTGAAGAAAATATATAAAATGTCAAAGACGAATATTGTCCATGCTTTGAATGGAGTTGACTTGAATGTCGAAGAAGGCGAATTTACAGCAATTATTGGCCCTTCTGGATCTGGTAAATCAACTTTAATGCATATCTTTGGATTGTTAGATAAACCAGATGAAGGTACTTTAATTATTGATGGCATCGATATGTCAGATTTGAAAGATAAAGAAGCTTATAAATTACGTGCTAAAAAAATTGGTTTTGTATTTCAAGGATTCAATTTAATTCCAGCATTATCAGCTTTGGAAAATATTATGTTAGCTGGAAAATACGGAGGAATGAAAATGTCTGAAAGAAAGCAAAGAGCAATCGAATTATTAAAATTAGTTGGTCTAGAATCAAGAATGAATCACAAGCCAAATGAATTATCAGGCGGACAACAGCAAAGAGTGGCAATCGCTCGAGCTTTAATGAACAAACCAGCAATTATATTAGCTGACGAGCCAACAGGTGAATTAGATACAAAGACATCTTTAGAAATTATTGAATTAATGAAAAAATTGAACAGAGAAGATAAACAAACTTTTTTATTAGTAACTCATAATATGGAAGTAGCGAAAGATTGCAATAAAATTGTTGAGATGAGAGACGGAAAGAGAGTTAGCTAAACTAATAACAAAATATAAAATAACTAAATAACAAAATTAAAACAGCTGAAAGGCTGTTTTTTGTTTCTTGTATTTTTGTGTTATTATAAATTGTTAATTAACAAAAAAATAAATGCAAAGAATAAAATCAAAAGAAGAAGTATTGACATTATGCGAGCGAGAAAAAGTAAAATTTATTGATTTGCAGTTTTCTGATTTATTAGGTCATGTAAAATCAGTGACAATTCCAATGCAAAAATTGCCAGAAGCAATTGATCAAAATATTTGGTTTGATGGATCATCAATCGAAGGTTTTGCGAGAATTTGCGAAAGCGATATGTATTTAAAATTAGATTTATCGACTTTTGCGATTCTACCTTGGACAACTGATAATGGGAATGTAACAGCCAGATTTATTTGTGATGTCTATAAGCCAAATGGCGAGGCCTACGAAAGCGATCCAAGATATATTTTAAAAAAACAAGTAGCAAAAGCTTTGGCTTTTGGTTTTAAATATTTTGTGGGTCCGGAATTGGAATTTTATTTGTTGAAAAGAGATGAGAACGGCAAGATTATTCCGCTTCCTCATGATCATGCTGGATATTTTGATTATGCAACTGACGAGGATTCAGAAGTGCGTAAGGATATGACTGTAGCTCTTCAAAAACTTGGAATTCAAGTTGAGGCTTTGCATCATGAAGTAGGATCAGGGCAACATGAAATTGATTTTAAATATGGTGATCCAATTATTACTGCTGATTCGGTATTGACTTTCAAAATTGCCTTGAAACAAATTGCTAGAAAGCATGGATTATTTGTCAGTTTCATGCCAAAACCGTTCTTTGGTTTAGCTGGAAATGGTATGCATGTTCATCAAAGTATTTTTACTAATTCTAGAAATGCTTTTTATGATGCCAATGGACTTTATCATATTAGTGAATTAGGCAAATCATTTATTGCTGGACAACTATTTCATATCAAAGCTTTGAATTCGATTTTAAACCCAATTGTGAATTCTTATAAAAGATTGGTTTCGGGATATGAAGCGCCCGTTTATATTTCTTGGGGCCAAGTCAATCGCTCGGCTTTGGTTAGGATTCCAAGAGTAAATGATAATAAGCCGAGTTCGACACGAGCTGAACTTCGCTGTCCTGATCCAGCCGCAAATCCATATTTAGCTTTTGCGACAATGCTAGCTACTGGAATTGATGGGATAGAAAATGAAATGTTGCTACCATATCCTGTAGAAGAGAATGTTTATGAAATGACTAATGAAGAGATGTTAAATAGGGGAATTGAGACTTTGCCAGCTAATCTATATGAATCATTAAGATATTTAGCAAATGATCGATTATTGCAGGATGTTTTTGGTGAGACGACTTTCAAAAAATATTATGATATTAAAATGAAAGAATGGGATAGTTTTAGAATTGCGGTGACTGACTGGGAAAAAGACAATTATTTGGAAAAATATTAATATTTTTATGTTTTTGGTAGAAGGTCTTGCTTTTTTATGATTTTTTTGTATAATATATCGTTCTTTGAATAACAAGAAGGGGGACGAAATGCAGATTAAAGGATTGCTTGAATCTTTTGAAAAAACTGCTTTAAAATTTGATAAGGCTGAATATCAAAATATTAATGAATATTTTCATGCAAAAGGAGTTCTTGAATCTTTAGGCAATTTTTTAGTTGATGCTTGTCTTGATCAGGAAAAACCAATTTTGCAAGAGCAACTTGTTAGAATTTATGACCAATTAAATAAAGATTTCTTTCGAAGCGTACTAGCCGGATACATTATTTATTTGAAGACCTTTCATAGATAGACAATTTTGTCTATTTTTTTTGCTTATTTTTGGTAAAATTAAAGTATATTATTTAATTTTAGTTTATGAATTTTAATGATTATCAGAAAAAAGCAAGGAGAACAGCAATTTATCCGGATAAAGGTAAAAATTTTGTCTATCCGACTTTAGGATTGATGGGTGAAGCAGGAGAGGTCGCTGAAAAAATGAAAAAAGTAATTAGAGATGATGGGGGAAAGGTTAATAAAGAAAAGAGATTAGAAATGAAAAAAGAGCTAGGCGATGTTCTTTGGTATATCGCTTCAGTTTGTTCAGAATTAAAATTATCAATGGAAGACGTAGCACAATTTAATTTGGAAAAATTAATGTCTAGAAAAAAGCGTGGTAAATTGCACGGAAGTGGAGATAATCGTTAAAAAAGGTAAAAGTCAAAATTAAAAAGTAAAAAGTTATAAGTAAAAAGTAAAAAATAATTTAAATTTATGCTAATAGAAAGCATTTTTAAAAATGGTGAAAGTATTCCGGCTAAATATACATGTGATGGCGAAAATGTAAATCCGCCTTTAAAATTTTTTGATGTACCAAAAAATGCAAAAAGTTTAGCGTTGATTTTTGATGATCCTGATTCTCCCAGTGGCACTTGGACACATTGGACAGTATGGAATATTAATCCAAAATTGTTGGAAATAAAAGAAAATAGCATACCAGAAAATGCTGTTTTAGGAAAAACAACTTTTGGCGAGGTTGGATACGGAGGACCTTGTCCTGGTTCTGGCGAACATCGATATGTTTTTAAATTATTCGCTTTAGATATAGTGCTTAATTTAAAAGAAGGGACTGATATTAATCAGCTTGAACAAGCAATCAATGAACATGTGATTGAAAAATGCGAGCTAATTGGAAAATACCAGCGAAGTTAGGAGTTATAAAGTTTTAAAGTAAAAATTAAAAAATGACAAAAAAAATAAGTGAAAATAAAAATTCGAATAAAGAAATCGAAAAAGCTTGGCAGGAATTTTTAATCGAAATGAATAAATTAAAAAAAGAACAAAATAAAATTGTTAAAGATTTTGAAAAGAAATTAATAGCGGCAAAAAAGAAAAAAATTATAAATAAAATAAATTAAATATATGATTGGTAAAGAAGATATTGCGATTTTGGAGCATGAAAAACAACAAGAACAAAAAAAGAAGGAGCAAGAATTAAGTCCTGAAAAATTAATGGAGCAGAGATTAGAACAAGCGAGACAGCGGGTTGATAATCTCCAGGAAACTGGTTTGTCATCTGCGGAAAAAGTGGCTGAGAGCCATGAGAGTTCTGTTGATGAAAAAACAAAAGGAAGATTAGCTGGTATTGCTGAAAAAGCAAAAACTGTTTATGGTCGTTTTGAAAAGAAAATATCAGAATATGTTGAAAATAGACAGCGAGCCAAAGAATATATCGGTGCTGTAAAACAAATCAGAAGATTATTAAAAAGTGGTAATTTAGATGAGGCTTTGAAAATTTATAATGACAAAGCTTCATGGGCTGAAAGATATTCGGAATTAAAGTTTCCTAGATTTGGAAAAAGTGTTATTGAAACATATTATGGAAGAAATAAGCGTGATTTTGATCGAATTAGCTGGGATGGTGTCCAAAGACAGATGCATGATTCTTTATTCAATAGATTTTTAGAGCTAAAAAAAGCTGAAAATTTTGATGGAATGGTAAATTTTTATCGAGGTTTAGAAGGTTATAAATCGAAGTATGAACCAGTAATAAGGTTTACTGAAACTGGAGAAACGTTGATGCAATCTTGTGTTAGACAAATTTCAATGATGGCTGATGAAGAAACAAAACAAAAACATGGTAAACAAGAATATGATGATGAGATGAGAGAAGAGTATGAGCAAATGTTACTCCAGAAGGCTCCTTCTGTTTTGGCAAGGGAGAGAGTTAAAACTGGACATTGGTTTCATTGGCAATACCCAAAAGAAAATATTTTAAGAATTGCAGAAGCGGTAATTAGAGATGGCGTTGATTTGAAATCTTTAGCCGGTCTGGATCCAGACCAATTCCCAGATCAGATACCTGATAATGTAAAGACAGTATTGTTTGAACAATATAGTGAAAAGAAGATAATAAAAAATTTGGATTTTTTTGAAGATAAATTTGGAGCTTTGCCGGAAGATGAGCAGAAAGGTTATGTTGGCAAGATGGTTGCAAGCCTTGAAAAAGAATCTGAAGAGCATAGATATATAGATCCTTTAGACTATTACTATCTGTATCAAGCAGTTGATAAAGGGCAGATAAAAGCAGAATGGATTTCCAGAAACATGATTGATAAGATCATTGATGCTAGATTACGTTATATTGTAGAAGATAATAATTTTAGTTTTGAAAAATTAGATCGATTTATTGAAAAATTTGGCGTGGATCAGGAAGCTAGAGCTAGAATAATTGATTTAGCTTATGCAAATTTTTATAGTGGAGTTTATAGTGATTTGATTCTTAAGCATCAAGACGATCAAGAACAACTTACTTTACCGGCTGAAAAGAAGGCGAAAATAATGAATAATTGTAATACATTGAATGAACGATATGGAATGCCTCCTAGTAAAAAATTATTGAGCGAAAGTTTAATAAGATCACTAGGTAGTCAGCAAGGTGAAATGGCTCTTGCTTTGGCGCGAATGAATCCAGAATTCAAGGATCTATCGGATCAAGAAATTGTAAAGAACTTGGATTTAACGCAGGGAGAAATTGATAGGATTTACTCGTCTTTAGAAAATAATAAAACAGAAGTTGAGAAAGTTAAAGAATTACTAGGAGTCGGACCAAGTAAAACACAACTTAGAGTAATGGTTTTTAATTCATTGCAGAAAGGTAAAGGTTTTGATTATTCTTTGGCGAGATTGAATCCTGATTTTGTAAATCAAAGTGATCGAGAGATTCTGGATGCAATGGCTTTTACTCCCAAAGAAGTTGTCCAAATTTTTTCATTAGAGCAATATCGTTTGTTATTAGCGCCTGAGGCTTTTGATGAATTGGTAAAAGTAACAGGGCGTTATCCGGAAGCTTTGACTGGATCAGCAAATGATAAAGTCCGGCCATATCTTGTTTATTTAAGTAATCAAGATTGTGGTTTCGAATTATCAGCAAGCGGAATTACAGATTTTTCTGCTTTTGTAGGGCGTTTTGGTTTAGAACAGACACCGCGTTTATACCAGTATTTTACTAATTTGCAGAAAGTGGAAAGAGGAGAATTAAAAGTTTTGCCAGCAGAGCAAATAGCAGACAAAATGACTTCGGTTGCAGAAATGGAAACTAGGCTTTTGCAAATCAAGGAAGATCTGATTAGCGGTAATTTGCCATCTCCAGAAAAAATGACGCCTTTTGATTATGATGTTTTGGCAGTTGGAACAATGTTTAACACAAGCAGGTGGGCGAGGCCAGATAAAAATTTAGAAACAGTATATAGACAATTTGCAGAGGCTGAAAATAAAGGCGAGATAAAAGAACTGCCAGCTGGATATGAGACTATGACTTTGAAAGTAGAAAGAGTAAAAAATAATTTGGATTCGTTGCAACGACCAGAGGTAGTAGCAGAATATCGCCGTTTTCGCCAAGATCTTTTGGGAGCTTATGATTTAACTCAAGCAAAGGGCTTGGATAGAATGAAGAATGAAATAGCTGAAATGTGGCAGCAAGAATTAGGTGCTTTGGATTTAACAACTGCTAATGAGGCAAGATTTAAAGCGATGAGAAAGAAAGCAGATGTATTAGAAGCAGGATTGGCAAAAGTAAAAAGCAGTTCTTCGATGGATGATGTTTTGCGAGCGCTATTGAATTGTGAAGAGGGTTTGAATATTAAGAAAGAGAATGATTTTACATCGCCATTTATGCGTAGAATATTATTTCATAAAGCGATGACAAATCATTCTGGCTATGAACAATTGCCATTGCCAATGCAAAATAATAGTGTAGTTTATTTGGAAGGCGCTCAATTTGTTCGTGATATTACAATGAATGTTTTGAAAGACCATGTATTGAAAGGTTCCAAAAAAGAAGCTAGAAAATATTTTGGTGATTGGATGCCGTCGGCTCAGGATTTTGGACGTTTGAGAAAAATTTTGACAATGAATAACATGGTGGAAACAATGCAGAGAATGGAAGCATCGTTGGAAGGAAGTCAGGAAGAAATTTCGATGATTCCAGATCGTGGATTTGTTGGTGAATTAAGTGGTTATTATTCAGAAGCTTGTTATACTAGGATTGATCAAATGCTAAAAAATTGGCCAGAAGCAGTGCCTTGTAAATTTGTGATTAATCCTAATGATCCGCAAAAGCGTCAAATAATTGGCGGAGTAGTTTTGATAGAGAGAGAAGGTCATTTGATTGTTCGGGCAAATAATCCAAGAGATGAATATTTGAATAAATTGCAGGCAAGCAGTTTCTGTGAGCAAGTTTATAATGCTGCGGCTAAAATTGCTAAGAGACGAAAATTAAAATCAGTTTTGGTGACTGGTGTACCTGGAACTACGAGTAATCGTGAAAAAATTAATACTTATGTAAAATCTCAGGCGAGTGATGAAAAAGTTGTTAAATTAAAATCATCATTAAATTTTAATGGTTATGAAATTAAAGATGGATGTTATGAAGTTAGGAAAGTAGCTTAAATTCTATAAATTATGAAAGGAATATTTGCAGTTAATAAACCAAAAGGCCCGACATCAAATGATATTGTCCAGATAATTAAGAGAGAAAACAAAGGTGAAAAAGTTGGACATGCAGGAACACTTGATCCATTGGCAAGTGGAGTTTTAGTAATTGCAGTTGGTAGAGAGTCAACAAAAAAAATTGCTGACCAAGTAAAAAAGGAAAAGGAGTATATCGCGAAAATTAAATTAGGGCAAAATAGTACAACTGATGATGAAGAAGGTGAGAAAGAAAATATTGAAGTAGGCAATAACCCTAATTTAGATGATGTTAAAAAAATCTTGCCAAAATTTATTGGCAAAATAATGCAGATTCCGCCAATTTATTCGGCGATAAAAATAAAAGGTAAAGAGGCGTATAAATATGCTAGAAAAGGTCAAGAATTAGAAATGAAAGGGAGAGAAGTGGAAATTAAAAATATTAAAATACTAGATTATTCTTGGCCGATTCTTGAGATCAATGTTGTTTGTGGGCCTGGCGTTTATATCAGATCTTTAAGCCGAGATATTGGAAAAGAATTGAAAACTGGCGGTTATTTGGCTGATTTGCAAAGAACGCGAGTCGGAGATTATACAATTGAAAAAGCAATAGAGATTAAAGGTATAAAATAATGAGTCTAATAGTTGTTTTGGCACTTTGTATAATTTATTTTGTTGTAGGAGTTTTTAGCGTGTCAGTTGGTGGAACAACATTAGTGATGGTGCCCTTATTGATATATGCTGGCATGGATATCAAAACTGCGATTGCAACAAATATGTTGGTTTTGATTTTTTTGAGTTTGAGTGGAATGTTTGGTTTTAGAAAAGAAATTAAGAAGCAGCATCTTTGGTGGTTATTTTTATTTGTCATTATAACTTTAATATCGTCATTTTTGGGAGCAAAATTGGTTTTAGATATTAATGAAGATATTTTAAAAAAGATTATTGCTGTCATTATTGTTTTGGTAGCAAGCACGTTATTTGTGAAAAAAGATATAGGTCTGAAAGAAAATGATGATATTTCGATTTGGAAGATTGTTATTGGCTTGATATTAGTCTTTGCATTAGGAGTTTATGGCGGTTTTTTTAGTGGCGGATATGTGACGATTCTGACTTATGTTTTGATTTTATTTTTTGGTTTGAGCTTTTTGCAATCGGCATTTGATACAAAAGTAATTAATTTATTTTCATCTGGAATTGCTTGCGTGATTTTTTATCTGAATGATTTAATTGATTTTAAATTGGGATTGCTGTTTGCGATATTTATTTCTCTAGGAGCATTGTTAGGTGTGAAATTTGCAATTAAAAATGGCAATAAATGGATTAGAATTGTTTATATAATTGCAATTATTATTTTGGCAATAAAGTTATTATTTTTTTAATTATTAATATATGGAAGAAAAAATAAAAAAAAGTCGAGGTTGGCTAAAAGTGTTATTAGTAATCTTTATTACATTTTTAGTTGGAGGATTGGCATATGGAGGAATTTTTTATTGGCATAATCTAAGAGGAATATGGACATCAATTTTACCAGCAAAAGAAAATATCGTAACTACAATTGAGAATTCAGAGAATGTAGTTGTAAATCAAAACAAAGAAGAATCTTTTGTGGCTGATGACACAAAAATGCCATTGCAATTGCCGGATGGATTTTCAATTTCTCTTTATGCTAAAGATTTGGGAAGTCCAAGAGTTTTAGTCTCCGATCCGAACGGAAATTTGATTGTGAGCTTGACTCAAAATGGAAAGGTGGTTGCTTTGCTTGACAAAGATAATAATTCAAAATCTGAAGAAACAAAAATTTTAGCTGACCATTTGAATTTACCACATGGTCTTGCTTTTGATTGTAAGGATTTGAATAAATGCAAATTATATATCGCAGAATCAAACCAAGTTTCTGTTTATGATTATGATGTTAATAAAATGGAGATTAAAAATCAGAGAAAAATAGTTGATTTACCTGATAAAGGCGAGCATTTCACAAGAACATTATTAATTGATCCAAAAACTAATAGATTATTGATTTCAGTGGGCTCGGATTGTAATGTTTGCAACGAAAAAGATAATAAGCGAGCTTCTATTTTGTCAGCAAATTTAGATGGTACTGATTTGAAAATTTATGCATCAGGATTGCGGAATTCTGTTTTTATGACTGCGCATCCTAATACAGGCGCAATATATGCTGATGAAATGGGCAGAGATTTACTAGGCGATAATTTACCGCCAGATGAAATTAATATTATAAAAGAGAATAAAAAATACGGTTGGCCATTTTGTTATGGAAAAAATGTTAGAGATAATAACTTTAAGGAAAATGTGCCAACAGGTGTTTGTACAGAGCCAGATTATAGTCCTTCTTATATTAATATCCAGGCTCATTCCGCTCCATTGGGATTGCAATTTGTACCAGATATAGAATCTTTTCCAGAAGATGCGCGGAATGATTTAGTTGTGGCATACCATGGTTCTTGGAATAGGGTTGAACCAACTGGTTATAAGGTTGTAAAATATGATATGGATAAAGATGGCAATTATGTTGTTGATGAAAAAGGTGAGCCAAAAAGTTCTGATTTTATTTCTGGCTGGTTGACAGAAAATAAGGAAGCTTTGGGAAGACCGACTGGAATTTTAATCAAAGATAATGGAGTGATGTATATTGCTGATGATAAAGCTGGTGTTATTTATCGAGTTTTTTATAAAGCTAAATAATTTCAGCTTTTTTAAAGTTGTTTTTAATAAAATTAGAATATTAAAAAATTAAATATAAATTATGAAGAAAGTAACAATTTTGATTCTATCAGTATTATGTTTTTTTGCATTGCCTGTATTTGCAAAGACTTATACTATAGATGAAATTTCAAAACATAATAAGGCGACAGATTGCTGGATGTTAATTTCTGGCAAAGTTTATGATGTTACTTCATATTTCGGGGGGCAGCATCCAAGTGGTGATGGTTCGATGTTGCCATATTGCGGAATTGATGCGACTGAAGGTTTTTCGACAAAGGGTAATATCGGAGAGGACCATAAAATCAGATCTTATGATTTATTGACGGAATATTATATTGGTGATTTTCAGGAAGAAACTATTGTTAATAAAACAGAAAAAGTGGTTGCAAATGAAATATCTAATGAAGCAAAAATAGAAGTAAATCAAGCTGAAGAGTTAGGAACTACTGCTATTAAAACAAAAGAAGAAGTTGAACAGAATGCAATTGAATTCAAATATCCGAGTGCAATTGTTTCGGTAGCAATTATTTTATTTATTTATCTTATTTTAGGAATTATCTATCTTTTATCTTCTAATAAACCTGTGTTTAAGTTAAAAATAACGAAATTTACTAGTGTTGTATTATTTATAACTTTTATTTTTTCTGGCCTTTTAGGATTATATTTAGCTTTTTTTGATAATGCTTATTGGGGGGAATTACTGAATTTAAAATCAATTCACGTGGCTTTTTCGGTTGCTTTTGCGATTTCTTCGATCATCCATATTATTTTGCATCTGAAACAAATTTTGAATTATTTAGCTATATTAAAACAAAAAGACAATATTATATGACGCAATAAGATTTATTTCATACTTTTTTGTTGATAACATTTTTAAAACTTATGCTATAATTGTGGTGACTAATAAAAGCTTCAAATATAAATTGTTAAAACAAAAATAAAATAGCTGTTAGTAATGTCTTGTTCCATTGCAGCTATTTTTTGTCCTCTATTTTTAAAGAAAATCTTTAATGATGAGGATTTTTAATCTGTAGAGCAAATTATTATTCTATTAAAAAATAATTTTTTATATAAAAAATAAAATTAAAATATGAAAGAAAACACACAAACAAAAAAAGAGATTAATGTTGATGTTTTGTCAACAATTGACGAATATCTAGGAAAAATGGATTGGCGAGTTTCAGCTAATGCAAACCAAGGATATTCTTTAGGCGGTATGATTTTGAATACTGCTGGAAAAGTTGTAGCTAACTATTGGCTCCACAAGATTTATCCAAAGGAAGTTGGACAAGCTCATATTCATGGTGATTATCATATTCATGATTTGGATATGTTTTCAGGTTATTGCGCTGGATGGAGCATTAGACAGCTTTTGGAAGAAGGCTTTAATGGTGTTTCGGGAAAAGTTGAATCAGGACCAGCAAAGCATTTAGAGACAGCCTTGGGTCAAATGGTTAATTTTCTAGGAACATTGCAAAATGAATGGGCAGGCGCACAAGCTTTCTCATCTTTTGATACCTATTTAGCTCCATTTGTAAAAATTGATAATTTAGATTATGAAAAAGTAAAACAAAATATTCAGCAATTTGTTTTTAATCTAAATGTTCCATCTCGATGGGGAACGCAGACTCCATTTACAAATGTGACTTTGGATTGGGTCTGTCCTGAAGATATGCGAACAAGAAAGCCAGTTATTGGTGGAAAAGTTGTTGATTTTACATATGGCGATTGTCAGAAAGAAATGGATATGGTGAACAAAGCTTTTATTGAAACTATGATTACAGGCGATAATAAAAGTAGAATTTTTACATTTCCAATTCCGACTTATAATATTACAAAAGATTTTGATTGGGAAAACGAGAACGTGAAATTATTATTTGAAATGACAGCTAAATATGGCACTCCATATTTTCAGAATTTCTTAAATTCAAGTTTAAAGCCTTCAGACGTGAGAAGTATGTGTTGCAGATTGCAACTAGATTTGCGTGAATTAAAGGCAAAAGGCGGAGGTTTATTTGGCTCTGCAGAAATGACTGGCAGTATCGGAGTTGTAACAATCAATTTGGCAAGAATTGGATATTTAGCAAAAACAAAAGAAGACTTTTTACAAAGGCTGGCAAAATTGATGGATTTAGCGAAAATTTCTTTGGAAATGAAAAGAAAAGTGATTGAAGAAAATATGGAAAAAGGATTATTGCCTTATACAAAGCGCTATCTTGGGTCATTACATAATCATTTTTCAACAATTGGCATAAATGGATCTAACGAAGCATGTCTTAACTTTTTAGGCGAGGATATTTCTCATTCAGAATCAAAGAAATTTATTGTTGAAGTGCTAGATTTTATGAGAAAAAAACTAGCTGATTATCAAGAAGAAACAAATAATTTTTATAATTTGGAAGCAACTCCAGCGGAAGGAACAACTTATCGTTTTGCCAAAGAAGATCAAAAGAGATATCCAGATATTATTCAGGCTGGAACAAAAGATGCACCATATTATACTAATTCTACTCATTTACCAGTTAGTTATACGGATAATCCGATGGAAGCACTTGATCACCAAGATGATTTGCAGACTAAATATACGGGCGGAACAGTATTACATATGTTCTTAGGCGAAAGAATTATGAACTGGAAAGTCTGTCGAGATTTGGTAAAAAGAATTGCTGAAAATTATCGTTTGCCATATTTTACAATGACTCCTACATTTAGTATTTGTCCAACACATGGCTATTTGAATGGAGAGCAAAAGCATTGTCCAATTTGTGAAAAGGAATGTGAAGTTTGGTCGAGAGTGATGGGGTATTTTAGGCCTGTTTCACAATGGAATAAAGGTAAGCAAAGCGAGTATTCAGAACGCAAAGAATATGAAATCAAGAATTTAAAATATGAAAATAGCTATGAAAATAGCGGGATTCCAAAAATTGAGCCTGTTAGAATACCCAGACAAGATTTGCGCAATAGTGTTTCTGCAAGGATGCAACTTTAGATGTCCGTTCTGTCATAATCCAGAATTGGTATTTGATAATAAAAATAAATCACAAATAACCGAGGATGAAATCCTTGGCTATTTGGTTGAAAAGAAAAAAATGTTAGATGGGATTTGTATAACTGGGGGAGAGCCAACTTTGCAAACTGATTTAGTTGATTTTATTGCGAAGTTAAAAAAGATTGATTATTCAGTGAAACTGGATACGAATGGATCAAATCCAGAGATGTTAAAAGAACTATTTGATAAAAAATTGCTTGATTATGTAGCAATGGATTTGAAATCTTCTTGGCAAAATTATGGTGAGGTTGTTGCTAGTAACAAGTTGCCAGTTGATAGTTGTAAATTATTGGTGGAGAAATGTCTGAAATCTTTTAGATTAATTCAGGAATCTGGAGTTGATCATGAATTTAGAACAACTGTATATCCTCAGAAGCATGTTGAAAAAGATTTTATGGAAATGGCAAGCTATTTGAAAAAAGGCGAAAAATATTATCTGCAGAATATTAGATATATTAAAAATTTAGATCCTAATTTAGATCAAAGTAAAAAGATTGATGTGGCGTTGTTATTAAGTAAATTAAAGCAAAAATATTCTGATCTGATTATTGAAGAAAGATAATATTTGGATTGAATACAAGGTTTTACACTTTGTATTTTTTTTGCTAAAATTAAGTCTAAACAAATAAAAAAACGCTAAGAATAGCGTTAGTTACAAAGAGCCTTCGATAATCTCTGTGCAGCCAAAGTGCTTGCAAGCTTGTTCAGCTCGCTGACATGGCGTATCAGTGAGGAAGAATTTGATTACTGGATCAGTTTGAATGTCTTCTAGTTTTAGTTTTGCGCGATTAGAAATTCCAGCATGGTTTGAAAAGTGAAGAGTTTTGAGATCTCTTTCAACCACGGGAATCTCACGCTTTGTTTTGCGATTGGTGGAACAAACAAGTCCGCGTTTTCCTTGATACCAGTCCCGAGATTCTTCAGTCTTGGGCCAAATGCCATCATAGTGGATCATCTGTCCCAAAGCTTTATCAGCCATCTGCAGATCAGCTCTGGCGCTTTCCAACCTTTCGTCAATTTTCCCAAGTTGCATTTCTTGCATACAAATTTGTTCACCGTTACAGATTAGACGATCAACATCATTATTATCAGCGTAAGCAATCAAACTACCGAATCCGGCAACAAACAAGACGACACAGATGAAAGTTTTCAGATCCATTCCCTTTTCCTCCGTTTTGCCCCTTTATCCACTTGGGGCCTCCTCACAGCGACATATAACGAGTATAGGACAAAATTAAATTATTGTCAATTCTATTTGTTAATTAAAAATCATACATATTATGAAAAAAAAGCTGTTGTTGATCCTGGGATTTTTGCTAATATTGCCTAATTTTGGCTATTCCAAGGTAAATGATTGGGGATTAATCCATAATTTATCTAGTACTGATTTAGCTATTTCTCAGCAAATTTTTAACAAATCAAAGAGAGTAAAAATAAAAATACCAGCTAATTTGATTGATGCTGAACAGATTAGTATTAAGTTTAAAAAAATAGCGAAAGAAGAGCATAGAATTCCTACAGGTTACAAAGCAATCAGTAATATCTATCGTTATGAGATTTCTAATGAGACTGATGATTTTGTTTTATTAGGCAAGGTTAAAATTTTATTAAAATTTAATTCACAGACATTTAATAAAAAGGGCGTATTTTATTGGGATTTTGATGAGAATAGATGGAATGAATTAAAAAGCAGAATCGATGACAAAAAAGATTTAGCAATTATTAAAACTGATATTGAAGATCTAGACATTGTCGTTTTAGAAAAGAAAAATAAAACGAGTATTGTCGAGCCAACTAAAAAAGCTGGCGTTTCTGACCCAGATATATATTCTTTAGGAGGAGTATTGATGGATGTTAAATCTGGTAAAATAATGTATTGCAAAGATTGTGATCGAAAAATGACTTTAGCTTCGATGACAAAAATTTTGACTTCCAATATTGTTTTAGAGTCTGGAATTGATTTAAATAAAATTTATACTTATCAGCCTTGGGATGATGCAGAAGGCCAGAGTGTTTGGTTATCTGTCGGAGATAGAATTAGAATTGAAGATTTGCTGTATACTTCTTTAGTAAAATCAGCAAATAATGCAACCAATGCTTTAGCGCATGCAACAGGAATGAGTGATGCAAATTTTGCTGTTAAAATGAATGAGAAAGCAAAAAAAGTCGGAGCTAATTCTTGTACTTTTTATGAACCAACTGGTTTGGATTGGCGGAATGCTTGTACTCCTAAAGATTATGCAAAAGTTGCTATTGATGCATTGAAAAAATATAAAATTATGCAGGCATCAACAACAAAATCTTATTCTTATCAAACCTTGGGAGGTAAAACAATTAGTGTTACTAATACAAATTCGTTATTGAATAGTAATCTCTATATTTTAGGTGGAAAAACAGGTTATTTGCCAGAAATTGGAATGAATTTGATGACCAAGGCAAGAGATAAAAATAATCAAGAAATAATTGCGGTTGTAATTGGAGCTTCTACGTACTATCAAGTGACAAGTGAAGTTGAGAAGTTGCTTCGTTGGGGGTTTAATAATTGGACTTGGTAGTTGTAAAAGTAAATTGTGAAATTTAGTAATTTTTGATATAATATAAAAAATGGTAATTTAAAAAATAAATTAAAAATATGTCTGATTTTGTAAACCGTTCTGATAAAGATATTTATCAGGATATTGAGAAAGCGTTTTTGGAGGAAGAAGACATAATGACTGATAATGTTAACGTTGAGGTAAATGAAGGCAAAGTGACATTATCAGGGACAGTAGAAACATTAGAGGAAAAACAAGATTTAGAAGATACAATTTCTGATATTCCTGGCGTTGCATTAATTAATAATGATTTGCAAATAGAAAAAATATAAAACAAAATGCAAATTTTTTTGGATTATATTGAATGGTGGTATTCTTATGGTTTAATTAGAATGCTTAAATATTTAAGAGCATTTATTTTGGTTTTGACTGATACTTTTTCAGTAAGGATTTGTTTAACGACTTTGTTTGCGCCGTGGAAAAGAGATGTAGTTTCGACTGAAGGAATGAGTTTGCAGGAAAGATTTGGTGTTTGGGGAGGAAATATGATTGCAAGGATGTTCGGTTTTGTTATTAAATCGATAACTCTATTGATTTTTTTAATTTGTTTTTCGGTTTTACTTTGTTTTGAAGTATCGGTGATAGTTATTTGGTTATTATTACCGATGTTGTTAGTCGAAGGAATTGTGTTTGGTATTATGTATCTTAGATAAGGTAAAAGTAAAAAGTAAAAAATTAAAAGTTATAATTAAAAAATAAAAATGATTGTATTTGATGAAGGAAAATCTAAAATTTTTAGATATTCAAGATTAGTAAAATTCTTAAGAGTTTTTATATTTAAAATATTATCTTTTTTTGTATATTTACTTGGAATATGTTCTTTTGCATTTGTCATTTTGTATAATTTTTCAAGTTTATATAATTTGAATTTTAATAGTAGGATGTTAGGATTGGCGATTATTAGTCTAGCTATTTCTTTATTCTATCTGTCATTCCATATTTTTTATGAATCTGGAGTAAAAAATGTAAAGCCAATAATTTCCTTAAAAGATGCTTTGGATATTGCGAAGAAAAATGGAAACATAAATCTGGCTGATTTTGTGTCAATAAATTTAGCGATTGCGATTTCTAATGCCTTGAAGAAGAGTGAAGACAAAAAGAATAACATGGTTAATTCTTCTGATTTACTATTGGAATTGTTGAAAGTAAAATCAATAAGATTTATTGTCAATCGTACTGGTTTAAGCGTTATAGATTTAGAAAAACATGTTGAAAAATATGCATCAGGAAAATCAAAAGGATATGTTGATTTATCACAAATATTGGAAAAAGCTTTGGAAGTGGGTTATTTAGAGGGGCATGAAATAGTTAGCTGTGGTGATGTTTTCGTTGTATTGTCTGTTCTTGATCCTTTAATGAAAAAGATTTTGTTTGATTTGAATTTGAAAATTGA
Source organism: Patescibacteria group bacterium (assembly GCA_028699085.1). Taxonomy (GTDB): domain Bacteria; phylum Patescibacteriota; class JABMPQ01; order JABMPQ01; family JAQVVF01; genus JAQVVF01. The sequence continues at coordinate 43,451 of JAQVVF010000004.1, read as the reverse complement.
AGACATTGCTAATATTGTCCATTGGGAAACATCTTTTTATAAATTTAGAAAAGAGAAGAATTTTGATCCAGACAAGATAAAAAGAAAAGGTGGCATCGGTAGAGAATGGGCTTATGGCTACACGAGAGCTTTAAGAGCGTTTGGCCATGATTTAACGGATGAAATATTGAGAGGTGCGCTTTCTTTTCATATTATTGGTCATGAAAAAGATATTAATCAAATTGAGGATGTCCTTGTTCGAGCAACTCATCACAATATAATTTTAGTTGGCGCTCCTGGCGTTGGTAAAAGAACTGTTGTTTTGGGTTTGGCAAAAAGAATTTTAGAAGGAACTACATATTCTAGTTTGGCTAATAAAAGACTGATTGAATTGGATGTCGATAGGCTGTTGGCAGGAGCGCAGACTCCAGGCGAGATTATAGAAAGACTAGAGGCCGTAATGTCTGATTCTGTTGTTGCAGGAAATATTGTTTTGTTTATTGATAATATCCAAAAGTTATTTGGAAGTGGAGAAGGAAAGGTTGGATCAATTGATGCTTCTCAAGTCTTAGTGCCATTTTTGGAAAATCCAAATTTATATTTTGTTTCAACGGCAAATTCTGATGACTTTCATCAATACATAGAAACAAGATCAGCAGTTTCTGACAAATTTGAGATTCTGGATATAGCTGAACCAAATGAGAATACAACCCTAAGAATTCTAGAAGACTTAGCTCCAAAGTTAGAATCTCAAGGAGGAGTAATTATGAGTTATCCAGCTTTAAAATCGATTTACAAATTAGCTGATCAATTTTTGTATTCAAAGCCTTTTCCGGAAAAGGCAATTGATTTATTGAATGAAGTAATCGTATTTGCATCTGCATTTGGTCGAGGAACAATCGTATTGCCGAGACATGTGGAGACATTAATGAAGAAAAAAGTTAAGGCACCGATTGGCGAGGCTGAAGGTGCGGAAAAACAATTGTTATTGCATCTAGAGGATTTTTTGCACAAGCGAGTAGTTGATCAAGAGGAGGCGATTAAAGTTGTTTCTAATGCATTAAGAAGGGCTAGGTCTGGTGTTGAAGCAGGAAATAAGCCAGTTGGTAGTTTTTTATTTTTAGGTCCGACTGGTGTTGGAAAAACTGAAACTACAAAAGCATTGGCAGAAGCATATTTTGGTTCAGAAAAATCAATGATTCGTTTTGATATGTCGGAATATCAAGATTTATCTGGCGTTTACCGTTTGATTGGACCTCCTCCAGGTACTCCTGAAGCCAAAGCTGGCGGAGAATTAACAAATGCAGTAAAAGATAATCCTTTTACAGTTATATTATTTGATGAAATTGAAAAAGCGCATAAAGATATTTTAAATTTGTTTTTGCAAATGCTAGATGAAGGATGGCTAACTGATTCTTTGGGCAGAAAAGTAAAATTTAATAATGCAATGATTATTGCAACCTCTAATGCTGGTGCTAATTTAATTCAAGAAGGAATAAAACAACATCTTGATCCAGTTGTATTAAAAGAAAGGCTAATTAATTATTTGCAAGCAGAAGGAATATTTAGGCCAGAATTTTTGAATAGATTTACTTCTGTTGTATATTTTAAGCCTTTGGAAAAAGAGCATGTTTTGCAAATTACAAAGATGTTGTTAGGCAAATTAGTCAAAAGATTAGAGCAAGAAAAAGGGATCTTTTTGAGAGTTGATGAGCCTGGGATTGAGAGATTGGCAGAGCTTGGTTTTGATCCTTTGATGGGCGCAAGACCAATCATGCGTACAATACAAAATTATGTTGAAAATATTTTGGCAAAGAAAATGTTAACTGGTGAGATTAAAAGAGGAAGTGAGTATACAATTACTTTGATGGATATTGATAATATGAAGCAATAAATAATTTTTATGAATAGTGTTTATGTTCTTGAAGCTGGCAAGGTTGATAATTTTGATTGGATAGGTTTTGAAAATGGCTTACAGAAAATTTTTGACTTTCGGATAAAAAAAATCGGGCCAGTTGATGTGCCTGATTTTGCTTTTAATCCAGAGAAGAAACAATATGATGCAGAAAAAATTTTATTAGATATGCAGAAAATTGAATTTGAGGATTTGGAGAAAATTTTAATAGTAACTGATAAAGATCTATATGCTTTGGAATATAATTATATTTTTGGACAAGGCGATTGTCCAGGCAGACAAAGCATTGTTTCGACATTTAGATTGCATGATAAGGATAAAAAATTATTTGCAAATAGGGTTTTGAAAGAGTCAATCCACGAATTAGGCCATAATTTTGGATTATCCCATTGCCCAGATAAAAAATGTCCAATGCATTTTTCTAATAATATTCTTGATACTGATCTTAAGGAAGCAAAGTTATGCGAAAAATGTGGCAATTTGTTAGCAATGATAGATTAGTTTTTTATTTCCTTATTTTGAAATCTTAATTTCCACACAACAGTAAATGCTTCCCAAAATATCTTTTTAGAGAATTTTGAAATACCATTTTTGCGATCAGCAAAGACAATTGGTATTTCTTTTATTTTAAAGCCTGCTAATTTTGTTTTAAAAGCCATTTCAATTTGGAAAGAATAACCATCAGACTGAATTTGATCAAGGTTGATTTTTTCTAAAACTTGGCGTTTATAGCAACGAAATCCGGAAGTAAGATCATTAATTTCAAGTTTTAGGATTGTTTTAGCATATAATGTTCCAAATCGACTAATTAATTTTCGATAAAGTTCCCAATTTTTAGTTGAGCCGCCATTAATATAACGAGAGCCAATAACTAGATCTGAATCTTTCATTGCCTTTAAAAAACTGGGGATGCTATGCGGATTGTGAGAAAAGTCAGCATCCATTTCAAAAATATAATCAGCGCCCAAGAAGAGTGCTTTTTTAAATCCAGCGATATATGCGGATCCTAATCCCATTTTTGCTTCTCTGTTGATTACATAGAGCGTTTTGGGCATATTTTCACTTAGTCTTTGGGCCATTACTCCTGTTTGATCAGGAGAGTTGTCATCAACAATAATAATATTGCCATTAATATTATTATCTCGAAAAACAGTTAATATTTCGCGAACTATTTTTTTGAAATTATCGACTTCATTATAGGTCGGTAAAACAATGCTAACCATATTTTTTGGCTTTAAAAAGGTATTTACTAGAAACGTAGATATTATATAATGAGTTTAACATAAGATACGACTTTCTTAAAGCATTTTTTTGGAAAGAGATTAATTATTAGGTGCAAGAAAATGAAAAAGATATATAAAATTTATAGAAAATTTGAAAAAACTAACTTATTACAGTTTTGTCCTATTGTATTAGGTTTTTCGATTGGTAAAAACAGAAATAGAAGAATAAAATTTTTTTTTAAAAATGCTTATGCAGTTATTAAAGAAGGGAATGGAATATTTTATTGGAAAAAAGAAAATTTTGAAAGAACGCTATCTGTATTAAATAGTCTAATTGAAAAAAAGCCTAAATACAGTATTGAATTATTAAGACAGATTGAAAAGAAAGCAAAAGAGATAAAAAAGATGACGTCTAAGGTTCATAAATTAAAATTAAATAAGAAAGGTAATCAAGAAATAGTTAAGTTATTGCATCAATTGTATAAGATAGAAGCTGAATGGGCTGATTTATTAACAGTGCCGAATATATTGATTCTTGAGTTCAGAGAAAAAATGTCAGATTCTAAAGAAAATCTTCTTAAATCTAGACAAAAACCAGGTTATTTTGAAAGTCTTGTGGCAGAGATAAAAATTATAGTTGATCATTCTATGGATTTGATTATAAAAGAAATATCAAGGCGAACTTTTTATTCTGTTAATCAATTAAATTTTGCCTTGCCTATTGAAATAAAGGATATTCTTAATAAAAGAGGTTTAAAAAGATATGAATTGGAAGAAAGACAAAAGTTGTGTTTATTGCAATATATTGGCAATAATAAGTTAAAGATAACAGTTGGTGATAAAGCTAAAAAAATAATTAAAAAGTGCACAAGATAGCTATTTAAAGATTGTGATGTCTCGAGAAAAAGTTATTTTGTATTAGTAAAATTATATTTATGAAAAAAGTTTTAGTTTGTGGATCTTTGGCTTTTGATCATATTATGAATTTTAATGACAGATTTAAAAATCATATTTTACCGGATAAAATTCATATTTTAAATGTTTGTTTTGGTGTGGATAAATTATCTAAAGAATTCGGTGGAACAGCTGGAAATATTGCTTATAATTTAAAATTGCTAGGCATTGATCCGATAATTTTTGCTTCGGCTGGTAAAGATTTTAATGATTATAAATTATGGTTAGATAGGAATAAAATCAAGACTAATTATATTAAGTATATAAAAGAGTATACAGCTTCTTGCCATATCATTACTGATTTAGATGATAACCAGATTACTTTTTTTCACGGAGGAGCTATGTTGCATAATCATTTGTCTTTAAGGAAGATTGTCAGACAAGAAAAAGTTGAATTAGCAATTTGTGCACCTGATTGTCATCAAGGCATGTTATTGCATACAAAAGAATTACAGGATATGAAAATTCCTTATATTTTTGACCCTGGACAAGGAATTGGCAGTTATTCTGGATCTGAATTGCTTAGAATGGCAAAGGGTTCTTTATGCACGATTTTGAATGATTATGAATTTAGTGTCTTTCAGCAAAAAACAAAACTATCTAAGCAGCAGGTTTTGAGATTAACTAAATATTTAATTATAACATTAGGGCCAAAAGGTTCAGAAATTTATTTTGATAATAAAAAATATATAATTCCATGTGCTAAGCCAAAAAAGATATTAGATCCAACAGGGGCAGGTGATGCATATCGAGCTGGATTGATATATGGCTTGTTAAATAACTATAGTGCTGATAAAATGGGTAAAGTTGGTGCATGTTCAGCTGTGTATACAGTAGAAAAGTATGGTACGCAAACACATAAATTTAATTTTAATAATTTTAAAATAAGATTTAATAAAAATTTTAAAGAAAAAATATGAAATCTGACGTAAAGGATTTGGAATTAGCAAAAATCGGAAAAAAAAGAATAGAATGGGCAGAAATGCAAATGCCGGTTTTGAATTTGATTAAAGAAAGATTTAAAAAAGAAAAACCGTTTGCTGGTAAAAGAATTGGCGCTTGTTTGCATGTAACTTGTGAAACAGCAAATTTAATGAGATCTTTAAAGGCTTCTGGCGCTGAAATTATATTATGCGCGTCAAATCCTTTGTCAACTCAAGACGATGTTGCAGCAAGCCTAGTTAAAGATTATGGAATTAGCGTTTATGCGATCAAAGGTGAAGATAAAAAAACCTATTATAAGCATTTGAATGCTGTTCTAGATTTTAATCCAGATATAACATTAGATGATGGAGCAGATTTGATTTCTTTATTGCATTCAAAAAGGCAAAAACAAATCAAGAATGTTATTGGCAGTATGGAAGAAACAACTACTGGCGTTATTAGACTACGAGCTATGGAAAAGGATAAGGCATTGAAATTACCAATTATTGCAGTTAATGATGCTTTGACTAAGCATTTATTTGATAATAGGTATGGAACAGGACAAAGTACGATTGATGGAATTATTAGGGCTACTGGCGTGCTTTTTGCTGGACAAACAGTAGTTGTGGTAGGCTATGGTTGGTGTGGTAGAGGATTTGCAATGAGATCAAAAGGCTTGGGAGCAAATGTGATTGTTTGTGAGATCGATCCAATCAAGGCAATAGAAGCCAGTATGGATGGTTTTATAGTGATGCCAATGCAGAAAGCTGCAAGCTTGGGAGATATCTTTTGTACATTGACTGGAGATATAAATGTAATAAATTCGAACCATTTTAAGAAAATGAAAGATAATGCGATTGTTTGTAACTCCGGACATTTTAATTCTGAAATCGATATTGATGGATTAAAAAAGATTTCGAAGAGCGTAAAATCAGTGAACACATTTGTTGAACAGTATGTTTTAAGTAATGGAAAAAAAATTAATTTATTAGCTGAAGGTAGATTGATAAATTTATCAGCAGCAGAAGGTCATCCAGCTAGTGTTATGGATATGTCATTTGCTAATCAAGCATTATGTGTTGAATATGTAATCAAGAATTATAAAAAATTAGGTTCTAAAGTTTATTCAGTGCCAAAAGAAATTGATGAAAAAGTAGCAAAATTAAAACTTGATTCAATGGGTATTAAAATTGATAAATTAACTCTAGAACAAAAGAAGTATTTGAATTCTTGGAAGATGGGAACATAAAAAATTCAAAATTAAAAATTTAAAATTAAAAAAACCTCGTGATTGAGGTTTTTTTTGTTTAGATATTATTTATTTTTATTCAATTGGATAGTTTTTGTTTTGCCATTCTGGGTAGCCATTGATTAAGTTAATCGCTTGCGTAAAGCCTTTTTTTGTTAGACTTTCAACTATTAATTTGCTTCGGTTTCCAGTTTCGTCGTAGATAATTAGTTCTTTATTTCTTGGAAGTTCTTTTATTCTATTTGCTACTTCTTCAAAAGGTATATGAATTGCGTTTTTTATATGTGATTTGTCATAATCTTCTTTTTCTCGAATGTCTAGAACGGTAATGTCTTCTTGGTTATCAATTTTTTGTTTGAGTTGATCTGCATTTATGCTTTTATAAATTGCTTCGAATCCAGAGATTATAGGATAATCTTGATCTTCCCATCCATTGACTCCGTCTTTAAAATCTTTTATATTTTTTAATCCTTTTGAAGATAATAATTCTGCAGCTTTTGTTGAGGTTTGACAGGTATTATTATTTGTACAGGAGATAATGATTTCTTTATTATTAGGAACTTCTTTTATTCTTGCTTCTAATTGCTCATATGGAATGTTGATTGCTCCTGGAATATGTTTTGTTAAATAGTTTTCTTCGCTTTGAACATCTAAAATATAAATATTTTCTTGATTGTCAATTTTATCTTTTAATTCAGAAGAAGTAATCGTAGGGATTGTTGATCCTGTTTCATTAAGATTGGAAGATTGATTGGTTTTAATAGGTTTAACATCAATTTTCCATTGTGGTTTAACAAAAAAAGCGATCATGCCGCCAACAACAATTATAACGGCAAAAATAAGCATTATTGTCTCTTTTTTATCATTTTGTCTTGTTTCAGACATTTAGATTGCTATTTTATTTATAATATTTTTATTTCCAAACAGATAATCTGTTGTTAAAATTTCTTTTTTTCCTTCTGGTTGCCATTTTTTGATTAGTAAAATGCTGTTTTGGCAGGCGATGGCAATTTTATTTTCGTAAATAAATGTTGTCCCTTCTTGTCTTTTTGGATTCTGATTTATAGCTTCTGCTTGTATTATTTTAAAACGTTTTTGACCTATGAAAGTGTATGCTGATGGCCAAGGAGTAAAAGCATTTATTTGACGTAGGATTTTGTTGGCATCCTGTTGCCAATTGATTTTGCCATCTTCTTTTTGGATAATTTTTGTATAGGTAGCTAGTTTATTATCTTGAGGTCTTGGTGTAATTTTTTTGTTAATGTAATCTGGTAAAATTTTTAGAAGGAATTTTGCTCCAATTTTTGATAGACGATTGTGCAAGCTTTCTGAGGTATCATAATTATATATTTTTTCAGATATTTGCGCAATTATGTCTCCTTCGTCCATTTTTTCGTTCATAACCATAATTGTAATACCGGTTTCTTTTTCGCCATTAAATATTGCTGTCTGAATTGGAGAAGCACCTCGATATTTAGGCAATAATGAGGCATGAATATTTATACAGCCATATTTTGGCAGATCTAGAATTTCTTTCGGAATTATTTTTCCATAAGCAGCAACAATAATAATATCAGGATTAAGATCCTTGATCTGATTAATGAAATCTTTGTTGTCTTTTATTTTTTGAGGCTGAAGAATTTTGATGTTATTTTTAACTGTAACTTTTTTTATTGGGGAAGGCAGAATAATTTGTTTACGGCCAACTTTTTTATCGGGCTGAGTAATAACAGCAATTATGTTTGTTTCTTTTAACAACATGTTCAATGTTGGGACCGCGAAATCAGGAGTTCCAAAAAAAATTGTTTTTATATCTTTTAACATTTATTTTATAATTTTATCAATAAATAGGATTCCATCTAAATGATCTATTTCGTGTTGGAGAACGCGAGCATAAAGTCCTTTAACTGTAATTTTATAATGGATTCCTTTTTCATTTTGGAATTTTACAGCAACTTTGTATGCTCTTTTAACTTTGCCAAATATTTTTGGTAAAGATAGACATCCTTCTTCAGCGATTTCTTTTTTGAATGATTTTGAAATTATTTTTGGATTAATAAAAATTTTTGGTCCTTCTTTAGTTTGAATTGCAATCATTTTGATAGATTTTCCAATTTGCGGAGCAGCTAAACCTATGCCATCGTGTTCAAGCATTGTTTTTTTGAATTCAGGAATAATTTTTTGGATATCCGAAAAATTGTCAATTTCTTGAGCTTTTTTTCTAAGTATTTCGTTTGGATAAGTGATTATTTTCATTATTTTATAGTAAACTTTCTGGATCAACATCGATGATCCAATCATTTGAAACTTGTTTTAAAATATTATCTTTAAATTTTTGATTTTTAAACTTGATGATTATTTGCCAGATATATCGGCCTTGTATTTTTTGGAAAAATGATGGTGCAGGTCCTAGTAAAGTTATGTCTTGCGAATCATAAGCTGTAAGTTTCTGAAATAATTTTTGTGCTTCATGTTGAGCTAAGTCTGGGTCTGCATTCTTGTAAATTAATTTAATTAATTTTACAAAAGGTGGATAATCAAGTTCTTTGCGATTTTTTATCTCTTTTTTATAAAAACTTACAAAATCATGTTTAGCTGCTGTTTTGATAACAAAGCTTTCTGGATTGTATGTTTGAAAAATTACCTTGCCTGGATTGATTCCTCTGCCGGTTCTTCCGGCTATCTGAGTGAGAAGTTGAAAAGTTTTTTCTTGAGCTTTGTAGTCTGGAAGGTTCAACCCAACATCAGAGGAGATTACGCCAACTAGATCAACTCCTTCGAGATCCCAACCCTTGGTAATCATTTGAGTACCAATAAGGATATTGGCTTTCTTTAGCCTGAAATCATTATAGATTTGAGTATGCGAATGTTTGATACGAGTAGTGTCTGAATCCATCCTGAATATTTTAACATATTTGTACATTTTTTGCAACTCTTGTTCGACTTTTTCTGTTCCGGTTCCGAAATATTTTATTGCTGGACTTTTGCATTTAGGACAGGAGATTGGAGTTGGCAAAGTGTAGCCACAGTAATGACAGCTTAAATTTTGTTTGTATAGATGAAAAGTAAGTGGAACATCACAATTTTTGCATGTAGCAACATAGCCACAATCTCGGCAATTGACAAAAGTTGCTACACCGCGACGATTGATATAGAGCAAAGCTTGTCGATTATTCTTGATAATTGTTTCTAGCTCTTTTTGTAGGCTTTCTGAAAATATGGAGAAATTTTTTCTTTTGAACTCTTCTCTCATATCAACGACTTTTACTTTTGGCATTACAGAATTCGCTGTGAATCTAGCAGGCAATTTAAGAAGTGAATAAATATTTTGGAAAGCGTTGTGATATGATTCAATGCTTGGTGTTGCTGATCCAAGGACAACATTTGCGTTATATAAACTTGCTAATTTTATGGCAGCATGTCTTGCATGATAGCGAGGATTCTGATCATATTGTTTGTAAGATGAATCATGTTCTTCGTCAATAATGATAATTCCAAGATTTTGTATTGGTGCAAAGATTGCTGATCTTGGTCCGATTATTATCTTTGCTTGGTTTGATTTTATTTTTTTCCATTGTGTAAATTTTTCTCCTGCAGACAATTTTGAATGTAAAATGGCAATTTGATCTTGATTAAAATGTTCTGAAAATCGATTTATGGTTTGAGGTGTTAAAGAAATTTCAGGAACTAAAACTATTGATTGTTTATCTAATTTTATTTGTTGTTCAATTAATTTTAAATAAATTTCTGTTTTGCCAGAGCCTGTTACTCCATGAATTAAAAAGACTCTGAAATTTTTTGTTGAATTTATTTTTTCATAAATTTTTTGTTGCTGTTCTGTTAATTTAGGATAAGGAATTGTAGCTAGTTTTGTATTCTTATCTTTTGTTCTTTGATTGACCAATTGAGGAAGCATTAGTTTTATTACAGATGCAATAGAAGTGTGATAGTATTCTGAAATCCATTTTGCTAATTCTATTTGTTTAGTAGTTAAACAAATGTTTTCTACTTGCTTTATGATCTCTTTTGGTTTGAAATCAAGCTCCTGAATACTTTTATTGTTCAGTGAATAAATAATACCTTTTATTTTCTTACCTCGGAAAGGAATCTCAACAACTTGACCTAAAGATAATTTTTCTTTTGATAAATAAGAAAAAACCTGATTTTTATCAGGCGGTAATTTAATAGATGGAATAATATTAAATAACCTGTTTTGTAGCATTAGTTTGCAAAGTAATTGATTATTTTTGATTTTCTATTTTTGTTTTTGCAATAAAAAGGAAGTAACTTATATAATAAATAAATTAAGGGTCTGATTTTGTAAAAATTCATAAATTTTTCACAGAACTTTTTTTGCTCTAAAATTCTTTTAAATCTTATACTATAGTTATAATTTGGGTCAATAATCTTTTTTGCAGCTTCTTGACCTGATAGAAGAGCATTATAAATCCCTTCACCAGTTAAACCGTTAGTAAAACCACCGGCTTCGCCAACTAGGAAAAAGTTATTAAATTGCATACCCTTAAAATCGTAATTAATTGGGAATGACTCAATATCTTTTTCTGTGACGTTGTATTTTTTTAGCCAGAGAAAAAAATTGTTTCTTAATTTGGAAATTGAAAAATATTGTTGATCAGTAGCAGTGCCAAAACGAGTGTGATTTTTGTGCGGAAAGATCCAAGCATAATGTGGACCAAATAATTTCGTGTTAATTTGGATTTCGAAGTCTTTGAACAATTTATTTGTTCGGACTTGCATTGTTGTTAGAGTTTTATTTGTTGGTATTCTTAAAAATTTTCGAACTATAGAATTTGCGCCATCCGCACCTATTAGATACTTAAATGTATAGTGTTCTTTATCTGTATTTACTGAATTATTTTTTATTGAGATAACATTTGAATTTGTATTTATTATTGCGCCTGCTTGTTTTGCTTGCTCTGAAAGATGTCCTCCTAGTTTTTCTCGTTCTATAGTATATAAATACGGTTCGTTTTGGTTTAGATAAGCAATTTTTTTAAATATGACTAGTTTAGCAGAATTAAAACTTTGATCACAAATTGAAATTGGGATTTTAAAATAATCAATGTCTTTCTGGGTCAAACCGCCTGCACAGATCTTTTTTCCAAATTCAGAGTTTTTTTCTAAGACCAATACTTGTTTTTTTTGTTTAGCTAGCGTTTTGGCTGCGAATAACCCAGCTGGTCCAGCGCCAATAATGATGGTTTCAAAATATGGCATTTGCTTTAATCTTAGCATTTTTTTGTAAATCTTCAAATATTTGGTATACTTATATTATGAAAAAGAAACGTATTTTTATTTCTCTGAATGTTTCTGAAAGCATAAAGGATAAGATAGCTAAAGCGCAAAAACATTTTGTTGATTTTAAAGGCGTTAAATGGGAACTAAGAAAAAAGTTACACATAACTTTGTATTTTCTAGGTTATTTAGGTAATGAAGAAATCGAAAAACTTAAAGATGTTTTGTTGAAAATAAGATTTGAATGTTTTCGAGCCGAATTATCTGATTGTGATTTTTTTCCGAATGAAAAAAATCCTCGAGTAGTTGTATTTAATATCGATAGCAATAATAAGATTGAAGATCTACAAAAAATGATTGGCGAAGAATTAAGTAAGTATATTTTTTTTAAGCCAGAAAAAAGAAAATACAAAGCGCATTTGACTTTTGGAAGGATAAATAAAATTAGCAATAGCCAAATTAATTTAATTAAAAAAAGAAAAGTTTCTGGATTTTGGATAATTACTGAAATTAATCTAATGCAAAGTATTTTGAAGAGAACAGGATCAGAGTATAAAGTTTTAGAAAAATATAAGTTATGGAAAAAGTAGATATTTTAGGAGTTAAAATTAGCAAGCTAACCATCAATCAAGTTCAGCATCAGATTGAAAAATTTTTGTTTGAGAATAATAAAAAATATATTTCAACTGTTAATCCTGAATTTGTAATGGCAGCTTTAAAAGATGATGATTTTAAGCAGATACTAAATAATTCTAGTATAGCTATACCTGATGGTATCGGAATGCTTTGGGCAGCAAAATATCTGAGTTGGAAATCGAACTTGAAAAATAGATTTTTACTTAGGATAAATGAAAATTTTAGAATAATTATAGGTGGACTTAGTTTAATTTTTTATCCTAAATTTTGTAGAACTGTTTTATCGGAGAGAATAAGTGGTGTTGATTTAATGTGGAATATCGCAAAATTGTCTGAACAAAATAATTGTTCTATCTTTTTTTTGGGTGGTTACGATAAAGTAGGGGAGAAGACAGCAAAAGAAATGAAAGCTGTTTACCCTAATTTAGAGATCGCCGGAGTCTATGAAGGATTATACCAAGAAGCCGATGATTATGTTATCCAGGAATTAATAAATAAGTCTCAGGCAGATGTTGTATTTGTAGCTTTTGGACAAGTTAAGCAGGAAAAATGGATTGTTAGAAACTTGCCAAATTTATCAATGATAAAATTAGCAATGGGTGTCGGCGGATCATTTGATTTTATTGCAGGAAAAGCGAAAAGAGCCCCTAGATTTTTTCAGAAAATTGGTTTAGAATGGTTGTGGCGGGTAATTTTGCAACCGCAAAGAATTGGCAGAATAATCACTGCAACATTTAGATTTGTTAGACAGGTTTATAAATATAAAATGAATAATTATGGTCAGAACTAGATTTGCGCCATCACCAACTGGATATATGCATATTGGCAATTTTAGATCGGCATTGTATGCCTATATTTTTGCTAAGCAAAATAAGGGAAAGTTTGTATTGAGAATTGAAGACACTGATAAAAAGAGATATGTTGAGGGTGCTTTAAATAATTTAATAATAACTTTGAATTGGGCGGGTTTAAATTATGACGAAGGTGTCTTTATTGAAAATAACGATATAATTCAAAAAGGAGATTTTGGTCCATATATTCAATCTGAACGTTTAGATATTTATAAAAAGCATGCTTTGGAATTAGTAAAAAAAGAAAAAGCATATTATTGTTTTTGTACTGAAGAAAGATTAGAAGAGATGAGAAAACAACAAATTGAAAGTGGCAGAGCACCAATGTATGATCGCAGATGTTTAAATTTATCCAAAGAAGAAATAGATAAAAAAATAGTAAATCATGAAAAATTTGTAATTAGACAAAAAATAGAAATCGCAGGTTTTACGGAATATAATGACCTTATTAGAGGTAAAATAAGTATTAAAAATGATATGCTTGATGATCAGATTCTATTAAAATCTGATGGATATCCGACTTATAATTTTGCAAATGTTATTGATGATCATTTAATGGAGATTACTCATGTAATTCGTGGCGAGGAGTATATTTCTAGTACTCCCAAATATATTCAGTTGTATAATAATTTTGATTGGCAAGTTCCTTTTTTTGCGCATTTGCCATTGCTTTTGAATCCTGATCGAACAAAATTATCAAAAAGACAAGGCGATGTTTCAGTAGAAGATTATATTAAAAAGGGTTATTTAAGAGATGCAATTATTAATTTTGTAGCTTTTTTAGGTTGGAATCCAGGGCAGGGGAGTGAAGAAGAGTTTTTTAATTTAGATCAACTGGTTGAGAAATTTGATTTAAAAAAGGTTCATAAATCAGGTGCAATATTTGATTTAAAAAAACTAGATTGGATAAATAGCCATTACATTAAGAATTTGTCTGCTGACAAATTATACAAATTAGCTTTGCCTTATTTTGAACAAAAAGATTTTTATAAAAATGCGAAAACTGAACAAAAAACTGAAGAATATTTAAAAAAAGTATTAGGAATTGAGAAAGAAAGATTAAATAATTTGTCAGAAGTTGGTGAAAATAATAAATTCTTTTTTATGGAAATAAATTATGAAAAAGAATTATTGTTGTGGAAGAAAATGACTTATGATGAATTAAAGACGTCTTTAAACATGTCTAAAGATGCATTAAGTAATATTTCTGAACAAGATTGGACAAAAGATAGTATTGAAAAGATTTTGCTTAAAATTGCAAAAGACAAGAGGGGAGAGCTACTATGGCCATTAAGAGCTTGTTTGACAGGAGAAAAGAAGTCTCCATCGCCTTTTGAAGTAGCTTTTGTTCTAGGAAAAAACGAAGTTCTAAAACGTCTTGATCAGGCTTTAAATTTGTTAAAATAATAGATTTTAAAATAAAATAAAACTATGTTTAAAAAAATATTTTCATTATCATTAGCGATAATATTAGTATTTTCTTTTGGCTACAAAGTTTTTGCTGCTGATTTGAATTCTCAGCTAGATTCCAAAAAGAATGATATCCAGCAGATTGAAGATAAAATTCAACAGTTGGAGCAGGAAATAAATCAAAAACAAAGCGAACAAGTTACATTGAAAAATCAAATTACAATTATTGATACGGAAATTGATAAGACAAAGGCACAAATACAAAAGACACAGGCAGAAATTCAAAGAACTAATTTAGAGATCGAGAAATTAAGATCTGAAATAGATTTGAAAAAGAAAGAAATTGCAAAACAGAAATTAGTATTAGGCGAGTATATCAGATTGATTTATGAGTATGATCAAGTCAGTCCAATTGAGATTTTGTTCGGCTATAATTCTTTTTCGCAATTTTTGGATCAGTTAGATAATTTAGAAACATTAGAAAATAAGGGTCAGAAAACATTAGATCAGGTTCAAAAAATTAAAGTTGAAATGGAAAGCAATAAAAAGGATTTAGATTCTAAAGCCAAAGATTTAGCTAATCTGGATGATCAATTAAGTTTTGAAAAAGAAGAATTAAGTGGAAGAAAAGAGGGAAAAGAAAATCTGTTGGCTCAAACAGAAGATAAAGAAGAAGAGTTTCAGGCGTTATTGGTGAAAGCGAAAGAGGAACAAGATGCTGCAAATAATGAAATATATGCTATTGAACAGCAAATTAGAAATCAGCAACAAGATAATCCGACTCAAGATAACTGGCAAGATGTTGGTGGAGCTGAACTAGGTTGGCCGATAAATCCAGTGCAAGGAATTAGTGCTTATTTTATGGATTCTAGCTATTATTCTTTTTGGGGAATTCAGCATTATGCAATTGATATTCCTGCGCCACAAGGCACTCCGATGCATGCACCTGCTGATGGATATGTCGCAAAATACAGTGATGCTGGGCTAGGGTATAGCTATATTCTTCTCTATCATGGCAATGGACTCTCGACTGTCTTTGGGCATGCTTCTGCATGTTATGTCGCTGAAGGATCTAATGTAAAACGTGGTGATGTTATTGGTCTTTCTGGTGGTATGCCTGGAACACGTGGTGCGGGTTGGATGACAACTGGTCCACATTTGCATTTTGAAGTTCGTATTAATGGTAATCCAGTTGATCCGATGAAATATTTGAAATAATCAATCCGTTTTCGCTAAAGCTTCGGCGGGCAAGGAATTTGTTAAAATTTGGCGATTCTAGCGTTTTATATATCTAACCAGGTATTAATTTACCTGGTTTTTTGTTAAAAATTTAAGAATTATTAAAAAACTATTTATAACACTACTCTCTTTTTTTGGAAATAACGGGTGGGAGAGATTTTTAGTTTGTATAGATCTAGCCAGAGGGTTAGATTTAATTATTTTATTTAATTAATAGAAATAATTAAATGAGTAGGCAGGTGATAAGAATGTAGTGTGGTTGTTTGTTAGTTTAGATTATTTAATAATTAATTATTAAATACGATATAATAATAATTAATTAAAAAAATAAAATATGTCCAGGGGAGTCGTCTCTATAGTAAAGACGTCGTAAAAGATATATTGTGCGACGTGATGTCTCTCTGCGCTTTCTTCTAAAATGACAAACTTTAAACAAATTTTATTTAATCTTTTATGCTATTTATTTAATTAATTTCATAAATAATTCGGTAACTCTTAGGTATATCCTGTCTTAGGTTTAACAAACTATTCTATATTCTCTTAATTAATTAGTATAAATAATTAATTAAATACTGCTTCCC
Organism: Patescibacteria group bacterium; assembly: GCA_028699085.1. Classification (GTDB taxonomy): domain Bacteria; phylum Patescibacteriota; class JABMPQ01; order JABMPQ01; family JAQVVF01; genus JAQVVF01. The sequence continues at coordinate 27,234 of JAQVVF010000004.1, read as the reverse complement.
TGTCCTCTCTTGACGCCTTGTCAATATTTTATTATACTAATTAGCTGTTTACCTGTACAAGGAGGAAGAAGATGCCGAGGCCTGAAAAAAACTTTTGAGACTACGAGATTAAATTTGGCATTACCGATTTCTAATATGGAATTATTGCTTGGTTTGCAGAGGCGTAGAGGTTATAGTTCTTTAACAGAAACAATACAGGTTGCTCTAGCCGTATTTGATGCACTTGATAAAGCAAAATTATCTGGTAAGCCATTAGGTTACTGCGATGACAATGGGAGTTTTAAGGAGCTGATGATAATCATTCCTTGAAAGGAGGAAAGATATGTCTCGAATGAAAAAACCAGTGCAGAAAAAAATACGTACAACAATCGATTTCACTGTTGATGCGCATGCTTGGATAAAGAGGCTGATGCTTCGTGTTAATCGTAATACAATCAGTAGTTTGGTTGAAATTGCTTTGGAATTACTTGATGAGATTGATAAACTTAGGGCTGATGGTAACGTTCCTGGCTATATGGATAAAGATGGTGTTTTTCACAAGATCGTTGTGATTGGTCTTTGGTCAAGAAAGGAGTAAGGGATCTATTTTAGGTCCTTTTTTTATGATCAAAAAACGCTAGATTGTTTCTAGCGTTTTAAAATTTTTTATGATTCTCTATTCTATTACAACTGGCGTATCAATTGGCGCCCAATTATAGACCCATTCTGCATCAGGCGTATACATGTTCACACAGCCATGACTCATTGGTGTGCCGAAATTACTATGCCAATATGTTCCATGAATTGTATAAGGTCCATTAAAGGCTAAAACAAAAGGGACACCAGGTAGATCATAATTATTAGGATTGCCAGGACCGTAGGTATGGGACATTCTGGCTGATCGAACTTTGCTAGTAACCTTGAAATCACCTGTTGGAGTTGGGAAAGCTGAGACGCCGGAAGAGATTAAAAATGAATCAATCAATTCCCCATTATCGTAAGCATAAAGGGTTTGAGTACCTAAATTAACATGAATGTATTTACCTTCTTTATATTTTGGTTCCCAAGTTGGCTGCGGCGGATATTGATCAGTATCTCTAGTCTTGAATGTGTATTCTTTATCGCCTTCTAAGAAAGATTCATCTTGTGTGCTTTTGATATTGCCTATTACTTTTATCTTATATTCGGTATTTTTGGCAAATTTATCTTCTGGAGTAAAGGTCATGGTGTTTTCCTTCCACCCAATATTCCCTTTTGTTTCTGGCATCAAAGAAAAATTATTCTCTACTTGTTGATGATCGACAGGCTTATTGAAAGCTAGAGATACTTTTCTTTTGACATGGACATTTTGGTCATTATCTTCTGGCAATACTTTTGAAATTTCTACTGGTGATAGTGTCGTAAAATGAAAGGTTTTTGTGTCTACTGCTTTCTTGTTTGGTGTATAGGTTTGTTTTACTGTAAAAGTGTAATCAATCCCCTGTCCTAGTTGAGTAACTGGATCAATAATATAAGTTGTTTGACCATTTTCTTCAATCTTGTCTTTAACCTTGAGCTCTGTTGAGGGTTCAAGTTTAAAATTAAAATCAAATGCATCGCCAATTCCATCAACTGTGACTTTTATTTCTGGATTAACATTGATGTCTTTTTGATCATTCTTTGGATAAGTATCAACGATTTTAAATGGCTTGACTGTAGAAAAAGTATAGATACGATTTCCAATTTTAGTGCCAAAGATGCTTTCAACATCCCCTATTTTGATGGAATAATTTTGGTTTTCATCAAAATATTTTTCTGGTGCAAAAACTAAAACTTTTGAGTAGCCAAAAAGGTAGTTTCTTTCCCAGGTGATTTTTCCTTTGATTTGAGGATAAATAGAAAATGAAGATTGGGCTTTTTTTTCGGAAATTGGAATATTATATTTTATTTTAATTTTTTCGTTTGGTTGAACAAGTTCAGTACTATTATTATTTCTAATTGTATAAACTTCATAAATTTGATAGAGGTCTTGATAAGCTATAGCAAAGATAAATCCTAAAGCAATTAAAAAAAACAAAGTAAGAATGCAAAAAGCGCTTTTATTGATTTTAAAATAAAATATTCTTGAAAATATGTTTTTTTTGTTTGTTTTTAACATTCTGACAACTGATAGCTAATATATAGGAATTATTTGTTTCTTTTTTTATAATCTTGAATAGCTCTGTGTAAGGCATCTGCAGCTAGATTTGAACAATGCTCTTTTATTGGGGGCAATTTTCCTAATGCATCTGAAACGTCACTTCTTGATATTTTTTCTGCTTGTTCTAATGTTTTTCCTTTTGCAAGATCGGTAATCATTGAGGATGTAGCTATTGCTGCAGCACAACCCAAAGTTTGGAACTTTATATTTTCTATTTTATTATCTTTTACTTTTATGTAAAGCTTCATCATATCCCCACAGACTGGGTTACCTACCTGACCAAGGCCATCTGGATTTTCTATTGCACCCATATTGTGAGGATTTTTAAAATGACCTATTACTTTATTTGAATATTGCATATTTTTAAAATTAAAATGTAAAGATAAAAGTTTTAAATTGTCTATTTGATTGGAGAGATTAGTCTTAATCTTTTAATGATTTTTTTAAGAGCTTCTACTGTTTTATTGACGTCTTCTATTGTGTTTTCTTTGCCAAAGCTAAAACGAATACTGCCATGTGCCTGTAAATGAGATAAACCTAAAGCTAATAGAACATAAGAAGGACTCAATGAGCCAGAAGCACAAGCTGATCCTGTTGATACTTCGATGCCTTCAAAATCTAGATTTAACATAATGCTTTCACCTTCAATTTTATCAAAACTAATGTTTGCGTTATTTGGTAAACGCTTTGTTTTTGATCCATTTAGATGTGATCCTTCAATCTCTTTTAGTGTTTTTTCAATTAATTTATCTCTAAGATGCTGAACTCTTTTGTTGTTCACGTCCCTATTCTTTTTTACTATCGATAATGCCTCGCCTATTCCTACAATGCCAGGAGTATTTAGTGTCCCTGCTCTTAGATTAAATTCTTGATGACCGCCATATTGAAATGGTTTTATCTTTGTACCCTTTTTTACAAATAAGACGCCTATGCCTTTTGGTCCATAGATTTTGTGTCCTGATAAGGATAAAAGATCTGTTTTTAAGCTTTTTGTATCGCAATTTAAGTATCCTGCTGCTTGTGTTGCATCAGTATGAAAGTAGATTTTATTCTTTCTTTTCTCGTTAATTTTTTTTATTAATTCGCCTATTTCTTTGATTGGTTGAACTGTTCCAATTTCATTGTTGGCATACATAATTGAAATTAAGATAGTATTATCTTTAATTTCTTTTTGAACAACATTTGTGTTCACAATTCCGTCATGTTCAACTGGCAAAATTGTTACCTCAACTCCCCTATTTTTGAGATTTTTAACAACTTCAAGTATTGCTGGATGTTCAATATTTGATGTAATGATATGTGGTTTTTTGATGTCTGATGCATCAACGATTCCGGTTAAAGCTAGGTTGTTGCTTTCTGTTGCTCCAGAAGTAAAGATAACCTCGTTTGTTTCACAATTCAAAAAATGCGCTACTTGTTGTCGAGCCTTGTCTATTCCTGCTAATGCTTCTTGTCCGGCTGAATGTATCGAGCCGGAATTGGCAAAAAGTTTATTAAAATATGGCTGCATTGCTTTTAGAACATCTGAATCTAAGGGCGTTGTTGCAGCATGGTCTAAATAAATCATGTATCTTAAAATTTAGATTAAAATTTTGTATATGACTAATATAGCATAAATTTGCTTGATTTGTAAAGTTATTATTTTATGCTGGCACTTGGTTCATAGCCTGCTTTCATAGCTTCCTTTTCGTTTGGAAAGCAAATCTTGTTTTTTTCACTTAAACTTTTTGCTGATGAAGAGTCTGCTTCATAATACTTATGCCCTTTGGAGCTTGCAACATATTCGCAATTATCTTTTGTATTTTTTGTTGTTTCTTTTAATTTTTCAGGTTTATTTTGTATTTGTTTTGGCTGTTGTTGCGTTGTATCTGCAATATTTATGTTTTGTTGGATTTGTTTATTTTCTGGTTCTATTGTTTGCTGTTTTGATGTATTTTCTTTAATTTCAATCGGAGGTGTTTTTTTATCAACAGAAATTTTACCAGCAGCAAAGCTACATGTTGCAATTAGTATTGCACAAATAGTCAAAAAAATTTTATCTTTGTTGTTTATAAAAAAAACTTTGATTTTTTGCATTGTTTTTGTTTTATTGACATTTTATTTTTTAGATGCTATTCTATTATATATACTAATCATTAATATTGTAAATATATGGCACATCGTAAAGCTGGCGGAAGTACCCAACTTGGCCGCGATTCTCAATCGCAACGCCTTGGTGTTAAGAAATTTGCTGGTGAAAAAGTAAAACCTGGCAATATTATTGTCAGACAGCGAGGTACGAAGTACTATCCTGGTAAAAATGTTAAACAAGGTTGTGATGATACAATTTTTGCTATGAAAGATGGTATTGTAGAATTTAATTCAAAGATGACGAAAAAATTCAATGGTCGTTTAAAAAAGACTTGTTTTGTAAATGTTAAATAATCTTTAGAGATATATCAAATTAAAAAAAATCGCTGACGAGGCGATTTTTTAGTATCTATTTATTCTTAATTGCAGCTTTAATAAAATTGACAAAAAGTGGATGTGGATTTTCTAGTCTTGATTTAAATTCAGGATGGAATTGAGTTCCGATAAACCATGGATGATTATCAAGTTCAATTATTTCAGCTAGATTTAATTTTGGATTTATTCCAACAATCTTTAATCCTTTTTTTTCTAAAATTTCTTTATATTTATTGTTTATTTCATAACGATGTCGATGGCGTTCCTGGATAATTTCCTTGCCATATGCTTTGAAGGCTTTGGAATCTTTTTTAATTTTGCATTCATAGGCACCTAATCTGTTAGAAGCACCATATTGTTTTTTTGCGAGAAGTTTTTTTTGCTCCTCCATGACATCAATTACTGGGCTCTTGGTATTTGGTTCATTTTCTGTTGTGTTTGCATCTTTAATTTTGCAAATGTTTCTAGAAAATTCTATTACAGCCATTTGCAATCCATAGCATAATCCTAAATATGGAATTTTATTTTCTCGAGCAAATTTTACAGCATTAATTTTGCCTTCGACTCCTCTTTTTCCGTATCCGCCTGGGACAATAATTCCGTCATTCTCTTTAAGTTCAATGACTTTTTCAGGATTTTTTTCAAATGCTTCGGCATCAATCCAATTAATGATTGGTGTAACATTGTTTGCGCAGCAAGCATGTTTTATTGCTTCTATAACTGAAATATATGAATCTCCTTGAGAAAAATCTCCAGAGGTAAAATATTTTCCTACAATGCCAATTTTTACTTCTTTTTTTGTTTCTTTTATAATTTTTACTAATTTTTTCCAATTTGTAAGACTTGCCCTTTTTCTTGGTTTTACGTTAAAGAAATTCAAAACACATTCAGCGACTTTTTGTTTAGCTAAAATTAATGGGACTTCATAAATTGATTTAACATCTGGATTAGAAAAAATATTCTCTAAAGCAATATTTGTATTTCGAGATAATACTTCCATACGATGTTGATCCATATATGTTGTTGATCTGCCAATAAAGATATCGGGAACAATTCCTGCTGAGAATAAAGTTCGTACAGAATATTGAGCTGGTTTTGATTTCATTTCGCCAACGCTTGGAGGAATTGGAAGATATGCAATGTGAATGTTGAGAATATCTTTTTTGAGTTCATGCTTCATCATTCTATCTGCTTCGAGAAATAAAACTTGCTGGTATTCACCGACTGTACCGCCAAATTCCACAATGGCAAAATCAGCTTTGTTTTTTTCAGTAGCTATTTTTATTCTTCTGATAATTTCTTTTGGAACGTGTGGGACAACCTCTACGTCTTCTCCGTCATATTCTAAATTACGTTCTCGTCTGATGACTTCTTGGTAGATTTGTCCAGTTGTTAAAAAACATTCTTTCGTAATATCTTGATTTAAAAATCTTTCGTATGTTCCTAAATCCTGATCACATTCCATGCCATCTTCTGTAACGTAAACTTCTCCATGTTCTGTTGGACGAATTGTTCCAGCATCAATATTGACATACATTTCGCACTTAATATTTACGACTTTAAATCCTAGGTCTTGTAGTAATTTTCCAATTGATGCTGATGTTATGCCTTTGCCTAATGACGAAATTACGCCTCCTGTAATAAAGATGTATTTTGGTTGCATGAATAAGTGTTAAATTATTTTTATTTTATGATAAATTTATATATAAAATTAATTAAGGCAGAAAATTTTCCCTGCCCTATTAAATTTATTAATGAAATTGTATAAACTTTTATTTTTTAACTACAATAATTTTTATATCAGCTGTAATTTCAGGAGCAAATTTTAATTTTACTTCATATTCTCCTGTGTTTTTAATTGCAGAAGCTAGAGCTACAACTTTTTCGTCGATATCTAATTTTAATTGTTCTTTAATATTCTCTGAAATATCTTTTGCAGTAATCGAGCCAAACAAAATTCCTTCCTCGTTAGCCTTGGAGGCAATTTTTATTTCCTTGCTGTTAATTTTTTCTGATAATTCTTTTGCTTGTTTCAAAGCTTCTTCTTTTCTTTTCTTAATTTCAGCTTGCATCTGTTTTGCAATTTGAACTTCTTTTTCAGTTGCTAAAACAGCTAATTTTTGAGGTAATAAAAAATTTTTACCATAACCTAAAGTAACTTCTTTTATTTCACCTGCAAAGCCTAATTTTTCAACATCCTTTTTTAGTACAACTTTCATTGTGGTATAAGTTAACAGTTATAAGATTTAATATTTTATAATAAATTCCTGGAATTCATTTGTTGGTTTCGACCAACTGATTTTGAGATCATCAATTCGAGCTAATTTTGGACCGATCTTGCAAGATTCTATGAGTTTTTGTAGATTATCTTCCTCACCTTCAGCTATAACTTTTACAGTTCCATTTGCTTTATTTTCTACAAAACCGTTAAGTTTTAAATTCACGGCATTTTCTTTAATAAATTGACGAAAGAAAATGCCTTGGACTTTACCGGATATAGCAATCTCTAATCTTTTTAGCATTATATTATAATATACTTAATTTTTGTTTTTGGCAAGAGAATTAAAGATGCCAATTGAGCCGGTCAGGATGGCAATATCATCAAGCTGGCCTAAAACTGGCACTACGTCGGTAATAAAATCAAGGGGGAAAAGTATATAGAAAATCGCGCCAATAGGAATCAGTTTGTATAAAAATGGTGTTTCTTTCTTAAAAAATAGTCTACCTGCTTGTCTTACAGGCTTGAATTGTTGATGAAATTTACGCATATGTTTTTAACAAAGCTCTTTTAATCTTCTGTCGTTAATATATAAAATAAAGAGTCCAATTGCAATTGATGTGATAGCACTTAAAGTCTCATTATTTGGAAATATGTAAATGTCCATGAGCATCCAGATTCCTCGCCAGAAAATAATCAAAGCGATTCCTGTTATTAGAGAATGAAGGTCTGGATGTTTTTTAATTAATTTTTTTAAGCATAATGAACTGTTATTTTAGTAATTCTTCAATTGCTTTGTCTAATTGAGGGTCTTTGTTCTCATTGTAATCCTTTTCAGTTAGTTCAATATTAATGTCAGGCTCCAATCCTTTGCCATTAATACTAGTACCATTTGGAGTTAACCATTCGGCGATGCTAATTTTGACTGTTGAGCCATCCTTAAGGTCTTCTAGCTGCTGAACGGTGCCTTTACCGAATGATTTTTCGCCAATTAATTTGATTTGCCGCAAATCTCTTAATGCTCCAGCAACTATTTCAGAGGCGCTAGCTGAGCCGCTGTTCATTAATACGACAACTGGTATGTTTTCAAATGGCGCATTTGATTTTGTTTTAAATTCTTCTTTTTTACCATCGCTGAAAGATTCGATAGCAGCAACTTTTCCTTTTGGAATAAAAAAATTAATGATGTCGATCGAGCTATCTAGATATCCGCCAGAATTATTCCTTAAATCTAAGATAATTCCTTTTGGATTTTGTGGCAAAATTTGGTTAACAGCATTTTGGAATTCAGATGCTGTATCTTTTCCAAAATATCCCAATTTTAGATAAGCTATATTATTGCTTTTCAATGCCCATTCAACACTTTTAATTGTAATTTTCTGTCTAGTCAATGTAACTTCTTTGGAATCTTTATCTCCATCATGGTAAATAGTTAATTTTACTTGAGTTCCTTCCTTGCCTCTGATTTTTGAAACAGCTTCTAGTAAATTCATGTCAGCTGTATCTTCATCATTGATTTTTAAGATAATATCGTTTGGTTTTAAACCTGCTTTTTCTGCTGGTGAATCTGAAAGTGGCGAAATGATTGTTAAAGCTTCATTTTTCATACCTAACTCAGCGCCAATACCTTCCAAATTCCCTTCAATTTCATCCAAGAATTCTTTTGACTCTTCTGGATTTAGAAACGCAGTATAAGGATCTTCTAATGATTTAACCATGCCTGAGATTGCGCCGTAAACCATTTTTTTACAATCAAGTGGTTGATGAATAAATTTTTGTTGAAGTAGATCCCAAACATCCCAAAATATTGCAAAATCAACTTTGCTATCAGTTTGTTTGGTATATTTATTTTCTACTTGATTAATTTGACGCGCAGTGTTTTGAGTGACTGCTTTACTTCTGCCAGTAAATAAACCAATTGTAAAACTGGTTAAAATGGCAACTAAAATTAAGTAAGTTCGAAGAGTTTTATTTTTTTGAGGTGGTCTGTTGTACACTTTTTGATAGTTAAAAAATTAATAGTTAATTGTAAATTCTTTATCGCTTTGCAACTTTGTTTTAAAGACTGCTTTATTATTTTTGATTTCTCCTAGGTTTTCAGGTGAAATATTATTAATTTGTTCGTTAGAGTTATAATTTATTATTAAATCTTGGTCAGTGACACCAGCTTGTTTTTGAACAATTATTTTGTACTCTTTCTTTTTGACTTGATCTCTTACATATTTTGGTAAAATATAATTGTATGTAATTGTTTTTGTTTCTTGAGTTTCGATGTTAATAAATGTGCCAAAAACTGATTTGTTTAAATCTTCTGATATTTCATAGCTTTGTTCAGAATTATAGAGATCGAGACCTTTTTCATTATTTTCAACGCTTATAAATTCACTTCCTTTTGGAACATAGATTCTGGTCCAGGATCGATATCTTGTTGCTAAAAGTGCTGGAACAGCATTATTTGTATAGGTAATGGCAACTTTTGCTTGTCCATTTGGTTCAACTATATATTCAATAGTGCGATCCATATAAGGATCAGTTTTTAAACTTGCCATATTCGAATCAACAACCATCAAATAGTCGCTGTTTTTAGTGTCTTGGTTAACTGATCCAGCTAAACCATTTTTTTCAAGCATTTTTTCTTTATTCTTGTCAGCAAAATAAACAAGCGCTTGTTTGTCTTGAAAGCCTTTTTGAACTGCCTTTAGCATTTCTGGCCATTTGTCTTTTTTTAATAAAAATATTTTTCCAAGCAATGATTTAGAGAGATCGCCTATTATTCCTTTTCTGGTTTTTTGTTCTAGAATTACAACTTTGCCTTCGTATGCTCCAGTTGTATATTGTTGAATTTTTTCGGTAATATTTTCAGATGTGAATTTATCATCTCTGGCTTTGATTGGTCCAATAACTTCTAGCAGATATTCAATAAAAGTCGGAGTAATTGCAACTACTCCATCTATATTTTTTTCTTCTCCGCCTTCTTGTTTATAAAACCAAATTGCTTTTTCGGCATTCGTTGGAAAATCAGGTGACCAGTTAGAATCTCGAAGATACCAGGACTTAATTTTTGGATCAACATATTTTGCAAATTGCCATGGGGCAGTCACCTGAATTTTCGATGGATAGTCTAAATTGTAAACATTATCAGTTTTTAATTTTGTTAATTCGCCATCTTTAATTTTTATTATGCCATAAGTTCCAATAAATCCTCCGCCTGGACGCAATTCAGAATTATTTTCTAGTAAAAACAGATAAGTTTGCTCATTTGGATAGCCTAAAGCTTCTGGTAACAGTTTTGAGCCTTGAGCTACTTGTTCCATGACTTCATTAATCATCGGTAAATATTGATTAACTTGATTTTTTATATCTGTAATTTTTTGTAATGTTAAAAATGTTGGAATGCGATTGATTTCAATTTCAGCCATTTTTATTTTGCTCGAGCTTTCGGCAAAATTTGGTGATGCATTGTAAATATTTTTAATAATTTCAGCTTTTTGATTTTCTGATACTCCTCGAACAGATTTTACGTTTTCTGCTTGAAGTGGTTTTATAATATTTTCGATAGACAAGGTTGTTTCTTGAAGTCCCGATGTAATATTATATGCTGCTTTGACAAGATGTTCGGCTGCGCTGTATTGAATTCCGACATAAGGAATTATTTTTAACCAAACCAAAAAATACATATTGTTTTTTGCCCTTCTGAAATTGTCGCTTGATTTCTTTAATGTTGTTGCAGCTTGGGCAAAATTTTGATCTTTGACAGCTTTTTCTGCGTCCATGAGATCATTTTTTCCTTGCATTGCTGATTTGTAAGCACTTAAGCTTGGATAGATACTGCCAAGAATTAGCAAAATAAATAAACCAATAATTCCGAGAACAATGTGAGCTGGTTTTATTTTGTTTTTTATTATTTCGTTATTTGCTGGCTGCTTGATATTGTTCATCTTTTTGTCCAAAATATTTTAGAAAAAATTTTAAGGCTGACGTGATGTGAGTTCGAGTTTGTTTTTTTAGCATTGCTTTTACTAATCCTGATTCTGATGATGATGCTCTGGCATAATAATGAACCATTTTTACATTTGGATAATATCTGACTTTGTAGCCTGCTTTCCAAAATCTTCTACACCAATCAACATCTTCCATATACATAAAAAATCTTTCGTCCATAATTCCTACTTTATCAATCGCCTTTTTACTGATTAACATACAAGAACCTAAAATCCAGGCGACATCTTTTTCTGATAAATGATCCCATGATTTCATTGTAAAATCATCAAGCATTTTTCTAGCTCGATTCAATTTTCCAAATAATGTTCTTCGATATAAAACTAATTCCGGAGATGTAAATTTATTGAAACAAGAAAGCTGGATTGATCCATTCGGATTAATGAGTTTGGGTCCAAGAACGGCAACATCTTGATGTTGTTCTAAATACGCTATCATTTTTTCAAGGGCGTTTTCTAGAATAGTGATATCAGGATTTAGTAACAAAATATATCTTCCTTTTGCCATTTTTACTCCTTGATTGACAGCTTTTGGAAAACCTAAATTTTTATCATTGGCAATCAATTCAACATTGCTGATTTTTTGATTTTTATAATTATACATAAAATCGTCTTCGATCATCTGGACAGTTATATCTTGAGAATTATTATCGACAACAATAATTTCATAATCCATTTTTGGAGCATGCTTTTTTATAGATTTGATGCATTGCTTTAAATGCGATGGCGTTTTGTAATTTATAATTATTATTGATAGGTCTTTTGTTTGTTGCATAGAGATAAACGAATATACAAATAATACTAATCCACGAATATGTGAATTTAGCAGCTAATGAATATATTTTCTGATATCTTTTGGCTTGATCTTGCTATTTTTTATTATAGCATTTCTTTTTGCTTTGGTCAATTTGCAAAGTTTAAATAAATCAATGATAGCGGAGAGATTTTTTGGTTCATGGAATAATGTATAAAAAAATTTTCCAAGTTCGTAAAAGAAGATCCAAGGAAAGTAAATTAGAAAATTACTTGCGAATTCGTTTTTATATAATAAAAGCAAATGATTTCGGTACGATAACTTGTTGATAAAATCTGTTTTTTTATTTCTTTGTTTTATAACTTTTAAAGTAGAATTTTCTGTGCCTGTTTCCCAGCGATCATGCCAAGCATGTGATTTATGATCAAACCAAATTTCCCAGCCAGCATGAAGTAAGCGCCATGATAAATCGATATCTTCTTTGTACGCAAAAAATGATTCATCGAAATATTCATTATTATATTTAATGTTCTCTAGTGCTTCTTTACGGTATATTGGAGCAGCTCCGGAAACACTAAATATTTTTTTAATTGTTTCAAATTCCTGCGAATTTTTTTGATTACTGCCCCATTCAGTAATACGATGGGTTTTTAAAATTCTATGTCCGCAGGAATCAATAATATTGGTTTGTTTGTTTTGACTGAATTTCCATTTAAAAAGTTTACCAGTAATCGCGCCAATTTTGGGATTTTGATTTAAGATTTCTAGGCAATTTTTTATATAATCTTTATCTAATATGATGTCAGGATTCAAACATAATACAAATTTTCCGTTAGATTGTTTTATGACTTCATTATGAGCTTTTGAATAGCCTAAATTTTTTTGATTTCTGATAAATCTTATTTTTGATAAAGGATATTTGTGTTCTGCATAACTTTTTAGATACTCAAATGAATTGTCAGTGGAATTATTGTCAACAAAAAATATTTCAATGTCTTGATATGATTGTTCTAAAATAGAATCTAAACAATAAGTTAGATATTTTTTTTTATTATAATTTAGAAGAGAGATTGTAACTGTCATATATTTATTATGCAAAGTTCTTCCACATTTGACTAGCTATTGGCATAATATCTCCGACATATTTATTATTTCTTTTTTTAGAATAAGGATTTTCGCATGGCGATGAAATTTTTTCGAAAGCCATTTGGGCAATTGGCATTTTATAATAAATCAAAATTGGAAGATTAGCAGTATTATGAAGTTCCAATGTCATTTTTAGTGAATTGCCTGGATCTAAAAAACCAGCTGTAACATGAATTAGCAGTCCCATTCTGCCAACTGAGCTTTTCCCTTCTAATCTGCCAACATATGATGAAGAAACGCCAGTAGTCTCATAAATTAAGCCTAAAGCGAATTCTCCAGGATGAAGAACAAAAGGCTTGTTTTTATCTATAGTAATCTTCTCCATCATCATATCAATTGGTTTTTTAGGGTCAATGACGTAGTTTTTATTTGTGTTATAGACAAGAAAATGTTTATCAATGTGCAAATCAATTGATGCGGGCTGAATGTATTTTTTGTTGAATGGCGTGATTGTGATGTCTCGATTGAGAAGTGCTCTTTTAATATCTTTGTCAGATAAGATCATTTTGAATAGATTAAGTTATTTATGATTTTAAATTTAAAATTGTTTGTCCTTTTATTTTTTCTAGAGCGAAAATTGTTGCTGCAGTGATTAGGACAAAGCCAATTCCAAGCGGATGGTTTAAAAACGGAGTTGTGATATTAGTAAATAATATTAAAACAATTCCGGCTAAAAAACAAATAACTAGTTTTTTGTTTTCTGGTTCTTTTGTTTTGTAACCGTCTTTAAAGATAGAATATAGAAACCAAATGTAAGCTAGTAGTCCTAAAATTCCAATTTCAATTATAGTATCAAGATAGGCCCATTCAAATGAGAATACTCGGACAGTACCATATTTTTCAAAAGCAACGCTTGTGTACTCAATTGTTGTTCCAAATCCTGATCCAAGGATTGGATGTTGTTTGATTTTTTCGAAAGCTGGAGTTAAGACATTGTAGCGGTTTGAGGCTGCTGCTTCTGTTTTTGGTTGAAAAATACTTCCGACCCTATTCCCTACTAAATCATAAACTTGTGGCAACAACGTTCCAAAAATTATGATTATTATAGATATAATGCCGATGCCATAAAGTGCAATTTTTAGTGCTCTTTTCTTTGAAATATTGAAGAGCAGAAATATTAAAGCGAAAACTACGCCAATCCATAAGCTTCTCGAAAAACCAGTAATTACTGCAGAGCCACAAAATGCTGCAACTATAAGTTGAAAAATATTGTTTTTAAGCTCAATTTTCTTGTTTTGCAGAAATTTAGCTAGCAAGAATATAAAAGCTAAAGCTGAATAGAGCTGTCCTGCTGAAAAGAAACGGAAAAATGGTCCGGTCAAATATGATATTTCGCCCATGCCAGTATCTTGTGTCCAGCGATAAATGTATGGTTTTGGAGTATCTAGATTTCTAAAAAAAGCGCGTGATAATAATTCTTCTTTAGCGAAAATGGAATGCGAGATCATAAACTCGCCAGCTTCTTCTGATTCTAATGTTTGTTCTGTTGATTTTGCTCCTGCCATGCCTGGTCTTGCCTCTTGGTGCATTATAGTGAATCCAATCGAAACATAAAAAGTTAGAATTGAGATTGCTATACTACCGGCAACTAAATATTGAATTAGTTTTCTGACTTTTAGTTTGTTATGAATAATATCAAAAATTGGAAAAATAAAAGCTAAATAAAAATATCCATTTGCATCAAAAAATATATTTTTTGCATAATTACCGTTAACTAATCCAGTTGAAAAACCGATTAAGATGAAAATTGTTAAAACTGAAAAAGGAATGAAAAATTTTGAATATAAAAAGTTATATTTTCCAGCTTCAAATGTTTTAGCTTTTTTGATTAACCAGATTAAGAAAACCATTGCAAAGAGAGCAATTCTAATTGATAAAACAAATCTGCCGCCAAAATCAAATGAAAATAGATACCCTTTTGCTCCTATAAATAATTCCGTAAGAACGATAAAAACACCATATTCTAACTTTTTTATTGCAAGCGCAAAAGTGCCAATGATAATAACCCAAAAAATTATGCTGTTGAGGATTGGAAATAAGTATGCAAGGAAAGAAAGAATGTAAAACAAAATGCAGACTGCTGTAATTTTTAAAATTAATTTTGGCTGTAAAAAATTTGGCATTATATTTGTTTTGTTATATGTTATTTTTTGATAATCCTTTGACAATTTATAGTATTTGTTATATATTTTATCAGTCAGTTTTGCTCAGTACTTTATTATAGAGAAGGAGGAGGAAATGCCGCTAAAGAATGCATTTTGTCATAATGACTATATGTTCCGGGCATTGGCCTTGTTTGATATGGATGGAACCTTGATTCCGTCCGGTATCAATAATGGCGGTCATGCTCGTGCTGTTTTTATGGCTTTGGAAAAGCTTTGTGGAATTAGGGATGCTACTTTGGAAGGTATTGACTATCATGGTTTGACAGATACCCAATTGATTTATGCTTTGCTGGCAAAATCTAGAAAGGAAAAAACTGTTACTCCAGAAATGTTGTACGCAATTTTTACGGAAATGACCAATTTTTATGTAAATGAAAATGCCAATATTGATATTCATCCTCTGCCAGGAGTCAGAGATCTCTTTATTTCACTTCTTCAGAAAGGTGTAATGATTGGTATTGTGACTGGCGCAATAGGAGGTATCGCTCGTTTTAAGTTGCGCAAGGCTGGTTTATTTCGTTTCGCTCGGATTAGCGAATTTGGCGATCAGGCTTTGCGACGTTCGGATTTGATTATTTCAGCATTGCGAAAGAATGAACAGAATAAATGGACGTCGAGAGAAAAAGTATATTTGTTTGGAGATACTCCAAGAGATATTGAGGCTGGTAAAGTTGTTGGTTTGAAAACAATTGGAGTAGCTACAGGCTTGGTTTCTAAGGAAAGTTTGGCTATTGTAACACCTGATTACTTGTTTGATAATTTGATGGATACTGCACTTTTATTGAAGATCATTCTTGGTTAAGACTAGTTGCTAGTCTTTTTTTATTGGTTATTTTATAGTAGTAATTCTGGAGTAATCGCCATGAGTTGAAAGTCGGAATTCTTTATCATTAATAATAATTATCCCACCATAATTTTTAATTGTAAACCTCTTATCTTGATATTCTTTTGTTTTTAAAATTAAATTTTTTGATTTTTTTTTGAATTTTGTTTTTTTGATGTGCTTGTTAATTTTGGACATTTCCGCTACTAAGCTAAAGCCGATATCATCATGATAATTTGGTGATGAACCTTCCATGGTTGAATGAAATTCTAATCGGTTAGGCGATGATTTGTCATTAAAGAAACGATGTTTGGTGTAATTTAAATAAACACTATAGTCTTTATGCTCATATCTTTTATTTAATAAACCAAGCATTAAATATGTTTGTGCACCTAGTCCAACTGGTCTCATACCTATTTTTGCCTCAATGAATCCATTTTGAAACGATATTTTTCTTATATTTGAAGTCATCTTTTTAGCTAAATCAAAATAGCCCTTATCATTAAAATAATCGCTATAAAACATTAATAAATAAGCAGATAAGACATGGTAATGAGCAGAAAAATATTTTTGATTATCTTCAAAATACCAACCTTCCTCATTTATGCATTGCTTAACACTTCTATAGATTTTCTGTTTATTTTTATCAATAAGTCGTTCTAACTGTTGTTTGTCAATTTGTTTGTCTCTGTATAATTTGTCAGCTAAATATGAATCTAAAACTCCGGCAATAATTCCTCTATTTTCTGTGTCATTTATGTTTGCTCGAGCAAAAAGTGATTGTTTTACTTGGGAATAATAATTTTGTTTTTCAGATTTGTTTAATAAATCCTTTTGCTGGTAAATTAAAAAATGGGCAATTGAATCATTGAATGATTGCGTTATTGTTGGACGGGCTTGAAGTTCGGCAACTGCATTATTTAAAGCCGAGATGACTAGGTTTTTTTCTTTCTTTTTGTCAGTTCGATTGTAATAATATGATGCAAACATTGTCCATTCACGAGCATTATTTGGCTGTTTGTTATTAATTGAATAATTTGGTTGATTATATTGCCAGCCATTTTTGTCAAAATGTTTGGAATAGCGGTTATATGTTTTATTAATATAGTCTTGAATATTTTGAGCATTAACAAAAAAAGGAGTTAATGAAATAACTATTGAAAGAATTAGTATTAATTGTTTTTTTATTTTCATGATAAAATAAGGACGAATTGCTGTAGAGTTAAATTGTTAAATTGTTTTTCAAGATATATGAAGAATAAAGTTGATGCTATTTTCTTGATTCTGATTTGTGGGATATTTTTAATTGTCGCGAATATTTATAATTTTAAGACTGAGAAATTTGCAGCTCCTGATGAGTTCGGTCACTTTGAATATATCAGATTTTTAAATAATAATCATCACTTTCCTACTCTGACCAATAAGACTTCTTTTTGGGAAGCACATCAACCGCCATTATATTATCTATTTTTATCGCCAGTTGATTTGGTTTTGAAAAATCAGATATCTATTGATAATGAAGTTAAGTTGCTGAGATTTTGTTCTAGTTTTTTGGGTATTTTATCGATTATCTTTGTTTTTTTAACGGCTAAATTATTATTCAAGGGAAAAAGAACGATATATTATAGTTTAACATTGGCTTACAGTTTTTGGCCAATGTTTTTGTTTATTTCTGGAGTTTTAAATAATGATGTTTTGGCAAATTTGTTGGGAATAATAATGATTTATTTTGTTGTCAGACTTTTTGTTTGCGAAAGCTTTGCTAATCTTGATTTGTTATTTTGCGGAATAATTTCAAGTATGGCTTTTTTAACAAAATTGACTTTATATCCAGCTGTTTTATTCTTTTTGGCGTTAGTATTTTGGAAAAATAGGCGAAATTTTAAAAACTTTTTGAAATTTACACTATCGCCTGCTGTGATTATTTGCTTTGCGTGGTTATTTAGGAATTTGATTTTCGTGGGTGATATTTTTGGTTTGGAATATGCGAATAAATTTTGGAAAGGACAACATAGAGATCTTTGGGATTTTGATAATTTTATTACTTGGTTGAATGAGCTGGTTAAAAATTTTGTTGGAGTTTTTGGGCATGCAAATATTGGATTTGATCCAAAATATTATGATTATTTCTTTTACTTTTTGATTTTGATCGCGATATTGTTGCCTATTTCTTTATTTTTAATCTGGAAGAAACAAAGAGAAAAATTTAATATTATTTTGATAATTTTTTTGTTTTTTGTTGTAACATTTCTAACGACTTTTTATTACAGTCTTGATAATTATCAGCCACAAGGAAGATATCTATTGCCAGCATTATTTTCAGTAACTCTAGCTTTTGTTTTATCTCTAAATATTTTATTTTCTAAAGCAAAATATATTTTGCCTATTTTTATTTTAGTAATTTTAGTGTTGTCAAACCGAAACGCTTTTAAACATATTGATTGGACAAATAATCACAAAGAAATTATTTCTAATGATGAGAAATATAATTTGATATCTAAAAAATGGATTGCGAGATATGGAAAATGGAAAAAGAATAACAAGAATTATGTTTTAGATATTAAGAAGAAGAATTCTTTTTTGAGGAGCAATCCTAATTTGAGATTAGATACAAATTTAGTTAAAAGTTTAAGCGTAAATTTAAAGACTGCTGAATTTAAAAAGCTGAAAGTTGAATATCGATATATTGGCGATAAAGATTTTTTGTCTGACAATTCTGTTATTAAAAAAATCCATAATGATGGAAAATGGCATGCTTATGAATTTGATTTAAACTTAAGAAAAAATGATTTGGTGCAGATTGTTAGATTGAATTTTTCTGGCAGTAAAAAAGGAAAAGTTGAATTTAAAAAGATCGAGATTGATTAAATCACAAGTCCTTTTTCTTTTTGACTGGAATGAACAATTTTACAAAATCAACAAGCAAAGCTAGCAGTAAGCTAATCGGATATAAAAACAAAATTACTAAAACGCTAAATATGGAATGAAATTTATTGAAATAATGTAAAAGCGAGTTGTTTAGATAGACTTGTTTTTTTATTCCTAAAACTTGATTAAAACTTTGGGCTTTTTGATGGATTGTTTCAGCATCTTTGTAATAGTATGTTTTAAAGCTTGCTTCTTTTGCTTGTTTGCAATAATCAACTTCTTCAAACCAGATCCAATATTTTTCATCTAACTCGCCTATTTTATTAATGACTTTTTTGTTGATTAAAAAATATGCGCCCATGACTTGGTCTACTTCTTGGTTTTTTTCATAATCAAAATCTGTCATGTAGTATTTTCTCAAAGTTGCTTGATTTGGAAAAAGATTGTGAAGTTTGAGAAGGATTAAAGTTTGAGATGATAAAGTTGGAAATCTTCGAACTGAAGATTGAACTGTTTTGTCTGGATTTAAAAGTTTACATCCTAAAATGCCGATATCTTGATGCTGAGCCATAAAATTGACAGTTCTTTGCAAGCAATTATGTTGGACTTCGGTATCTGGATTTAATAATAAGATGTACTCGCCTTTTGCTCTTTTAATACCTTGATTATTTGCTTTGGCAAATCCAAGATTTTGTTTATTAATAATGACATGGGCATTAGTAACAGAATCAAAACGATCAAGATATTGATCTTTGGCAAGCTCATATTTTAACATGTCAGCTGAACCATCTGATGATGCATTGTCGATGACAATTATTTCGTAATCAAAACTAGGCGCATTAGACATTATGGATTGAATGCATTTGCGCAATAATTCTTTGGTGTTCCAGTTAACGATAATAATGGATAGTAACATGTTTATTTTATTTTAATTCTATATTTTCTATTTTTATTTTTTGCTTTTTTTCAGTTGGAATCAATTCAAACTGATTAATATCATCTGAAGTAAACCAAGCTGGACATTTAGTTAAATCAATTTTGTATTCATTATCCCCTGCTTTGATTGGGACCAAGATATTATTTTTATTGTCATCAAATTTTTTGTTCTTTTCGTGCCATAAAAAGTCAGCAATTGTATTTTGTTGGGCGTCTAATTTAAAACTAAATTGTTCGATAATTTGCGGAGGAAAATTTAATTCAGGACTTTTTAAAGTTGTTGTTTTTCCGTTTGAATTTATGTTGTTAAATTGTTCAATTGCTAAATTGTTAAGTTGTTGATTAAATTCGTTAATCTGATTTTGATACTGCTGTTTAAGTGTTTTTTTGTTTTCTTGTTTCTGTGCAATATCATGTTGTTCAACAAATTTGTTCTCTTTATCATTCCAATTGAATACTTGAATACCAGTTGTTTGCGGATTTTTTTTGTAATTGCAGAGAGATGTTATAGCATCTTTATTGCTTTTAACTACCCATACTATTTTTTCTTTTGGATTAACAAATATTTTTTTATTATTAAATTTAATTCTTAAGGCTTCTGGAAAACCATTTCGATAGACGAAAGCGCCGTAAATATTGTCTGGCAGATTTTTGAAGAATAATTCTTTGTCATAAGTTGCATAACTAATTTTGGAAAATTCTGGATGCAATTGTTCAATGCTATCTAATATAATTTTGGCTTTAGTTTGAGCTTTGTGCCATGGCATATAGTTAAAGAAGAAACCAATACTGAAAAATAGACAAATTAATGATGCTATAGCTATTTTAATTTTTTTCTTGTTATTTAAATCATTAAAAATTAAGTAAGAAATTAAAATAGCAATTGGAATTGAAGCAATGAATAAGACTCGAGTGTTCATTAGATTCGATTTCAAGGCTGGCAAAATAGAAAAGTTTGGAATTGAGACGAAATAAATAATGAAAATTAAAAAAATAATATTTTTCCAAAAACTTAAGTCTTTAAGTTTTTTTAGATTTAGTAGTAATGCAGAAATAGTAAAAATAATTATTCCAGAAAATGAAATGATATTGGCTGAAAAATTACTCGCTAATTTGGGAATAAACGCTCCTAAATATTCGAAATTAAATAAATATTTTACAAAGTAAAATGGTAATAGAATTGATTTTGGCGAAATTGAAGTTGATGAGACTTCGCCAAATAGTCTGTATCCGCCAATCCAGGAACCTACAATTTCTTTTCGAATAAACAAATAAATGGCTAGTAATAAAATATAAGGAAGCCATAGTAAAAATACTTTTTTAAAGCTTAGTTTTGATTCTTTTCTTAAATAAAATAAATAGATTAAAGCTAAAACAAATGGTAAAGTCATGGAGATCTCTTTGCTGAAAAAGGTTGGAATAGCTGTTAGATAAGATAAAATTAGCCAAGAATATTTTTGCTTATAAATGAACTGAATAAATAAATAAATTGTTAGCAAATAAAAAAAGCATGCGAGAAGATCTGTACGGCCTCCAATCCAAATCATAGTTTCAAAATGATTCGGAATAATGATAAAGATTAAGCTGGCAAAAAAGGCCATTAAATTATTTTTTGATATTTTTTTAACTATTCCATAGATCAAAAGGTTTGAAAGAATGAATAGCATCAGGCTGGTAAAATGAAAGCCTGTCGGATGATAATGATAGATTAGATAATCAATAACAATTGATAAATTCATGACGGGTCGATACATATCGCCTGGAATTTTAAAAATACCTGGAATCATTTTAACATTATCAACTGATCTGGCGAACATAATGTGATCGTAGTCATCAGACAGAAAATTATCATTTAAACTTGGAAAGTAAAAAAGAAACGCTATTGCGATTATGATAATAGGAAATATAAATTTTTTGAGTATTGGATTGTTCAATTTGAATTGGTTATATTGTTAATTTTTTCGAGCATCTGATTGACTCGATTCTTCCAGTTTTCATTTTGGACAGATTCTTTCCTTTTTGTTTCTAGTTGTTTGTTATTTTCTTTTAAAGCTTGGTTGATTTTTTCATTAAATTCTTCTTTTGTTTTTGCTGCATAGATTAGCTCTTGAAATTTTTCGACTCCAGCGACTTGAGTTGTGACAATTGGTTTGCCACAAGCAAGATATTCGTACAATTTTAATGGATTCATCGATTTTGTGTACTTGTCGACTTTATGGGGAATAATGCTAACATTAAATTCATTTATATAATATGGAAGTTCAGAATAAGATTTTCGGCCAAGAAAATGGACATTATTTTGTGATTTTAATTCGTCAACTTTGACATTTTTCCAAACTGGACCAATTAGAACGATTGATTTTTCAGGATTTTTAAGACTTAAATATTTTATTAATTCAAAATCTAATCTTTTTTCAATTGTGCCAACATAGCCGATAATTGGATGACCAGCATGAATAATTGTTTTGTCAGCCTTTTTCTCAAAATGGCTGAGATCTACGCCATTTGGAATCCATTCTTTGTTCTTTGCTTTTGGAAAAAGATTAAGTAAATCTTTTGAGACGGTAAAAATATAATCTGATTCTTTTGAGATTATTTCGTAATTATTTTTTAATCTTTCTTTATAATCTGTAAAATTTGGGTGCTCCATCCAATTATCAACAGTATCAAAAATGTTTATTGTTTTAACAACTGAAAAATTTTTGAAAAAATCAAAATAGCCTGAAAATATTGGAAAATATGACCAAATTAAAATTGGATATTTGTCATTAAATATTTTTTTCTTTTTGATTATTTTATTGATTTTTTTGTAGACTTTTTTTTCACTGAATATTGAATCAATCGTTGAATATACACAAAGCTTGTCACTATGCAGAGAAAGCTTTGATGTTAAATCCATGTAAATCCTTTTGCCGCCAGTTGATTTTAAAATTGATTGAAGATAGATTCTTAAAGATCTTTTTTTTGTGTATGGTAAAAAATCTACAGCAAATATCTTGTTGATTTGATCTTTTTCTAGTAGGTTGTGCAAAATATGATAGTTGCGATTAACAATGCCAGATTTCCATTCTCGAAATTCTGACATGTTAAACATAATTATATTATATTTCATAGAATTATTTTCTGCGATTATACCAAAAGTAAAAACTATTCGATTACAAATGCACCCCTTTTTGTATATTCCTGTCCGTCAATATTTACGACTTTAACATCATATGTTCCACCTGGCATTTTACCAAATGGAATTACTGCTGTTAACGCATTAGCATTTTTAAAATAAGTCTTATTTGCTTTGTAATTTCCAAAGTAAACAGTTGCAGCAGACATAAAATTGTATCCAGTTATATCAAGATATTTTGTTTCGCTTGGATTGCCTGAATATGGATAATGATTTGTCGGCAAGACTCCGGTGACAATTGGCGCTTTTTCGTAGAATTGGTGAGAGCCAGAAATATCAACTTTTCGTATTAAATCATTCCAGGTGTCTGCTACATAAAGTTTGCCCTTTTTTGGTCTTATAAGTAGACCTGATGGATTATTAAACTCTGAATGATACCTGTTGCCGTTTTGAAATCCTCGAGTGTCTGTTCCAGTGATTGTTTTTACTAAACCATTTTTTGGATCGATAACTCTGATGTTATGAGTTCCTGCTTCCGAAGTGTATAGAAATTTATCGTTGCCGAATATTACAAAGTTTGGCGTTGAGAATGATGCATCCCCTTTATAACCGTCGCGATAGCCTCTGATATTATTTCCTGCAAGAGTTGTTACTCTTTTTGTACTTAAATTAATTTCTCTAATCCTATTATTATATGAATCAGCAACATATAATTTAGTTCCTGCCTTGTTGATTGTGAGGCCATACGGGCGACTAAATTTTGCTTTATTACCTATTCCATCAGCAAAACCTGTTACTCCTGATCCTGCAATCAAAGACGTTTTTCCAGTGGCGATATTAACTTTTCTGATTCTTTCATTAGCCGTATCGGCAACATAAAGTTTTTTATTATCTGGCGAAATTGCTAATCCAATAGGATTGCTAAAACGTGCACTGTTTTTATTGCCTTCTTTGTAGCCGTTGCAAGAACGTCCACTACAATTAGTGTCTCCTCCTCCTGAAATTAAATTTGTTTCTAGAGTATTAAGATTAAGACTTCTAATTCTATTATTCCATTGATCTGCTAAGTAAATTGTTTGACCATCTTTCGATAAAACCATCATGCCGATATGACTGAAGCGCGCAGTCGTGCCAATAGCTTCTACATAATTATCGACAACATCGCCAGTTATTAATTTAGTTTTTTTTGTAGAGATTTTAATTCTTCTAATTAAATTATTCTCTGCTAAATATATATATTTTTTGTCTTTGGAAAAAATTGGAAAAGTTGGCCAGCCTATTAACGATTTTTTTTGTGAGCCAAAATCATTTTGAAATCTATCTTTTCCGGCTATTAGTTCTCCTTTGTCTCTAATTATGCCGGTATAGCGATTAAAACGATAAATGTTGCCAAGGCCCATATTACAGATATAAACATGTCCGCCTTTTATATCAACACCTTTTGGATAATTGATGCCAATCATATCAGAATCCCAAGCAACTAGACTGGTCTCTTTTGTTGCAAGATCTATTTTTCTAATTCGATCAGTATATCCATTTCCATCCGTTACAAATAGTGTATTTTGCTCTTCATCAATTACAACGCCAGCTGAATTTTGAAAAACGGCTTTTGCGCCGATTCCTTCTTTGTAACCACTTTCTCCGCTTCCAGCAATTAATTCAATGTTCCCGTCACTAATTGTTACTTTAAAAATTTTGTGAGCTTTGTAATCGGCAACATAGAGATATTTTCCAGAGGAATCAACTTTAAGTTTTTCTGGCTCTATTAAGCCATGACCTTTTTGAATTGTAGTAACCTTGCCGCCGTTAATTGAAACCTTTTTGATGGCACCGTGTAGGCTGTCAGAGATATAAACAGTTGACCCATATATTGCGACTCCTTTTGGAAAATGCAGATCGTCTTTAACGATTGTTGTAACACGTCCGCCAGAGATTTTTCTAATTTTTTGATTCCAAGTATCAGCAACAATGACTGTTGATCCAGAAACAGCAAGGCCGCGTGGTTGTCCGAATTTTGCTGATGAGGCATTACCATCTCTATATCCGAATGATCCTGTTCCTGCAACTGTTGATGTAACATTATTGGTATTAACTTTTCTTATTACATTGTTATAGGTATCTGCAATAAACATATTGCCTTGATTATCAAACATAACATCTTCTGGAAAATCAAAATAAGCACCAAGTGGGCCTCCGCCATCTCCGGCATAAATTCTACTTAGCCATGTTGAGACATCTCCGTAAGCTGCAAAACAAGAATTTGCAGTAAATAAGATGAAGATTACTGCAACAAAAATAGTTATTTTTTTCATTTTGTTTTTTATTATATATTTTAATGTTTATATTCTAGCATTTTTTCAATAATTCACAAAATAGTATTTTTGTGTTAATTTGAAATTAATATAAATTTGAACTAATTATGTTCGATCAATTTAAGAGATTATTTAAACATTCTTTTATCTATGCAATTGGATCTTTAGCTCAAAGTGTTGTTGGGTTTATTTTGATTCCAATGTATACAAGATATTTATCTCCTGCTGATTATGGCCAGTTGGAAATTTTGAATACTTTAATTTTGATATTATCAATGCTTTTGTCTTTTGGGTTTGCTTCAGCTCTTTTTAAATGTTATGAGCGAGATTGCAAAACAGATATTGAGCAAAAACAATTAGTTGGTACTGCATTCTTATTTATTATTCCGCTTGCTACTTTATCAACATTAATTTTATGGTTGTTCAGAGATTTTATTGCGAATACATTTTTAGGAGGTACGCAATATGCTGATTTAGTGAATCTATTATTAATAACAAATTTGTTTGCAGTTTTTCTTGCATTGGCTTTTTCTGTAATGCGTGCAGAAGAAAAATCTTTAAGGTATATTATTTTTTCATTATTAAAATTTATTTTAGTTTTGGGACTTAATGTTTATTTTGTTGTATACGCAAAAATGGGTGTTTTCGGAATAATGCTTGGCAATTTTATTGCTCAAGTATTTATTAGCGTGCCTTTTATTTTTAATTTAATTCCATATTTTAAATTCAGTTTTTCTAAACATTTATTGAAAAGATTATTTGCATTTGGAGTTCCAATTATACCAGCATCCTTAGCAATGTGGATAATGGATTTATCTGACCGATATTTTTTAAAAATCTACGATTCTTTATCTGAAGTCGGTCTATACTCTTTAGGATATAAAATCGGTTTTATAGTATCAATTTTACTTGTGACTCCATTTCAGTTGGCATGGCCAACTATTTCTTTTTCTGTTGCGAAAAGAGCTGATACTAAACAAATTTATGCTCGCACTTTGACATATTGGTTGCTTGTTTCTTCTTTTATTGCTTTAGCGATCTCTATTTTTGCCAAGCAAATTGTTGAAGTTGTGTCTTCTCCTGAATATTTTGAAGCTTACAAAATAATTCCATTGATTGCTTTTTCTTATGTCTTATACGGCATGCATTTTGTAATAGTGCCAGGACTGCATTTGGAAGAAAAGACGAAATATTATCCTCTGCTTGTTGGTATCCCTGCTGTTTTAAATATTATTTTGAATATTATATTTATTCCTAAATATGGAATGATGGCTGCTGCTTGGTCAACTTTTATTTGTTTTGTATTAATGGTTGTTTTAACTTATTTTGTTTCTAATTATTATTATAAAGTTGTTTATGAATGGATGAGAATGATAAAATTAGTTTTAATATCTGGCAGTTTATTAGTATTAAGCTACCTTACTAATACTTTTGATTTTTATACTTCGATTTTTATGAATTTAGGTCTGCTGGTGCTATTTTTTATTCTTTTGTTTGCTTTCAGATTTTTTAGAAATGGCGAGATTGAACAAATAAAATTGTTGTTAAATAAAAAGACTCCAATTAAGGAGTAATGAACTGTCTATTTTTCTTGTAGATTATAGGGATGATCATGTAGAAATATTGTCAGCCAAATATCTGTACGCGGAACCAATCCCTCTTCTTCATAATACCATTCTGCTTGCACATCGAACATTTCTGATTCGGGAAGTCGTGCTATTAATTCTAAATAGTCTTTGATAAAAACTGTGCTTATTTCGTAATAATGCATGCACTTCGTTTTGTATTTGCCAGTCATTATTAGTTCGTAAATAATGCCTTCTTCATCTTGTAAAACTTCATTATAATATTTGTTCCAAAAGCGTTTCCATTCTGTCTTAATTTTGTCATGTAGTTTTTGATAACAAGATAGTTGAGCCAAAACTTCCTTAAATTCTTGAGTGTCCTGATCTGGATTTGAGTGTTTTTTTGTTGACATTTTCTTTTTTCCCTCCTTTGTGGTAAGGAACAGTTTAAAAAAGTATAAATAAATATCTTTTAAGTGTCAAGATTGATTTTTATGCTTCGATTTTTATGAATTTAGGCTTGCTGGTGTTATTTTTTATTCTTTTGTTTGCTTTCAGATTTTTTAGAAATTGCGAGATTGAACAAATAAAATTGTTGTTAAATAACCTACCGCCAGCTTATCGCTGGCGGTTTTTATCTTGCTGGCTTACGCCAGCTATTGGCTGATTTTAGAACAACGGTAACTTTGGTGGTGGCAACTGATTATGTCTTTGATTTTCAATGTATT
>JAQVVF010000003.1 GCA_028699085.1 Patescibacteria group bacterium | reverse complement strand
GGAACTGGTACATGGCAGAATATCAATACAACGTTCACTGATGCCAAGATAATCAAGAAAGATAAGAAATTCATTATAAAATATTTCACAAAATATCCAGTTAAGATACAATATTTTGCGATTGGAGTAAAATAGCAAGCGCTGATTTTATGCTGATTTCTAACGCTGATTTAATGCTGATAGAGGCATAGAATTGTGCCTCTATTTTTTTTGACTGGATTTTGCTATACTTTAGGTAAAATTAATTAATTATAAATGTCAAGAAAAGAAAAAATTATATTATTAATTGATGGTAATGCATTAATTCATCGCGCATATCATGCGATTCCGCCATTAACTACTCCAAAAGGAGAATTAGTTAATGCTGTTTTTGGTTTTTCTTCAGTTTTGTTTAGAGCGATAAAGGAATTAAAGCCTTGTTATATTGTTGTTGCCTTTGATAAAAAAGCGCCGACTTTTCGCCACAAAATTTTTACAGAATATAAGGCAACTCGTCCAAAAGGCGATAAAGAACTATATCGACAATTTCCGAAAGTTCGTGAAGTAGTTGAGGCTTTGAATATTCCACATTTTGAGATTGCTGGATACGAAGCAGATGATATATTAGGGACTTTGAAAGAAAAGGCAAAAGATAAAAAAATTAAAAGTATTATTGTAACAGGCGATATGGATGCAATGCAATTGGTTGATGATAATACAAATGTTTATACTTTGAAAAAAGGAGTTAATGATACAATTCTATTTAGCAAAAAACAAGTTTTGGAAAAATATGGATTAAAACCTGATCAATTAGTTGATTATAAGGCTTTGCGAGGTGATCCAAGCGATAATATTCCAGGAGTCAAAGGAATTGGCGAAAAAACAGCAGTTAAATTATTGCAAGAATATGGAAATTTAGAAAAATTATATAAGGCCTTAGAAAGTGGTAAAAAAGTTGAAGTTGTTAAGCCAAGAATTATTGATTTATTAATAAAAAATAAAGAGCAAGCTTTTTTATCGCAAAGATTGGCAAAAATTATTACTGATATTAATTTTAATTTTGATTTAGAAAAGTGTGATTTAAAAGATTATGATCGAGAAAAAGTTATTAAATTATTTCAAGAGTTGGGATTCAAAAGTTTGATTAATCGTTTGCCAGAAAGCAAAAAAAAAGAACACCAAGTTGGATTGTTTGATATGAAAAAAGATAAGGATTTTAATATGATTGATTGGAATAAAAAGAAAGAGGTTGATTATAAATTAATTGAATCACAACAAGAATTGGATAAAATAATTAGCGAATTAAAATTGCAAAAAGAATTTGCATTTGATACTGAAACAACAAGTAAGGCAGCACATGAAGCAGAGTTGGTTGGAATTAGTTTTTGTTGGCAAGAAAGACAATCCTATTATATCCAAGTTTTTAATTCAAGATTAAAATTTGATGAATTAAAGAATGTTTTAGAGAATCAGAATATAAAAAAGATTTGCCAGAATTTAAAATATGATTTGCTGGTGATGGAAAATTTTGGAATTAATGTAAAAAATGCGAGTTTTGATACGATGTTAGCATCATATGTTTTGAATCCAGGCACAAGACGTCATAGTTTGGATGATTTGGCATTTTCAGAATTTGGTTATGAAATGATGAGTTTTGATGAATTAGTTGGTCCAGCTTTTTTTAAAGATTTGGATGGAAATAAAAAGAAAACTAAAAAAGATATCTTGGAAGTTGATGTTAAAAAACTGGCTTGGTATTCTTGTGAGGATGTTGATTTTACATTTAGGCTATTTAAAAAATTTAGCGATAAATTAGAAAAGGAAAAAAAATTAAAAGAAGTTTTAGAAAAGATTGAAGTTCCTTTGGTTTCGGTATTGTCAAAGATGGAAGATTATGGAATTAAGATTGATGTAGATTTTTTAAAGAAATTATCTAAACAATTTGGCGAGAGAATTATAGGATTGGAAAGCGAAATTTTTAAAATGGCTGGTTGCAGATTTAATGTCCGATCAACTTTGCAGTTAAAAGAAGTGTTGTTTGATAAATTAAAATTGGAAACTCAAGACATCAAGAAAATAAAAACTGGATTTTCTACTGCTGCATCAGAATTGGAAAAATTAAGACAAATTCACCCAATTATTGCTCTGATTGAAGAGCATCGAGAATTATCAAAATTAAAAAGTACATATTTGGATGCTTTGCCAGAATTAGTAACTAGTGACGAGAGGGTGCATACTAGTTTTAATCAGACAATTACGGCGACTGGAAGATTGTCTTCTTCTGATCCAAATTTACAGAATATTCCTATAAAAACTGATGTTGGCCAACAGATTAGAAAAGCATTTATTGCAGAACGAGGCAATAAATTAATTGCAGCTGATTATTCTCAGATTGAGCTTCGGATTATGGCGCATGTTTCAGGTGATACAAATATGATAAAAGCATTCGAAGCAGGTGAAGATATTCATACTGCAACAGCTGCTAAAATTTTTAAAAAAGATTTGAAGGAAATTTCTGATAAAGAAAGAAGAGTGGCTAAGACAATTAATTTTGGAATAATGTATGGAATGTCAGCACATGGTTTATCATTGTCATTAGGAATTCCGAGAGAAGAAGCACAAACTTTTATCAATGAATATTTTGCGCAATTTTCAACGATTGCAGTTTATGTGAAACAGACTTTGGATTTTTCAAGAGCTAATGGCTATGTGGAAACACTATTTGGAAGACGTAGATATCTGCCAGAATTAAATGATAGAGCAGCTTTTAGAGTTAGAATGGCTGGAGAGAGAATGGCAATCAATATGCCAATTCAAGGAACCGCAGCTGATATTATAAAGTTGGCGATGATAGAAATAAATAAAAAAATTGGAAATAATAAAGAGGTAAAAATGATTTTGCAAGTGCATGATGAATTAGTTTTTGAAGTAAAAGAAAATTTGGTTGATGCAATTGTGAAAGAAGTGAAAGAGATTATGGAAAATATTTATAAATTGGAAGTGCCTTTGGTTGTTGATATCGGAGTTGGAGATAATTGGGGAGAAACTAAATAATTATAATTTTGAATCATATAAAAAAAATCCACAGTAATGTGGATTTTGAGTTAAAGTGCGAATTTAATGTTTTAAGGAATGAGTGTATGCCAGGATTCTGGAATTTCTATGCCGGCTGGAATTAGAGAAAGATCATGGCGAACAATAGCCCAATAAATTTTTTCCAATTGGCGGAAAAAATCATAAGCTGGGTTAGAAGTAAGGTAGCGATGAGGTTCTGGATTGAGGTTATTGATAATCCATTGAAAAAATTCTTTGCCGTTGTTTTTGGTATAGATTTCAATAGGAACTTCTGGATAACTTGGATCATACAATATTTCTTCGATGAAAACTGGACCGGCCCAAGTACCAACTAGAAAAACGCAGTTAGCTTTCCATAACATGTTTGTACTGAGTGGTTGATTGTCTTTAACGTCATAACCAAGATGGTGGCAAATATCAATAATCGTTCGCCGAGTGATACTGTCCAAACACATAGATTCTAAAGGAGGTGTAACAATTGTATTGTTTTTCATAATGAGAAAGATGCAAGCTCCAGTAGTTTCGCTAAGACTATAATTGTTTGATTCATCATCAAAGGTAGCGAGAGTTTCTACTGCTCCAAATTGTTTGGCAATGCGTTTCCAGAAATTTCCGATGCCATAGTTTGAGGCGCTTTTTAAGAAGGATAAGGAAGTTCTTTTATCACCACGGCAAAAGAGTCCCGGGCCAGGAAATAGCAGAGAAGCTCCTGTTTTGCCTTCAGCGATTTTGAGGTATTGAGTTAGATCTTGAGAAAAAATAATGAAATCAGCTTTGTTAGATGATCCAACTCCGAGACCTTGATCAGATGGGTCAAGTGCCATGCGTAAATATAAATCATCGGCTACCTGACGGTTTAGGCTGGGAAGATTTAGCTGGCAAATTTTTGTGATTGCTTCAAGGATTTCAGGATGTGAAAATGGGACACTGAGTCCAAATCCTTGCGCATGATCCAGAATTCTTTGAACATGATCGTGAGCACGGAAAATTCGCCATTGACCATCTTTGCATAAACGAACGCCAGTGCCACCAAATATAGATGTACCGTAATGAAAACCATGGGTAGATGCCGGGAAACCGAAATTTTCAATATTGATGATTTTGCCATTGCACCATAGATATGGATGTTGATGAATTTCTTGATCAGGCTGTGGTGTTTGGTAGAGATAGTTCATCTGTTGTTCCTCCTTGTGTTTGGTCCCTTGAATTTGTAGGGTGCGATCTAAATAAACATTATATAATATTACATTGTATGAAGACTGAAAGTCAATAAATTATTGACTAATTATTTTTTTTATAATAAATTAAAATTGTTATGAAATATTTTTCAGGACAGCAATTGATTATTGATATTATTATTAGCCACAGGCAGCGGTGGAATGTTTAATTTCTAGTTTTAGATAAAACAAGCCACCGCATGCCGGTGGTCTTTTTTATTCATTGTGAATATGTGCGAATGTTTTCAGCTGCGAATTGCACAAATTCTGGTAACTCGTGATTGAAGGTATTTGTGAGATTAGTAGAAAACAGAAATGGCTTGATAATTATTAATAAATCTGTTAATAATTATTAGTTCATTTCTAGCGGAGGGAAAGAGTCATGTTGAGAGAGAGAAAAGAGGAGGGAACCATGCCAGTGAAGCCAAATTGTGATTGCAGTAGACCTTGCGTGATTTGTTTTTGCCAGTTGAATTTTCCTGATGATTTTGAGATGGATATGATGGGCAATTGGATTCCGAAAAGCGAACGCAAAACGAATGCACCTTGTGGTAAGTGAGTACTTGTACTCACTTTTTTATTTAAAATTATCTTGACTAGAGCTATTATTTTGTTATATTAAAATTATTATGGAATCTCTACAGATAAACAGATATTATTTTTTCTTTTTTAGCCACGGACAGCGGTGAATTATTTTGGTTAATTAAATTAACGAATAAAATAATCCACTGCAGTCGGTGGTTTTTTATTTCTTACGAATTGCAGAATGTCTTAAGGCCACAAATTGCACGAATGTTTTATAGTTCTTTATTTGTACATTGTTAAAAGCAGCACAAGAAGGAGGGAAGGAAAATGACTGAGGAAAAGCAGGCTTTGTTGAAGCAATTACTTGAGGAAGCAGCTGAAACTTTAATGAAAAATGGTTTGGTTATTGAAGGAAAAGATAAGTTGAGAATTGTGGTAACTTTTGTTGATATGACTCCAAGTAAAACATCTTGCACTGGCGGGAGTTGGATTGGCTGTTAATCGCACCTTTTAAGAACTATTTGATAGTTCTTTTTTTGTTTACAAATTTTGGCTTAGATTATAATATGAATTGATATGATTATATTTATTTATGGCAACGATCAATATCTTGCCCGTCAAAAATTTGATGAGATTAAAAATATTTTTTTTAAAACTGATAAATCAGGGTTAAATTATATTTATTTTTCAGATAATAATTTAGATTGGTTAAAGATACAGCAAGCAGTTTCAACAAGCACTTTTTTTAGTGATAAAAAATTGATTGTTGTAGAGAATATTATTAGTAAGGCAAAGAAAGATGTGCAAGAAAAAATTATTGATTTGCTTGATGAAAAAAAAATATCAAAAGATTTTATTGTTTTATTTTTTGAGCAAGGAAAGATTGATAGCAGAAAAAAAATATTTAAAAAATTGTTAAAGGCAGATCAAGTTTTTGTTTTTAATTCGTTGAATTATTCGCAATTAAATTTGTGGATAGAAGATGAAGTTAGAAAAAGAGGCGGATTAATTGATAAAAAGGCAGTAAATAAATTAGCAAGTTTTGTTGGTCCGGATCTTTTTAGATTAAGCAAAGAAATTGATAAATTAATTGCTTATACTATTGTTGGCGAGGGCGGGAAAAGGCAGATTTCTAATGCTGATATTGATTTACATGTTTTTGCCAATATTGATGAAAATATCTTTAATTTTACGGAAAGTTTAAGTAGGAAAGATAAGAAAAATGCTTTGAAACTTTTTCATGAACAATTTGTTTTTGACAGTGATTTTAATTATTTTATATCAATGATGGTAATGCAATTTCGCAATATGATCAAAGTTAAAGATCTATCTTCAAAAAATATCAATCAATATGAGATTGCAAGGTTGGCAAAAATTCATCCGTATGCTGTTTTAAAATCTCTTGAAGTTGCTAAAAATTTTGAGATTAAGGATTTGAAAAATATTTACGATCAGCTTTTTAAATTAGAGAGAGGCTTAAAGACCGGAGAAATGAATATGATGCTAGAGGTTGATAAATTGATTGCGACTTTGTAAAAAGTTATTAACAGCAATAATATTCGCTATTTCGTGATATAATAATATCAACTAATTACAAAATAGTTAGTAGTTTAGCCTACAAAACAAAATGAAAAGAAAGTTATTATTATTTATGGGCATTGTTGTTCTATTCTTTTTTGTATTGCCAATTAATTCAACAAAAGCTGCTAGCTACAAAAAATATACTGGTACTTACAAAGGTACTTGGAAGACATATGACATCACTTGTCAAGGAATATACAAAAAAAAGCATAAAACTAGCAAAGTAATCTTAAAAGTAAAAAGAGATGGCAGTCTAACTGGAAAATGGAAAGTTAAGGGTGGAAGCTACAAGAAGATTAACGGCCAGATGAAAAAGAAGAATATTAGATTGCACTATCTTAATCTTTCTACTACCTATGATTTCATTGGAACAATAAAAAATGGCAAGCTCAAAGTCATTGCTTTTAATAATGATGCCAGCAGTAAAAGAAGATGCTTGTTAGGCTGGAAAGAAAATATTGTTGCCAAAAAGAAATTGACAATTTCAGATCCAACTTTAACATTATCAAAGATCTATGATGGTACAACCACAGCCCAAGTTACAGCTGGATCATTAATCGGTGTAATTGGCTCTAACAATGTTACAGTTTCAGCAACCGCAACTTATGATAATGCAGATGTTGGAACAGGCAAAACAATTACTGTCGTCTATACTTTAGCCGGAACAGATGCTCCTAATTACATCAAGCCAGTAAACTATACTGTTGCAACTGGCGAGATTACAAATGCTCCAATCAATATGGCAATTGGGGACTATTACCAAGGAGGCAAAATTGCTTATCTTGATGGTACTGGTCATGGTTTCATATCCGCATTAAGTGATCAAGGCTCATCAACCTGGGGTGTTGCTCCTTGTTATGGTTCAGATATCATAGGAGCTTCTGGTACAGCAATTGGAACAGGATTGCAAAATACAATTGATATGGTTGCAGTTCCATCATGCACTGGTGCAGCGCAATTAACTTATGGAGTGACAATAAATGGTTACAATGATTGGTATCTGCCATCAAAAGACGAGTTGAACCAGCTATATATTAACAAAGTTGCAATAGGTGGTTTTACAAGTAACTACTATTGGAGTTCGTCTGAGAACAGTACTAGCTATGCTTGGATGCAGAGTTTCAATACTGGTAATCAGTTCAGTCACTATAAGGATGAGACGTATTATGTTCGTGCTATTCGGGCTTTTTAACTAAATGTCTCTACCTGTCAGTAGATAGGTACCGACAGGTAGGTTTATCAAATTTGACCAATTCAGAAACAAGCAATGAGAAGAATTTGATATTCGAATAAAATAAAAATAAACTATATATAAAATAAAAAGCAAGGTTTTTTGAACCTTGTTTTTTATACAATTATTTTTTTACTACTTTTTTCGTTTCCTTTTTAACTTCTTTAGTTTCTTTTCCGGATTTGTTTAGAAGATTTGTTAATCTGGATTTTTTACGGCTGGCTGTATTTTTCTTGATTTTTCCAGCTTTGCAAGCTTTGTCGAAAATTTTGTAAGCAGTTGCTAATTCTTTCTTAGCTTCTTCTTTTTTATTATTCTTGATCAATTCTTGAACTTTTTTAGTGATTTTTTTGATCTTGTCTTTCCAAACTAAGTTTATTTTTTGTTGTCTTTTAGATTTTCTCAAAGCTTTTTTAGCAGCATGTTTGATTGGCATGTTTAAAAATTAAAAATTTAAAAGTAAAAATTAAAAATATTTACTATGCGTTATTATATAATATTTTAGATATTTTGCAAGGCTTTTCGCAGGTTTTTGATCTCATCGCGTAATTTTGCTGCTTCTTCAAATTCAAGATTTTTAGCAGCTAAATTCATTTGATCAGATAATTCTTTGATTAGAATCTTTATTTTTTTAGGATCTGATTTTTCGGCGATTAATTTAATGGACTCATTTGAAGCTATTTCTTCTTCGTTTTTTTGTCCAGCAAGCCTTTCATCTTTGATTTCTTTTTCAATTGTTTTTGGAGTGATATGATGTTCTTCATTGTATTTTATTTGGATCTTTCGGCGACGATTAGTTTCAGAGATTGCTTTTTTCATTGATTCGGTAATGATGTCAGCATACATAATAACTTGTCCGTCAATGTGTCTGGCTGCTCTGCCCATGGTTTGAATTAAGGCTTGTTCTGATCTCAAAAATCCTTCTTTGTCAGCATCTAAAATAGCAACTAAGCTTACTTCTGGCAAATCTAATCCTTCACGCAATAAATTAATTCCAACTAGGACATCGTAATTTCCGAGTCTTAAATCTCTTAATATTTCTAATCTTTTTAAAGTTGCAATGTCAGAATGAAGATAGGCAACTTTTAAGTTTAAATCCTTTAAATAATCTGTTAATTCTTCAGCCAATTTTTTGGTTAAAGTTGTGATCAAAACTCTTTGCTTATTTTTAATTCTGGCTTGAACTTTTGTAAGCAAATCATCAATTTGATTTTTTGTTGGTTTAATCTCAATTTTAGGATCAACTAGTCCGGTTGGTCTAATTAATTGTTCAGCAACTAACTTTTTGCTTTTTTGAAATTCATAAGGTCTTGGTGTTGCAGATACAAAAATGCATTGATTGATGTGCTTTTCAAATTCAGCAAATTTTAATGGACGATTATCAAATGCAGCATTAAGACGAAAACCATATTTTACTAATGATTCTTTTCTGGCGCGATCGCCAAAATACATGCCGCCAATTTGCGGTACGGTCATATGTGATTCATCAATAAACATCAAGAAATCCTTTGGAAAAAAATTTAATAAAGTATAAGGAGGCTGGCCTGGCATTCTTCCATCAAAATAGCGGGAATAATTCTCAATGCCATTGACGAAGCCTGTTTCCTTTAGCATTTCTAAATCATATTCTGTTCTTTGTTTTAATCTTTGAGCTTCTAATTCCTTGTCTCTTTTTTTTAATTCTTCAACTTCTAAAATCATATCCTGATTAATCTTTTTTAAGGCATTGTTAAACTCATCTTTTGGCGCAATATAATGAGAGGCAGGAAAAATAATTATTTCTTGAATGTTTTTTGAATCGGCAATAATCTCTCCAGTTAAGTAATTAATTTTGGATATTTTTTCAATTTTATTTCCAAATAATTCTATTCTAATAATTTCGTTAATTGAATAAGGAGGGAAAATATCAACAATATCTCCACGTACTCGAAATGTTCCTCGTTTTAATGTAAATTGATCTCTTTCGTAATTTATTGAAGTTAATTTTCTTAATAAATCTGGCAGTTCAGTTATATTGTTTAAAGCTAATTTAATACTTTCTTTTTGATATTCTTCCGGGGAGCCTAAACCATAGATACAAGAAACAGAAGCAACAATAATAACATCTTTTCTAGTTAAAAGACTTTCCGTTGCTGCATGACGGAGGCGTTCAATTTCTTCATTAATGCTGGCATCTTTGGCGATGTAAGTATCTGTGACTGGCATATAGGATTCTGGTTGATAATAATCATAAAAACTAACAAAATAATGGACGGCATTTTCTGGAAAAAATGATTTAAATTCTGAAGCAAGTTGGGCTGCTAATGTTTTATTATGGCAAATAACTAAAGTTGGTTTTTGATTTTTTTCAATAACTTTGGCCATGGTAAAGGTTTTTCCTGAACCAGTTACACCAAGGAGAGTTTGAAATTTTTGGTTATTTTTTAAGTTAACACAAAGCTTATCAATTGCTTGGGGTTGGTGTCCTTTTGGTTCAAATTTTGAGAATAGCTTAAATTTCATATATGGTAATATTTTATATTTTTTTGTATAATAGTCTTGACATTTTATGCTGAAATTTGTATATTACTTAATACTTGATCTTTGTAATATTAAGATATTTCCACCAATTAGTCAACCCTTCTAATACGAGGGTTGACAAAGGAGTCGACATGTCCAGAAAAATGGTTGGAAAAGCATTAATTGTGATGGATGCGAGATCGATTATTTCTGCTTGTGCAAGAAGGAAATTCCGAATTGATTTGGTAGCTTTGGCAAAGAAGATTTGTGAAAAAATGCTTCTCGAATGTAAAGATTGCAGAGTGGTGTTAGTTGCAAATGAAAAGACTGATGAACGGTCTTTTGCACATGCTTTGCATTATGATTTTGAGAGATTAGGAATGGGTTTTCAAGTTGAAACAGAAGGGGTATACGGAACTGATACAGCAATTGCTTCAATCATGTTGGCGAATGCTTTTTCGAATGAAATTACTCATTTGGTCTTGGTTTCTGGAAGTCGGAATTTTGCGATTACTTTCAGCTTGATAAATCAGAAGAAAAAAGGTGAAAAAGTTTATCGAATCGTATGCATGTTTCCATATTTTCTGCATCAGGAATTGAGAAGGCAAGTTGATGCAGTCTATGAATTAGGACGTGATATTATCTTGAGAGAGATTGATTTGGATAGGCCGAGGAATCTTGAAGAAAATGAAGATGAAACAAGACAGTTGAGTTTAGAGATGCAAGTTTCTTAGGAGATTTGTTTGTGAAAATGGAATATCTTAAAAAAATGTTCGTTTTTTTTGGCACCCGTCTTAAGGATTTGGGTGCTTTTCATTTTAAGGCAAAAGGTATAAGATATAAGAGGTAGATATTTGAGTTAATAAAATAAAAATTGAATAATATGATCTCTTATTTATTTGGTAAAATTATGTTTAAGGGAAATAATTTTATAATTCTTAATGTAAACAATATAGGTTATAAAATTTTTTTATCAGCCAATGTATTGAAAAAAACTGAATTAAATCAGGAACAGGAATTTTTTATTTTTCAACATATTGGTGAGAATATTAATGATTTATTTGGTTTTTCTTGTTATTCTGAATTAGATTTTTTTGAGAAAATAATTTCGGTTTCCGGAGTTGGGCCGAAAAAAGCAATTTCTATTTTATCAACTGGTCCAATTGATCAGGTCAGATCGGCAATCGCAAATAAAAAACTTGATTTTTTGACAAGCGTTCCTGGAATTGGGAAAAAAATGGCTGAAAAAATCTGTTTTGGATTGAAAGATAAGTTGGGTGTTTGTATTGATGATTTTGATTTTTGTGAGAATAAAGATTTGGCAGATAGTTTGGTAAGCTTAGGTTATAAACGTGATGAATTAGGTGAGGCTTTGAAAAAAGTTGATGCAAAATTGGCTCTGCAAGAACAAATTAGAGAAGCGTTGAAATACCTAGGACGTTAAAAAGGCAAAAGTCAAAATTAAAAAGTCAAAAGTGGCAAGTAAAAATTAAAAAATTATGATAGAGAAAGAATTGGAAATGCAACCTGAAATACAGGAAAAAAAAGAATATTCTTTTGAAGAGGGAGTTGAAGAAACATTAAAAAGAATTGATAGTTTGTTAGAAAAGCAAGATTATATTGTTGTTGCTATTTCTGGAAGTGTAGATGTTGGAAAAACTAGTTTCAAAAAAGAAGTTGTAAAAGGACTCGAGTTGAAAAATATTACCTTAGCCATAAGACCAAATGTGGCAGATATTGATATACATACCAAGGAACAGTTAGAAAGAGAGAAAAGCAATAAAGGAAATAAAAAATGCGTGGTGATTTTGGAGGCTGCAAATTATCCATTAGATAATATGACGGAGGAGAGTACCAGAATGTTTAAAGAATTTCTTGATGAAGAGTTATCTTCTAGATCAGAAGAAGTCGGTTTACCTTTATTAAAGGTTGATTTAAGAATACATATATATCGTCCGGATAAACCTTTTTCAACTAATGAAAATGTAAATCAATTTGCGGATATTGTAATAAATAATAGTCATGTAAAAGATGACGAAAGAAAAATGAGAATGAAATAAATATGCAAATTATTGAGATCAATGATTGTGAAAAATTGAATATTTTTTTGAAAGAGAATAAGGCGTCAATGTTGCAGAGTTTTGATTGGGGAGAATTCCAGAAAATGGTGGGCAGGAAAATTTGGCGTATTGGATTGGAAGAAAACGGCGAGTTAATTGCTAGTGCGTTGATTGTTAAAATGGACTTGAATAGAAGTTTAAATTATTTGTATTGCGGAAGAGGTCCGGTAATTAGAAATAACCAAGATACAAGAAACAAACAAATTCAAAATTTCAAATCTCAAATTCAAAACCTTTTTGACGAGATAAAAAAAATTGCCATTGAAGAGAAATCAATGTTTTTAAGAATTGATCCAGATTGGAATTTGGATGAAGTTAATATAAAATTTTTGGAAAGTATGGGATTTAAAAAAGCAAAAAAAGAAGTTCAGCCAAAAGATACTTGGATACTTGATTTGAGCAAAAATGAGGAAGAACTAATGTCAGGAATGCATGGAAAGGCAAGGTATAATATTAGATTAGCGCAAAAAAAAGATATTAAAGTGAATAGATATTCAGATATTAATGAAATTAAAAATACTAAATTTGAAGAGTTTTGGAAGATTTTAGAAAAGACTTCTGTCCGAGATAAATTCGGATTGCATCCAAAAGACTATTATATTAAACAACTAGAATATTTTGGTAAAAAAGATTTTATTAATTTGTTTTTGGCAGAATTAAATGGCAAAGTAGTTGCAGGAATTATTGTTTCTTTTTGGGGCGATACTGCTGTTTATATGCATGGAGCTTCTGATTATGAATTTCGTAAGTATATGGCACCAAATGTATTGCAATGGGAAGGAATAAAAGAGGCAAAGGCAAGAGGTTGTAGATATTATGATTTTTGGGGAATCGCGCCGACAAATAAATTAATTATACAGACAGAAAAAGTTGAAGATTGGGAAGGAATTTC
This sequence comes from Patescibacteria group bacterium, assembly GCA_028699085.1. Classification (GTDB taxonomy): domain Bacteria; phylum Patescibacteriota; class JABMPQ01; order JABMPQ01; family JAQVVF01; genus JAQVVF01. The sequence goes on along the minus strand of JAQVVF010000003.1, from coordinate 90,668 downwards.
AAGATTTAAAAGAGGATTTGGAGGATTTGAAAAAAATTATATTGGTGCTTGGGATTTAGTGTATAGAAAGGGATTATATTTTTTATATAGTTTATACAAATGATAAAAACAAAATAATGAATAAAGAAAAATGGGGAATTGTTTTGGAAAATATTGAAAGGAAGTTTGAAATTTTAGATAGAGGTATTGATGAAGAATATGGACAAAGAACTGAATGGATTGAATTTGAAAATCCACAAGGAAAAATGAGACCAGAATGGATTGAAAAACTAAGAATGACTGGATTTAAAACTGCTTATTCTAAAAGGCTAGGAACTTCTGCAGGAAAAGTTGAACAAACAGAATCAAAATCAGAAAAAGTTAATTTTGTGAGGGCTTATATTTTCAGTGAAGAAAAAAATGATTGGGAGGAGATGAAAGCTGATGCATTGCTTGGATAGTTTGTTAGAACTTATTCACTTGGTTTGATGCTTATTTGTTGTTATACTGAGTTATATTTTTATAAATAAAAATTTTAAAATAAATAATTAACATAAAAATACATGAAGGATAATTTCTTGAAAGAGCTTATTCTAGGAAAGAAGAAAGAAACATTGCCATCAGTTGCTTTGAAAGATGCGGTGATTTTTCCAAAGTTAGCTGTTCCATTAATTGTTAAAAGAAAACAATCTTTAAAAGCAATTGAATTTGCTAAAGAGCATAATGATAATGTTTTATTTTTTGTGGCTCAGAAAAAAGAAGATTTAGAAGAAATTAAAAAGGATGATGAGATTTATCAGATTGGGACAATCGGTAGAATTAGAGATATGGAAGTAACACAAGACGGATCAATGAGCGTTTTAGTAGAAGGACTAGGTAGAGCAAAATTTCAAAAGATCGTACAAGCTGAACCATTTTTGAAAATTAATGTTGAATCTTTAGGTGAAACAAAAGTTGAAAAAACTGAAGAAATTACAGCATTGATGTATACAGTAATTAATCAATTCAAATCTGTTGTTTCTATGGGAGCTAATGTGCCTTTAGATGTAATGATGGTTATTTTGAATATGAAAGATCCGTGGCAATTATGTGATTTAATTGTCTCTAATTTGGATTTAAAAGTTTCAGAAAAGCAGAAATTATTAGAAATAGAAGATGTTAAAGAAAAATTAAAAACTCTAAATGAGCTTTTGGGAAAACAGACAAAGGTTTTTGCAATGGCACAAAAGCTAGAAGAAAATACTGGAAAAGAATTGGAAAAAATGCAAAAAGAAATGTATTTGAGAGAAAAAATGAAGACAATTCAGAAAGAATTAGGTGAATTAGGTGGCGGAGAAGATGAAACTGTTTCCTTGGAAAAGAAAATAAAAGAAGTGGGAATGCCAAAGAAAACAGAAGAAGAAGTAATGAAAGAATTCAATAGAATGAAAGGTATGCCATCTTTTTCTCCAGAAATCTCTTATATTAGGACTTATATTGATTGGATGATTAATTTACCATGGAACAAAAGAAGCGAATGCAAAGTTGATGTCAAAAAAGCAAAGAAGATTTTGGATAATGATCATTATGGTTTGGAAAAAGTTAAAGAAAGAATCTTGGAATATTTATCTGTTAGGAAATTAACAAACCAGATTCAAGGTCCGATTCTTTGTTTTTTTGGACCCCCTGGAGTTGGAAAAACTTCAATTGGAAAATCGATTGCAAAATCTTTAGGTCGTGAATTTCATAGAATGAGCCTTGGTGGAATTAGAGATGAGGCAGAAATACGAGGTCATCGTAGGACTTATGTCGGAGCAATGCCAGGCAGAATTATTCAAGGTATAAATACCGTAAAATCTAGAAATCCAGTTTTTATGCTTGATGAAATTGATAAGGTGGGAAATGATTATCGAGGCGATCCGTCTTCAGCTTTGCTTGAAGCATTAGATCCAGCTCAAAACAAAGAATTTGTGGATAATTATTTGGCAGTGCCATTTGATTTGTCAGATGTAATGTTTATTACAACAGCAAATGTTTTGGATACAATTCCTCCGGCATTACGAGATAGAATGGAAATAATTGAATTTTTAGGCTATACAGAAGAAGAAAAATTTCATATTACTAAGAAATATTTGATTCCAAGACAATTAAAAGAAAATGGTTTAAAAAAAGAACAATGTCTTTTTTCCGATCCTGCAATTAGACATATTATTTCTGAATATGTAAAGGAAGCTGGTGTGAGAAATTTAGAAAGACAAATTGCAGCAATTTGTAGAAAAATGGCAAAGTCTGTTGCATCAGGCGGTAAAGGTGATAATAACGTGACGATTGCTGATTTGAATAAATATTTAGGGCCTGCAACATTTACTCAAGAAAAAACTGAAAAGAAAGATGAAGTTGGAGTTGTAACGGGACTTGCCTGGACTCCTGCTGGTGGTGATATTTTGCATATTGAAGCGTCTCGCATGCCTGGCAAAGGAGAATTACGTTTAACAGGTCAATTAGGCAAAGTAATGAAAGAATCAGCTGAAGCTGCTTATTCTTATGCGAGATCAATTGCAAGCCAATTAGGTGTTGAAGAAAAGTTTTACAAAAATGATGATATTCACATTCATGTTCCAGCTGGCGGTATTCCAAAAGATGGCCCTTCAGCAGGAACAGCAATGGCAACTGTCTTAGTTTCAGTTTTGTCAGGTCGAAAGATCAAAAAAGATGTGGCTATGACTGGAGAGGTAACTTTGAGAGGAAAGGTTTTGCCAATTGGCGGAGTAAAAGAAAAAGTTTTGGCTGCAAAACAAGCTGGAGTAAAAACTGTATTGTTGCCAGAAGAAAACAGACCGAATTTGGCAGATATTCCAAAGAATATTCAGAAAGATTTAAAAATTGTTTTTGTAAAAACAATGGATGATGTAGTAAAAAATGCTTTGGAAAATGCAATCGTGAAATAAAAAACAAAAAGTTAAATAATAAAAAGCCTTCTTGAAAAAGAGGGCTTTTTTGTAAATAAAAAAACCGTCTAAAACGGTTAAAAAGTGCTACCATAAAATCATGTAAAAAATATTTCCTTGTTCGTCAGGGTAAACTTGAAGATGCGTATGTGTGTCACAAGTTGCTTGTTCTGCTTCGAGATAGACATCAGGATTTATGAGAGAAGGTACTGAACCGGGATAGGATTCTGATTTGGGATATAGAGTGTTGAATTTTTCGATTGGATCTCCTAGTTTTAGTCCTCGATCAGTTTGTCCAATCCAGCCGGTTGTCAGATGAAAAGAATAGACAATATAGTTGCTATTATCTGCGTCACCAAGTGTGAAAATAGAAATACCATATTTTTCGTAAATAGTGAAATTGCCTCGACCGTAACTATGGAAACACTCTTCGTCAAGAGTAGAAGTGACGCTGTCTCCAAACTTAATATTTTCAAGCCCATTGCATTCTAGCTGCTCATCTATATTTACGCACTGATCTCCGCATTCGAAGTTGAAGAATGCAAGGAAAATTGGAAGACATAGTTTTCTATTCATCTTTTTTTCCTCCTTTAGTAACTATAGATTCTGATGCTGACTAATTTTATTGTTTGACGATCAAAGATGAAATGCATGCTACAGTAGTCTAATGATTCGGGATAGGGTTTGTAAGTGATTACTTTCCATAATTCGTATTCGTTATTGCTTTCAAAATCACTTTTTACTGCTTCTGGATAGGCTTTTCGGAATTCGGCAAGGGAATCATTAATCTTTGTACCGCGGTTTGTTTCTCCAGCCCAGTCAGCTGAAAGATAAGCGTTTTTTAAGCCACCATTTGCCCAGATCAATAACATGCTTTCATTACAGCCTTTTTCTTGAAGTGTATGGCCATATCCGCCCTTTTCACCATTATTATATTCAAAACCACATTCATTGATTAAATCAATGTTGTCTCTGTCTCCAAAATTTAGCCAGCCGATGTTTTCGCATGACACAGTTTGTACGCAGATTTCACATTTGTCTTCTTTGTCGATTGCACATGATGTAAAAAATAAAGCTAAACAAAATAGAATTGTTTTCTTCATGCCTTCCTCCTTGGTTGTGAGAGAGCATCTTGCAGGTTTTCAAGAGTATAGGATTGTTGTGAAAAAATGTCAAGATTGACAAAATACTAAAAAAAATTTAAAATTGGAAGACATGATAGATAGACTATTATTACATATTTGTTGTGCTCCGTGTGTGAGTGCAGTATTGGAAAAAATAATGCCAGAATATGATGTGACTGGTTATTTTTATAATCCAAATATATATCCAGAAAGCGAATATAATCTGAGATTAGAGAATCTAGAAAAATTGATTAAATTAAAAAAAAATAATTTAAAAGTTGAAAAATATAATGTTAAGAATTGGCAGGAAAAAATTAAAGGATTAGAAAAGGAAAAAGAAGGCGGAAAAAGATGCGAGGTTTGTATAAAAATAAGATTAGAAAAAACAGCAATTTTTGCAGTGCAGCATTCTTTTGATATTTTTGGAACAACCTTGTCTATTTCACCATATAAGAATACAATGATGACAAATAGAATTGGCCTTGAATTAGAGAAAAAATATGGAGTTAAATTTTTGGAAGAAGATTTCTCAGCATTATATAAGCGAAGCATTGTATTGTGTAAGGAGAATGGAATTTATCGACAAAAATATTGTGGATGTGAATATTCGATAAGGTAAAAGTAAAAAGTAAAAATTCAAAAGTTACAATTTAAAAGTAAAAAAATATATGTTAAACAAAGAATTATTTGAAAAATTATTGGTGGAAAATCAGGAACATAGTTTAATGCGCGAAAAAATTATTGGTGAAGCAAGAGTTGTTTTAAAAATGTCAAAACAGGCGATTTTTTTAATGCATCGTGATGATTTAAAAAAGGCTGAAGAAGTTTTAACTAGCACAGAACAGAAATTAATATCTTTGGGCAATTCGTCTGGTGTTGGTGCATATTATGAAGCTGCAGAAGAATTTGTAGAAGCAAAAATGTTTTTTGAATTTTTGAAGAGTGGCGATATTGATTTTAAATCAGAATTGAAATTCGGTTTTGAAACAATGATTTCTGGAATTTGTGATTTGACTGGAGAGATGGTGAGAATGGCAGTAATTTTGGTAACAAAAGGCGAGGCAGAAAAAATTTCTGATTATAAGCAAGGAATTGATGATGTTGTTGGCGAATTAATTAAATTTGATTTGACTGGAAAATTGAGAGTAAAGTTCGATGAAGCGAAGAGAAATTTGAAAAGATTAGAAGAGATTCTATATGATGTGAAGATACGTGAGAAGTAAAAAGTCAAAATTGAAAAGGTAAAAGTTGCAGGGTAAAAGTAAAAAGGACTAATCTGCAGTCTTTTTTATATAGAAAATTTCTGTTATAATGTTTTATATGTCAACAAAACTAGAATTTTCAGCTGGTGGCATTGTTTTTAAAAAAACGAAAGAAGGCATTAGAATTGCCTTGATTTTGGATCCTTTTAACAAATGGACTTTTGCAAAAGGTCATGTTGAAGAAGGCGAGAGAGTTGAAAGGGCAGCTTTAAGAGAAGTTGCTGAAGAAACAGGCATGTATGGGCTGAAATTAAAGGAAAAACTTGGTGAAATGGACTATTGGTTTAAAGCAGATTCTAAAGGTAAGCCAGGAGGCAAGGATTTGATACATAAAGTGGTTTATTGGTATTTGATGGAAGCTCAAGAAGATGTTAATATTGAGCTACAAGATGCAGAAGGAATTGCAGAATTAAAATGGGTAAGTGTGAAAGAATTGAGCGAAATGACGAGCTACAAGAATATGGAAAAGATCGTGGAAAATGCAGTTGAAATATTGAAAACTCTTGAATAATTTTTCGAATAAAAAGAATTAATTTTCGAATAAGTATTTTAAAATAAAAACTAAAATGAAACGATTTTTTATTGGCATAATTTTGTTATTTGGTTATTTTGTTATTTTTAATTCAGATGCCAAGGCTTGGTATAGTAATGATTATGATTATCGCTTGCCAATTGAATTGGATAATACTTTGAATTCAGAAAACCTAAGCAATCATCAAATAAAAATAGTTTTAGATGAAGAACAGACTGATTTTTGGTCAAGAATAAAAAGTGATGGATCAGATATTAGATTCGTTGATTCAAATGATTCAACCTCGCTTGATTTTTGGTTGAAAAGTTTTGATTATGAAGAAAATTTGGCAACGATTTGGGTAGAAGTTCCGGAACTTTTGGCTGAAAGTATTAAAAACATTTATCTATATTTTGGAAATTCAGAAGCGCAATCTGCTAGTTCTTTTGATCAAACTATGGAATTAGAGCCAGTTAATTTTTTTGTTAAAAATTATGATAGTGAAAACGGTCATGATCAAGCAAAAAGCGTAAAATTTTTGTCAACTAACGATTTGGTTGTGGCGGGAAATTATGCAAACGAAACTGGTGGTTATGATTGGTTATTAGAAAAATATAGTGAAGATGGAGAATCAATTTGGTCAGAAACTTTTGATTTTGATAATGGCGAGGTTAAAGATTTAGCAATTGATAGTTTTGATAATATTATTGCAATTGGTTATTCTGAAGCGCTTGGTGATAAAGACTGGTATATTAGAAAATACGATAGTGATGGCAATATTTTGTGGAGCAAGACTTATGATTCTGGAGGAAATGATGAAGCAAATGCAGTAATTGTCGATAACGATGATAATGTTATTGCTGGAGGCTATAGGACAAGCGGAACTAAAAATTGGTATCTAAGAAAATACGATGCAGATGGAAATATTATTACTGATCAAGATTACGATTCAGCTTTAGGTGATGATATTTTGTATGATTTAGCAGTTGATTCAGAAAATAATATTATTGCTACTGGAAATAGAGCAACTGATGAGAGCTTAGAATTTTATACCATTAAATATACTAATAATTTGGTGGAAGATTGGAATACGAGTTATGAAAAAGGAACAGCAAATTATTTTAGAGCAGTAGAAGTTGATTCAAATAATAATATTTATTTAGGCGGATATTATAATGAGACTGATAATAATTGGTTGTTAAGGAAAGTTGATTCTGAAGGAAATTTAGTATGGGATAGATTATTTGATAGTGAATTAGGAAATGATTATTTGTATGGTTTGGCAATAAATTCCTTGAATCAAGTAATTTTAGTTGGTGATTCTAAAGTTGCAAGTGGCAATGATCTATCACTTAGAAAATATGATAGCAATGGTAATTTGCTTTATTCATTACTGGAAAATGAAAGTAATAATGAAACGTATTTTGGAATAGATTTTAATGAGAATGATGATTTCGCATTAGTTGGTTTTTCAACTGGAACTTCTGATAGTGATTGGTTAGTTAAAACTTTTGGAGAAAGGAAATATACGGAAATTGAGCCGGAAGCAAGTGTAGGATTATTTTCTAAAATTGCAGTGAAAACCTTTGATAATTATATAAGATTCAATGATGATTCTTTGGGAACAAAATATGTTTCGAGCAGAACTGGCATTGGAATAAAATTTTTAGATTTGCCAGACAATCCAACAAAGATGTGGATGCAAATTGATAAAGTGAAAAAAAAGCCTAATTTTTTAAAGAATGAAAAATCATTAAAATATTTTTGGAAATTGAGGACAAATTTGTACAAAAAAACAGCAGGAAAATATCGAGTAAAAATTTATTTTCCATACAAAAGCAAGAAAATTAAAAAAGCTGGAATAAAAGAAAAGAATTTAGTCTTATATTCAAAACAAGAAAGCTATGTTAATTATTGGAAAAAGAAAGATAAAACGATTTTGAAAAAAAATAAGAATCTATTAGTATCAGATATTAGATTGTTTTCGAAGATGAAAAATTGGTTTGTGATAGCGGAAAAATAAAATATATATAATGAAAAAAATATTTTATCTATTAATTGTTTGTTCATTTCTGTTTTCTGGAAATTTTGTTTTCGGAAAAAGTATCCATCAAATCGAATTGGAAAAAAATAGAGACTACAAAGTGCAAGATAATGTTGGAATTGTTAGCCATGGAAGCATAAGTTCAACGCCAAGCGTATCTAAGGTTGTTTATGGTTTTTATCCATATTGGATGGGAGATGCGTATACTAATTTTCAATGGGATTTATTGACTCATGTTGCTTATTTTTCGATTGAAGTTAATGGCAATGGAAGTCTAGGTGATAAACATGGTTGGCCGAATAATACGTTGTTGGATTTGGCTCATCAAAATGGCGTTAAGGTAGTTTTAACAGCACAAAATTTTAATGCATCAGATCTTTCAACTTTATTATCAAGCGCGACAAACAGAAATAATTTAATTAATAATTTATTGAATGAAGTTAAAAACACATCTGCTGATGGAGTAAATATTGATTTTGAAAATGTTGATTCTTCGATGAAAGAAAATTTGACTACTTTTATTACTGATTTAAATAATGCTTTTAAAGCTTCCAATTCTTCTTATCATATTGCAATTGATGTGCCAGCAGTTGATTGGTCAAATTCTTTTGATGAAAATTCCTTGGCACAAAATTCAGATGGATTAATGATCATGGCTTATGATTATCATTGGCAAACAGGTCCAGAAGCTGGGCCGATTTCGCCATATGATGATAGTAGCACTTGGGGCAATTATAATGTGAAAAGTACTTTGGATACTTATTTTAATTTAACAAATACTAATCGACAAAAATTAATTTTAGGAGTGCCATATTATGGCTATGATTGGCCAGTTACAGCGGATATTATTCCAGCAAATACAACTGCTGATGGTGAGGCAAAAACTTATGCTGAAAATAGGTTAGCATTATTAAACTATTCGAGAATTTGGGACAATGATTCGAAAACGCCGTATTATAAATATGGCAGTTTTCAGCAGACTTGGTATGAAGATGCCGAAAGTTTGCAATACAAGTATGATTTAGTGAATGATAATAACTTGTTAGGCATTGGGATTTGGGCCTTGGGATATGATGGGACATATACTGAATTGTGGGATAAAATTTCAGAAAATTTTCTTGAACCAAGAACCATAGCAACACCTGCTGGAGGAGATTATAAAAAATATAAAAAGATTGTTTTAACTGCAACTGATAGTGATGGAATTTCTGGGATTTATTATACTCTTGATGGTTCAACTCCAACTATTAGTTCAACAAAATATTCAAGTCCGTTTCGAATTTTTAATGATAAAGTATTGAAGTTCTTTTCAATTGATAATTTGGGAAATCAGGAAATTGTCAGAACGGAAAATTATAATATCATTTATAATGATAAAAAATTTGATTTAAGAAAAGGATTAAAAAATCTTAATTTACAAGGAAAATTATTGGATTTTAAATTCAAAAAATTACCTAGCAAGCCAACTGATTATTGGTTTAAAATAACGAGAATTGCAAAAAAACCGAGTGGTTTAGAAAAGTCTAAAACATTAAAGGGCTATTGGCGAATAGAATCAAATTTAAACAAAATAAAAAGTGATAGAAAATTTAAAATTAAAATGGTTTTTAAGTTTAGAAATAAATTATTGCATGGATTGAAGAAAAAAGATTTGAAATTAAAATTTTATAATTATAATAGTAGGTCTTGGCAGACAATGCCAGCAGTATATTTAAGAAAGGAAAAGAAATTTAGAATTTGGATTGAAAATTTTGATTGGAAAAATAATATGTTTGCAATTAGTGCAGTTTAAAAAAATAATTTTAATTTTATGGTAGACCAACAAAATCCTTTTGATCGAGTGGAAAAAACGCGAGAAAATGCGCGAGAATCTGGTTTTGCAAACAGAATGCAAGAAAAAACGATTGATAAACAACGCAAAGAAATGAATGGAGAAAATAAATTGAATTTACGACCTGATGAGCAGGAAGATATCGCAGAAAAGATGAGAGAGAAGGAATTTAAAAAAGAGGAACAGACACAAAAAAAGTGGTGGGAATTTTGGAAATAGATAAGTTATTATTTAAGTCATTTTTATGGTGATAACCTATGGATTAGTTTTTTTATTTTCATTGTTTGTGGTAATTAAGAGTGCTGATATGGCAATAAAGTATTCTTCTAATGTTGCTAGCAGTTTTAGATTTTCAAAATATATTTTGGGTTTTTTAGTAGTGGCAGCAGTATCTGTATTGCCGGAATTATTGGTTTCTGTTTCTTCTGCTATACAAGGCATACCTGCTTTTGGTTTAGGTACCTTGTTTGGATCGAATGTTGCGGATTTGTCTTTAATAATTGCTATAGTAGTTTTCTTTTCGAAAAAAGGCGTGAAGGTAGAAAGTAAAATTTTGAAAGATAATCTTAAATATATTTTTATAATATTAATTCCTTTGTTTTTTGGTTTAAATGGATATTATGCTCGCTGGGAGGGAGTATTGTTGATTTTGTCTGGATTGTTATTTTATATTTTAATTTTTAAAAAGAGCACGAAAAAAAATAAAAAAGTAAGCTATAATTTTTCGTATAAGAACTTATTTTTTTTAATTATAAGTTTATTATTTTTGTTAGTTGCTTCAAATTTTACAGTGAAATTTGGGATATTGTTAGCAAATGGTTTTAAAATTAATCCAATAATTATTGGAATGTTTTTTGTAGCTTTAGGAACTACTTTGCCAGAATTATTTTTTTCGATTAAAGCAGTGCGAAACAAAGCAGAAGGATTGGCTTTGGGAGATATATTGGGAACCGTTATAACTGATGCGACAATAGTATTAGGAATAACTGTTGTTATTATGCCTTTTAGCTTTGATGCTAGATTAATATTTGTGACTGGATTTTTTATGTTGTTTGCAATGATATTGTTGTTTATTTTTATGAAGACAGAAAGAATATTAACGAAGAGAGAAGCATTTTTTTTGTTATTGTTTTATTTTGTTTTCGTTGCGACAGAAATTTTTTTTCGAAAATTATAATGTGTTTATTAAATTAGATGAAAATACAAGGTAATTTTTTTAGTGCTGTAGCGATACTTGTCGGAACGATTATCGGAGCTGGTATGTTTGGTATTCCTTATGTAGTTTCGAAGGTTGGTTTTTTAATTGGCATTATATATTTGATATTTTTAGGTTTGATGGTTTGTATTGTGACTCTAGCTTTTGGTGAGATTGTGTTAAGAACAAAAGGGAGACATCAAATGGTTGGATATGCAAAGAGATATGCTGGCAAATGGGGAGAGAGAGTAATTTCCTTTTCGATGATATTTGGAGTTTTTGGAGCTCTTTTGGCGTATACAATTGGGATAGGTAATTTTTTGTCAATTATCTTAAAACAATACTTTGGAGGTACTTCGTTTATATATTCTGTTATTTTTTATTTATTGGCGAGTTTTGCAATTCTTTTTGGTTTGAAGGTTATTAAAAAATTGGAAAACATTTCTGTTGTTTTATTGTTGATAATAGTAGGATTGATATTTATTGTAGGAGCTAAAGAAATTAATTATACTAATTTAGGTGGTTTTTCTTGGTCATTTTTGTTTTTGCCATATGGAGTAATTTTGTTTTCTTTTGAAGGTGCTTCTATCGTACCAAGAATGGCAGATCTATTGGTAAAAAATAGGAAAAGATTAAAGATGGCAATTATTGGCGGTATGTTGATTTCTCTGATTGTTTATTTGTTTTTTACTTTAACAATTGTTGGAATTTCTGGTGGTCAAACAAGTGAAGAAGCAATCGTAGGTGTCAGCAAAATATTGGGTAGAAAAGTGGTAATAATGGGTGCGGTTTTGGGTGTTTTGACTGTGGCAACTTCTTTTTTTAGTTTAGGATTGTCTTTAAAGGACATGTTTAAATTTGATTATAAGATAAATAATTTTGTTTCTTGGTTGATTGTTGTTTCTGTACCATTGATTATCTTTCTTTTGGGAGCAAGAAGTTTTATTTCAGTCATTGAGATAGTAGGGACAGTGACTGGCGGTTTACAAGGCATTATGATCTTGAGAATGTTTTTGAAAGCAAAGAAAAAAGGACAATTAAAGCCCGCTTATTCATTGAAAATACCAAAATTTTTAATTTATATTTTGTATATTATTTTTGGCGGAGGAATTGCGTATCAGATTTTTTATAATGTTGTAGCAAAGATCAATTAGATTTGAAATTATTTTGTGTTATAATATATTTAATAAAATTTTTAATAAAAAATAAAATAAAAAAATGAAGAAAGCATTAACAAGTTTTTTAGTCGTATTTTTTAGTTTATTGTGTTTTCAATTTGCGCAAGCTTATACGCAAACAAATGAAAGCGGAAAAGTATTTTTTAGAAATATTATGAGTTATGGGGGAAATTATAAAGGAGATCGTTCTATAACACTTGATAGTAATGATTATCCGCATATTTGTGCTTATTATGAAGAAGTTGGTGGTACTACTATTTCTGGTTTGCGCCATATCTATTGGAATGGAAGTTTTTGGGCAACTGATTCTTTATTTAAAGAAATTGGTTCTGGATATGGTAAATATTGTTCAATCGCTATTAATAAGAGCAACGATGATGTTCATATTAGTTATTATTATAATGGTGATTTAAGATATGTGAAAAAGAGTAATGATTTGTGGGCTGGGCAGGAGGCAATTGATACAACTGGAGATACTGGTTTGCAGACTTCAATGGTATTGAGATCTGATGGTACTCCACATATTTATTATCAGTATCATGCAGGCGATACTGATAATCGATTGAAATATGCTCATTGGACTGGTTCTAATTGGGTTGTTGGAACACTTTTGGCAGGTAATATTTATGATATATCATCAGCTGTTGATTTGCAGGATAATATTCATGTTTCTTATTCTGACAGAACTAATTTATCTACAAAATATGCTGTAAATTATGCAAATGGCACATTGTCTGGTATTGTTACAGCTGCAGGGGGAAATTATTACGGAAATTCAATTTCAGTAGGAAGTGATGATGTTGTTAAGATTGCATACACATATGTTGATGTTAGTAGTTCTTCTTTGCAAGTAGCAAGTGGTAATCTTTCAGGGTTTACATCTTCTGCCTATGTATCATCTACTGGAGGATATCCTGGTTTTTCTCCATCAATTGCCTTGGATAGCCAAAATTATGAACATCTTTCACACTATTATTTTGGCAATAATTATTTAGGTTATGCATATAATAGCGCTTCAGGAATTATTTCTTCAATAGTCGGAATGGAGAATTCAACTCTGAATTCAATTGCTCATGGCAATAATAACGATTTTATTGCTTATTACAATACTGCTAGCCAGAATACTAATTTCGTTTTACTTGATAGCGTTGTTCCAACAGCAACAGTCGCATTAACTGGCAAATCAGGCGATCAATTCAGCTACAACCTGTCAGCATCTGATTATGCAAAAATGGGTGGAGCTAAATATTATTGTATTGATGAAAGCAATACTTGCGATCCTTTGACAGCAGGAACAGCATTGACTTCAGCAACTTTGACTGGTATTCATAATGCTTCAGGCTCAACAGTTAAAACTGTATATTTCAGAGTCTCAGATTGGGCTGGAAATGTATCGTCAACTACTTTAACTTCAACTGATGATAATTCATCAGACAAAGTAATTCCGCAGGAAGATGTTGAGGTAGTTAACTATGATTTATCATATATCTGGAAAAAACTGCCTAATAATTCAGAGAATTATTGGATGCAAACATACAGATACAAAAAATATGCAAAAAACTATGCAAATGTAAAAAAGCAAGCAATAAAAAGATATTGGAAAATTAAAACGAATTTATATAGCTATCATAAAAAATCGAGAAGCAAATTAATAAAGGCAGAAAGCAATTATGTAACTTGCTATTATAATCCAGCTTGTAGCGATGAAACATCGAAGTCATACAAAAACAAAGTAGAAAAATATCAAAAAAAGATGTTCAGAGTCAAAGTAAAATTCTATTACACTCAAAAATTATCAAACAGATTAAGATTAAAAAATTCTGATTTGAAGAAGCTAACTAAAAAACAGGCAGAGAAAAAGTTGTGGTTGAAATTTTATGACAAAGGCACAAAAACTTGGTATAATGCTAATAGGTTAAAGTTGATTACTAATACGAAACAAAATACCAAGAAGAATACTTTTGCGACTGATATTAGATATTTTAAACAGAAAGATACTTTGTTTACGATTGGCGTGAAGTAATTGCGAATCTCACGAATGCCTTAAGGCCACAAATATTACAAATACGGCTAGATTTTGTCTAGCCGTATTTTTTTGGATTAATTTTTGTTTATATCATTGAAGGCAAAGTTGAAAAAACATGTTTTCTATGTTATTTTAGATTCATGATGAATATTTTACGAAAAATTATACCAAAACCGATTTTAAGGCTTTACCACTTTATATTGGCTGAACTGGCTGCTTTTTTGTACGGACATCCATCTAAAAAGCTGACTGTAATTGGCGTGACTGGTACGACTGGAAAAACAACAACTTGTAATTTGATTTATCAAATTTTGCAAAAATCTGGAAAAAATTGCGCAATGATGTCGACATCAAATTTTGCGATTAAAGAAGATGGGTGGATTAGCAAATACAAACAGACAATGTTAGGAAGGTTTAAAACACAAAAATTTTTGAAAAAGGCTGTTCAAGCAGGTTGTAATTTTTGCGTAATTGAAGTAACGTCACAAGGAATTGAACAATATCGCCATAAAGGAATTGATTTTGATTGTGGGGTGTTTACGAATTTATTTTTTGAACATGTTGAGGCGCATGGTGGTTTTGAAAATTATAAAAAAGCAAAGCTAAAATTTTTCAGAGTTGTAAAAAATAAAATCGTTGCAAATGCTGATAGCAAATATGCGCCAGAGTTTTTAGATTTTTTAGTTAGAGAAAAATTAACTTTTGGAATTAAAAATGGAAACTGTAATTTGCACGCAATCGATATTAAAACTGAAGGATTGCAGGTTAAATTTCAAATTACAAATTACAAATGCCAAATGAATGACCAATGTCAAATGACTAATGTTGAAAAAAATGTTGATTTTACTTTGAATATGCTTGGCGAGTATAACGTGTATAATGCGTTGTCTGCAATCGCTGTTGCTTTTCTATATGGAATCGATTTAAAAAAATCGGCTGAGATTTTGAAAACTGTAAAATTGCATTTGGGTAAAATGGAATTTATAGAAGAAGGGCAGAATTTTAAAGTAATTGTTGATTATGCTTTTGAGCCAGTAGCTCTCGAGAATGTTTATAAAACAGTGCGTCAGATAATCGGAACGTCAGAAAATCGGAAATTTGAAGAAGCGGAAGATAAAAATAAAATAGGCAAGCTAATTTCAGTGCTTGGATCGACAGGAGGAGGAAGAGATGTGGCGAGACGGCCAAAATTAGGAGCTTTAGCAGCAAAATTTGCTGATATCGTTATTGTGACTAATGAAGATCCTTACGATGATGACCCGCAGAAAATTATTGATGATGTGGCGCAGGGTGCTATTGATTTCTCGAATACTATCTCTAATAAATCTAATAGAATCTCTAATGCTTTGCCAAAACGATTGGATGAGAATTTGTTTAAGATTTTAAATAGACGAGAGGCAATTGCTTTGGCAATAAAAAAAGCACATGCAAATGATGTGATTTTGATAACTGGCAAAGGTTGTGAGCAAATGATAATGACTGGACCTGTTGGATCTGGAAAAGGAATAGAATGGGATGATCGAAAGGTAGCGAAAGAAGAGCTCAAGAAATTACAAATTAAAAATGTCAAATGACAAATGAATGTTAAAGTTCAAATGTCGAAACTTAAGCCTTTTTGGAATTTGTTTGTTGTTTGGGATTTGTCTTTTTGCAGATTAGATTATGAAGAATAGAGAGAGCGTAACTAATATTCCAATCATCGCGCCAACAAATATTTCAGGCAAAGTATGGCCGACTCTTAGACCTAAAGTTTTAAATCTTCGATATTTTTCAACTTCTTTGAATTCTTGTCTATGATTTTCAATCATTCTAAGCAATGTTTTTCCTTGATTTTCTAAAAGCATTCTAAAACCAAAGGCATCTCTAATAATAATAATGGAAAAGATTAAACAAATTGCGAAAGATGTTGATGCATAGCCGTCTTCCAAAAAAACAGCTGATGTTAAAGAAGCTAAAAAGGCAGAATGAGTAGATGGCATGCCTCCATAACGTGATAAATAATGGATATTGAATAGCTCTTTATTCTGCCAGGACATGACAAAAACTTTTATGATTTGGACGAGAACACCGGCAACGAGTGCAATGATTAATATTTTTGGAACAATAAACATGTTATTAGTTATGAAGTTATAAAGTTTTTAAAGTTCATAAAGTTGAACTTAATATAGAAAATATAACATAAAATTTATTTTTTTAAAATGATATTATTAATAAATACGGCAACTTATATATCTTTTGTGGGTATTGCTCACGAAAAAAAGATTATTAAGAAAAAAATTTGGGAAGCAAATTTAAGGCAATCAGAAGATTTATTGCCAATTATTAAAAAATTAGTTGGTAATAATAAGATCGATGGAATTATTGTTGTGACAGGTCCTGGATCTTATACTGGATTGCGAGTTGGTATTGCGACTGCGAATGCTTTAGCTTTTGGCTGGAATTGCAAAGTAGTTGGCGTGGATAGATTTGAGACAATGGAGCGTCAGAGCATCGGAGAGTCGGAACGTCAAACTGCCAGAATTGAAGAACATGATATGGTGATTATTTTGGAAAATATTAGCGATTTGATTTATTTTGAAACCAAAAATAATAAACTGGAAGATAGAGGAGTGTTAAATTTAGATGACTTGTGTAAAAAGATAAATACTCCTTGCCATTTTATTGGACAAATTGATTCTGAAAAAGAAAAAATAATTAGAGAAAAATTGAAAGATAAAGTTTTGGATATTAAGATAAAAGATGATTTTGATAATGATGTATTAGAAAATTTATTTAAAATTGGCAATGAACGTTTGAATAATGAAGAACAAAATAATATTGTCGTGCCTTATTATTTAAGAGAGCCACATATTACAAAGCCAAAAAAATAATGCAGAAAATATTATTTTGTGTTATATTTAAATAAGGATATTTTTTGTAAAAAACTAAATTAAAATTTATGGCAAGAAGAAATATTGATGTTCCAGATCAAGAAGAGTTTTATAAAGAACAAGCAAAATCTGGAAAGAGAACTAGAAAAAGAAAAGGCGTTGTTGTTGAAGATGCGCCAACAATAGCAGAGGTTGATGTACCAACTGTGGCAGAAGAAGCCGCACCTACAGTAAAAGAAGCATCAACTGTTAAAGAGTTAGAAGTCGCTGATAAAGATATCCAAGAAGTTGATGAGAATGGCAAGAAAAAATCAAGTGCTACAGGTGTAAAAAAAGAGCATAAAGTTACTGAAGTTGAAGAGGGTGAAGCAACAGAAGAAGAAAAAGCTTTTTTAGAAAGAGCTAAATTTGAAGAAGTGGAAGCGCCTCCTTCTCCATTAGAAATGGAAGGAGAAGACATCTTGGCACAAATTGCTGAAGAGATTAGAAAAAATGAAGGACGTGGTGGTGTAAAAACTGCGGAAGTGGAAGAAGTTTTGAAGACTGCAGAGGAAGAAGTATATGATAATCCAGAGGTTGAAAATCTTTTTGCAAAATATTGGCCTGAAGATTCCTTTAGTCAAACGGTTGATAATCTGATTGGGAATACTGATACGTCATTTGATGAAGATACGAATCTTTTAGTGTCTGATGTTGAGAAAAATTTTGATGCTCAAACAGTAGCTGATGCAAAGATTTGGAATGTTGAACAAGGTAGACAAACAGTAGAAAAGTTAACGAAATATGCTAAGAAAGGTTTGAGTAATGCTGGAGGATTGCTAAAGGGTTTGTTTAGTGGGCGAATAAAAAATGGTTTATCAATGTTTGGAAGAACGATGCGTGATTTGGGATATGGTACTGTTGCAGCTGGAGAAAATTTACCAAAATTGGCGATAAAAAAAATGGACGATGGTTTAAGAGATATTTCTACTGAGGCTCAAAAAGCTTATGAAGAAATAGCAAAAGATTTTCCAGCAGAAATAAAAAGAACAAAAGAAAAAATTAAAGCATGGGAAGAAAAAAGAAAAGAAAAAAGTGAAAGAAAAGAATATGAAAAATTATTAAAACAAAGAGAGCGTTTTGAACAATTGAGAGCTAAATTTGAAGTAAGTCCTAGCGAATAATTTTTTTTAAAAAATATTTTAAATAATAAAAATATGGAAACAAAAAAAGCAATCGAATTAATCAAACAATCTGATTTAACAACTCGTGAAAAAAATAGCTTGATCAAAAAGATAGAAACTGAAGGTCTAAGTAAAAAAGTGCGCGATAATATTATCAAGGCAATTGATAATCATATCAAAAAAGTGCAAAAAGGAATTAAAGATAAAGAAAAAACAAAAGAAAATTTGGGTACTGAAATTCATCAAGACAAATTAGTTTTGGATTTGATTTATTTTAGAATGTTGAAGAGAATGAAATATGCTTATGATGAATATCAAAAAGGAATTGAAAAGTTAGATGGAAGGCTTGATAGTGTTTTTCAAGATGCGGTAAAAATGGTTGAAGAAGATAAAAAAAGAAGAATAAAAGAACAGATTAAATAATATTGAGGAATTGTATATAATGTCTTGATAGAACTAAAAATTAATTTTTTAAAAATATGGCACAAAGAGAAGCGAGTAATAATTTTGCAGATGAAGAGAGTCTGAGTCGGCAAAAAACTGGTGTTAAAAGGACTCATGAAATTACTGAAGTTCAATCTGGTGAAGCAACAGATGAAGAAAAAAATTTTTTAAAAAATAAAGAGAGAGAATTGCATGAGGAAAATATAAAAACAGTTGAAGAGCCAGAAATGGAAGTTGAACCGGAACAAATTTTTGAAGAAGGCAATTTGATTAATTTTGAGGATATTTTGCCTCTTAAAAAAGAAGATTTGCCGAGAATGCCAAAGACAGCTGAAGAAAAAAGGGTTTGGCAGGAGTGGAATAAAAAATTAGACGCTGCTGATCGCGAGCAATTTTTTCATGAAGAATTGCCGACACATAAAGAGATATATCCAGAAGAAGTGCCAACTGCTAAAGAAGCTTATTATGGGCAAAAAGTTCAAGAAGCTCCTGCATTGGAAGAAGAATGGTCTCCTCTTGAGGATAAAGATATTATAGATATTATAGAGGTAATTCCAGCAGAATATAAAAATGGTAGATGGGTAGCTAAATCGAGAGCAGAAGTAGAACAGACAAAAACTGAATTGCCGATTTGGTTGCAAGATGGTCATGAAGATGAAGGCGAAGCTTCTGATGTAGAAGCAATGTGGAAAGCAGTAACGGAAGATCTAGCTAGGCAAGAAACAAGGAAACAAGAAGGAATAACTCATGTTCCTTTTGAAAAAGCACCTTATGATGATTGGGATCCGCCAACTACAGAGGAATCTAAGGCAAAATTTTTATCTGAGAGAACTGAAACAGCAGAAATTCCGGCTTTTAAGCATTTTGAAGCAAAGGTTGATGCTATTGCTGTAAGTCAATTTTCTGCAAGTAAAAAGATATCGGAAAAGTCATTTAAAAGAATTGATGAAATTGCAAAAAAGATTGGTGGAATTGCAAGCGAGCTTGGTTATAAGCCTGACGAACTTAGAAAATTATCTGGTTTGGAAAAACTTGGAGGTAAATTGGCAAATATTTTAGCAAGATCAAAAAAAATGACTGAATCAAATTTGTCAAGAATTGCTGGAGCAGTAATGGTTGTTAGCGAGGAAGTAGAGCATTTTTTGGCAACATCTCATAAAGAAAGAAAATTAGAAAAACAAAGAGAGAAGATAGGACGAAAAATGAATCGAGAGCTATCTACTAAAGAGTCTGGTAAAGACGAAAATGAAGGATTATTAAAATTACGAGATATAATTACTGGAATTGAAGGATAAGCGTTGTGGATAAAAAGAGCATATATGTTATATTTTGCTTAATGTTAGCCATAATAGTGTTTGTAATTAAAAAAAGCTTGACTTTTTAAATAAAACGCTTATACTGGAAGTATGATATTCAAAGCAGAGGTTAATTACCTCGGGCGTGATATTTATAAAAGACTTTAAATAAGCCAAATAAGTCATTTTTTGGCTATTTTTTTGTATCTCCTAGAGCTGTGGATAACTCAGGCATTTGTCTTAAAGGTTGATATATAGAGAAATATTTTTATATTTTTATTTTTTTCATATTTTTAAACTTATGCCTCAAAAGCAAAAAAGAAAATTTTTCACTAAATTGCATGATGTTATTGAACTTCCTGATTTAATCAGAGTTCAAACTGATTCTTATGATTGGTTTTTTAAAGAAGGCTTGAAAGAATTGTTTGATGAAATCTCACCAATCAAGGATTTTACAGAAAAAAATCTAGAATTAAG
Source organism: Patescibacteria group bacterium (assembly GCA_028699085.1). Classification (GTDB taxonomy): domain Bacteria; phylum Patescibacteriota; class JABMPQ01; order JABMPQ01; family JAQVVF01; genus JAQVVF01. The sequence goes on along the minus strand of JAQVVF010000003.1, from coordinate 70,342 downwards.
TTTTGTTGATTATATTATTGACGAACCGAAAGTTGATGAAGTAGCAGCAAAATCTAGAAATGCAACTTATGAGGCTTCTGTTCGTTGTAAGGTCCAATTAGTTAACAAGCAAACTGGGGAAATAAAAGAACAAGAAGTATATTTAGGTGAATTTCCATTAATGACTGATCGAGGAACATTTATTATTAATGGTGTTGAAAGAGTAGTTGTTTCTCAATTAATCAGATCTCCTGGTGTTTTCTTTACTGCTGAATTAACAAAAGGCGAAAAATTATTTGGAGCAAAAATTATTCCTAATCGTGGCGCTTGGATTGAAATTGAAACAGATTCAAAAAGTGTTATTTATGCAAAAATTGATCGTAAGAGAAAAGTACCTGTAACATCATTGTTAAGGGCTTTTGGTTTTTCTTCTGACGAAGAAATTTTAGCTCAATTCAAAGATGTTGATACTTTGCCTGATAGAAAATTCATTAAAAATACATTAGAAAAAGACATTGCAAAAAATCAAGCTGAAGGTTTTATTGAAGTTTATAAAAGAATCAGACCTGGTGATTTAGCTACGGCAGATAATGCAAGATCATTGATTGAAGCAATGTTTTTTAATTTTGAAAGATACGATTTTGGCAAAGTCGGACGTTTTAAAATGAACAAAAGATTGGGTGAAAAAATTGTTATTAACAAGCAAAATAGAGTTTTAAGAAAAGAAGATCTTGTTAATGTTATCAAGGAATTGATTAAATTAAATATTAATCAAGGTAATCCTGATGATATTGATCATCTAGGCAATAGAAGAGTGAGAGCTATTGGTGAACTAGTCCAGAATAAGATGAGAGTTGGTTTAATGAGAATGGAAAGAATTATTAGAGATAGAATGAGTACTTTGGATATTAATACTTCTACTCCAGCTCAATTGATTAATGCTAGACCAGTTATCTCTTCAATCAGAGAATTCTTTATGTCTTCTCAACTTTCTCAATTTATGGATCAGACAAATCCATTGTCCGAGTTAGAGCATAAGAGAAGACTATCAGCAATGGGTCCTGGCGGTTTGTCTCGTGAGAGAGCAGGTTTTGATGTTCGTGATGTACACAGAACTCACTATGGTAGAATTTGTCCAATTTCGACTCCTGAAGGTCCAAACATTGGTTTGGTTGGCCATCTTTCTTCTTATGCGAGAATTAATGAATATGGTTTTATTGAAACTCCTTATAGAAAGGTTTTGAGAGAGATTCCTATCGAACAGGCCGAAAAAGCAATTGGTGAAATTTCTTATAAAGCAGGAATTTTGGATGAAAAAGGAAAAACAATCATACCAGCTGATAAATTAATTGATAAAAAAGATATTGACAAAATCAAGAATGCTGGCTTGAAAGTTATCCAAATCAGGTCAAGAGTAACAGAAGACATTGAATATTTAGATGCAATTGAAGAAGAAAAACACGTAACAGCTCCAGCTACAATTCCGATTGATGAAAAGGGATATTTTACTGGTAAAAGAGCGGAAGTTATTATTGCAGGTGAACCTTTAATGGAAGCAACTGGTAAAATTGAATATATGGATATTTCTCCAAAACAAATTGTTTCTATTACAACAGCTTTGATTCCGTTTTTGGAACATGATGATGCGAATCGTGCTTTGATGGGTTCAAATATGCAACGTCAGGCTGTCCCTTGTATTAATCCTGATTCACCAATCGTTGGAACAGGTTGTGAAGAAAGAGCTGCTAAAGATTCTGGCGTAGTAATTGTTTGTAAAAAAGATGGTGAGATTATTGAAGTATCAGGAAAAAGAATAAAGGTATTAGAAGCTAACAAAAATATTAGAGAATATAAATTATTAAATTTTTTAAGATCAAATACTTCAACTTGTATTGATCAGAGACCAATTGTGTCGATGGGTGAAAAAGTAAAGAAAGGTCAGATTATTGCTGATGGATCTTCAACTGACAAAGGTGAATTAGCTTTAGGTAAAAATGTTGTTGTTGCATTTATGGCATGGCAAGGTGGTAATTTTGAAGATGCGATGTTGATTTCTGATAGACTTGTTCGAGAAGATGTTTATAGCTCAATTCATATTGAGGATTTTTCAATTGATGTTCGTGATACAAAATTAGGTTCAGAGTTAGTAACTCGCGATATTCCAAATGTTGGTGAAGAAAAATTAAAAGATTTGGATGAAGAAGGAATTGTCAGAGTTGGAGCTCAAGTTACTTCTTCTGATATTCTAGTAGGCAAAATTACTCCAAAAGGTGAGACTGAATTGACTGCAGAAGAGAGATTACTAAGAGCAATTTTTGGTGAAAAAGCTAGAGATGTAAAAGATACTTCTTTATATCTACAACATGGCGAACATGGCAAGGTTGTAGATGTAAAAATATTTTCTAGAGAAAAAGGTGATAAATTGCCAACTGGTGTAATAAAAACAATTCAGGTTTCTGTTGCTCAACTTCGAAAAATCCAAGTTGGTGACAAATTGGCTGGTCGTCATGGTAATAAAGGTGTTATCTCAAAGATTGTTCCTCAAGAAGATATGCCATATTTACCTGATGGCAGAACAGTTGATATTATTTTGAATCCATTAGGCGTGCCTTCTCGTATGAATCAAGGCCAGATTTTGGAAGTACACTTGGGCATGGCTGCAAAATTATTAGGCTATAAAGTCGCAACTCCTGTTTTGGATGGTGTAAAAGAAGAAACAATTAAATCTGAACTAAAAAGAGCAAATTGGCCAGAAAATGGCAAAGTTCAACTTTATGATGGCAGAACAGGCAGTCCATTTGCAGAAAAAACAACAGTTGGTGTGATGTATATCTTGAAACTTTATCACTTAGTTGAAGACAAGATTCACCAAAGATCAATCGGACCGTACTCTTTGGTTACTCAACAGCCATTAGGCGGTAAAGCACAATTCGGTGGACAAAGATTTGGTGAAATGGAAGTATGGGCAATTGAAGCTTATGGCGCTTCTCATGTTCTACAGGAATTATTAACAATAAAATCAGATGATGTTATTGGACGTTCTAAGACTTATGAAGCAATTATTAAAGGTGAAACGATTAGACAACCAAACGTTCCAGAATCATTCAGTGTTTTAGTTAAAGAATTAAAAAGCTTAGCTTTGAATGTTGAAATTTTGGATAAATCTGGAAATATTCTTGAAACTGAAGAAAAGAAGTACGAACGGAAATAATATTTCGGATATTGTGATATTACGGATATTGGCAAGTTAAATAAGTTAGACTGGTTAGATAAGTTAACTAATTGTTCCATTGCTAAATTGTTTCATTGTTAACGTTTAACTAGTTACTAGTCACTAATTACAAATTTACTAATATAAATCAATGGCAAATATTACAACTGATTTTAATGCGATAAGATTAAAACTGGCTTCTCCGGATGAAATTTTAGATTGGTCTTATGGAGAAGTTAAAAAACCAGAGACAATCAACTATCGTACCCAACGTCCGGAAAAAGATGGTCTGTTTTCGGAAAGAATTTTTGGTCCAACAAAAGATTGGGAATGTTATTGCGGAAAATATAAAAGAATCAGATATAAAGGAATAATCTGCGATAAATGCGGTGTCGAAGTTACGAGATCAATTGTGAGACGTGAAAGAATGGGCCACATTGAATTAGCAGCTCCTGTTTCTCATATCTGGTTTCTTAGAGGTGTTCCATCTAAAGTTGGATTGATTTTGGATTTGTCTGCAAAAAGTTTGGAAAAGGTTGTTTATTTTGCTAGTTATTTAATAACTTCTGTTGATGAGAAAGCAAAAGTAGAAACTTTGAATGAATTGGAAGATGAATTTAAGACCAAGAAAAGAACAATCGATGATAAGTATAAAAATTTAGCTTCAGAATTAAAGCAATTAAAAGTAAAACAAAAGTCCGAAAAAGGAAATTCTGCTGATGCGGAAAAAAGATTAAAAGCTTTGTATTCAGAAAAAGAAAAAGAACAACAAAAATTGAATAAAGTTTTTAACTTTGAAAAAGATGAAGTCAAAGATATTAAGAAATTAAGTGTTATTTCTGAATTGAAGTATAGAAATTTATCTTTGAAATACGGACATGTTTTTAAAGCTTCTATTGGCGCTGAAGCAGTAAGAAAAGTTTTAGCTGAAATTAATTTGGAAAAAATGGCAGTTGATTTGGAGAAAGAAGTAATCAACGCGCCAGCTCAAATTAAGAAAAAAATTAAGAGAAGACTGAAATTAGTTAAAAATTTAATTAAGGTTGGAATTAGACCTGAATATACAATATTGACTGTTCTTCCTGTTATTCCTCCAGATTTGCGTCCGATGGTTCAATTGGATGGTGGTAGATATGCTGCTTCTGATTTAAATGATTTATATAGAAGAGTTATCAATCGTAATAATCGTTTAAAAAGGTTGATTGAATTAAATGCACCAGAAGTTATTTGTAGAAATGAAAAAAGAATGTTGCAAGAAGCTGTCGATGCATTATTAGATAATTCAGCAAGATCTGGCAAGGTAACTGCTGCTTCAACCGGACAGAAGAGATTATTAAAATCTTTGGCTGATATGTTGAAAGGCAAGCAAGGACGTTTCAGACAGAATCTTTTAGGCAAGCGTGTTGATTATTCAGGACGTTCAGTAATTGTTATTGGACCTCATTTGAAATTAGGCGAGTGTGGTATTCCAAAAACAATGGCCTTGGAATTGTTTAAACCATTTGTTATTCATAGCTTAATAAAAAGTGAATTTGCCCATAATGTTAGATCTGCTGGAAAATTAATTGAAGAAGGCAGATCAGAAGTTTGGGATGCTTTGGAAGAAACTATTGCTGATAAATATGTCTTGTTAAATCGTGCTCCGACCCTGCATAGATTAGGTATTCAAGCTTTCAAACCAATTTTGATTGAAGGCAAGGCTTTGCAAATTCATCCAATGGTATGTTCTGCTTTCAATGCTGACTTTGATGGCGATCAGATGGCTGTTCATGTTCCTCTTACTTCCATGGCGCAAAAGGAAGCTAAAGAAATCATGTCTGCAACACATAATTTGTTAAAACCAGCTACTGGTGTTCCAATTACTGTCCCTTCTCAAGACATTGTTTTGGGTTGCTATTATATTTCTAATATGCGCGTTGGAATGAAAGGGGAAGGAAAGATTTTTTCTGATGCTGAAGAAGCAATATTAGCTTATGAAAACGATTTAGTTGATATCAGAGCAAAAATTAAAGTTAGAATTGATAATGAAATAACAGAGACTTGTGTTGGTAGAATCATTTTTAACAGAGTACTGCCTGAAGATTTTGGTTTTAGAAATAGTGTTTTTGATAAAAAAGCATTAAGAGAATTAATCGGTGAATGTTTGCATAAACATGGTGGAGAAACAACTGTTAAATTAGTTGATGCGATTAAAGAAATTGGTTTTGAATATTTGACTAGATCTGGACTTTCTTGGGGTATGGATGATTTGAAATTGCCAAAAGAAAAAGCAGGCATGATGCTAGAAGCAACAAAGAAAATTGAAGAAATTAGGCAACAATATAAATCAGGACTTTTAACTGATCATGAACGTTATGTTAAAGTAATTGAAACTTGGGCAAATGTAAAAGATAAAATTACAGATGTAACAAGAAATACAGTTGAAGAATTTGGTCCAGTTTTCGCAATGGTTGAATCTGGCGCTAGAGGTTCATGGCCACAAATTGTTCAGATGATGGGTATGAGAGGATTAATGGCTGCTCCATCAGGTAAGACTATTGAGTTGCCTGTTAAAAATAGTTTTAAAGAAGGCTTAGGTGTTTTGGAATATTTTATTTCTACTCACGGTGCTAGAAAAGGTTTAACTGATACAGCTTTGCGTACTGCTAATGCTGGTTATTTAACAAGAAGATTGATTGATGTATCTCAAGATATTATTATTCAAGCAGAAGAATGTAGTGATACAAAAGGCCTTGAAATAACTAAGAAAGATAGCACTGAAATGAATACGACTATTGGCGATAGAATATTAGGCAGAACATTAGCTTCTGATATAAAAGATCAGTCTGGAAAAATTGTTATTAAAAAAGGTGAAATTGTTACAAGAGCATATGGAAAATTAATCGATAGTTTAGATTTAGATTCTGTTAGAATTTTTTCAGTAATAACATGTAAAATGGAAAGAGGTATCTGTCAAAAATGTTATGGCTGGGATTTAGGTAAAAATGAAAAAGTAGCAATAGGACAGGCAGTTGGTATTATTGCTGCTCAATCAATTGGTGAGCCTGGAACACAGTTGACTATGAGAACTTTCCATACTGGTGGTGTAGCTTCCGAAGGAGATATTATTCAAGGTTTGCCTAGAGTTGAAGAACTATTTGAAGCCAGAGGAATCAAAAAACCAGCAATTTTTGCCGAATTAGATGGTATTGCATCGATTGAAGAAGAAAAAGATAGAAAGATTTTAAGAATAGTTGCTTCAAATGTCAGCAAAGATTTATATCAATTTGGGGCAAATGATAAGCTTGTTGTTAAAGATGCAACTGATGTTAATAAAGGCGATGTATTGATTAAAACAGAAAAAGGCAAAGATGTTAAAGCAAAAGCTTCTGGTTTTGTGAAAATTGATGGACAAAATTTAATAATCGTCAAAGAAGGCGATGTTGAAAAAGAATATATTTTGCCAAACAATGCTGTATTATGGGTTAAAAATAAAGATTTGGTTAGCAAAGGACAGCAATTGACAGAAGGCGCATTGGATTTGCAAAATCTATTTAAATCTTGCGGACGTGAAGCAATCCAAAAATATATTTTGAAAGAAGTACAATATATTTACTCAAGCCAAGGTCAGGATGTAGATGATAAACATGTTGAATTGATTATCAGACAGATGTTGAATTGGGTGAGAGTTAGAAAAGCTGGCAAGAGTGATCTTATTGCTGGTGATGTTATGAATAGAGTAAAATTTTTGGCAGTTCGCGATCAATTAAAAAAAGATGGAAAAGAATTGCCAGAGGCTGACGAATTATTATTAGGTATTACTAAATCTTCATTATCAACTGATAGCTTCTTATCTGCTGCTTCTTTCCAAGAAACTGCAAGAGTCTTGATTGATGCTTCTATCACAGGTAAAGTTGATGAACTTAAGGGCCTGAAAGAAAATGTAATTCTTGGTAAATTAATTCCAGCTGGTACTGGATACGTAAGAAAAGTATAAAAAGATTGAAAATATAGAAAGAAGGCTTATATTAAGCCTTCTTTTTTTATTGTAATTAAGTTTAATTATAGTATAATAATTATGACCTAGATTTTTAGGATTTTTTTGAAATTTTAAATACAAATAAACAAAAATAAATGGCACAAAGAGGAAGACCGCCAAAAGCAAAAAATTTGGTTACAACTTCGATTTTAAAAGGACAACAAAAAAGAAAACCAGGCAGGCCGCCAAAATTGCATGGACGAAAAAGAAAAGGTTCAATGGGTTTTTTGTTTAATATTGGCATGCAACCAGAAGTTGTTAGAGGTATTATGCTTGTTGTCTTTTTTATTGTTGGAATTTTAAGTCTTTTGTCATTGATTGGATTAGCAGGAAAAATGGGTGAATTTATGAGTATGGGTTTGAGGCAAGCTATGGGAAGACCAGCTTATATTTTTCCATTTTTGTTAATTGGTTTAGCTATTGCGATATTTCGATCAGAAAGATTGGAAGAGCCTAATTTCAGCAAGTATAATTTGATTGGGGCAACAATGTTTTTGATTGGTTTATGCGGTATTTTCCATGTGAAATATAATGGAGAAACAGCTTTAGGAGTGATAAAGGATGGAGTTGGCGGAGGATATTTGGGTTATGCTTTTGCTTATCCAATGCAGTTATTTATGGGATTTTGGGCTGCAGGCGTAATATTGTTGGCAGTTTTCGTTATAGGATCGATCATGACTTTTAATATTTCTTTGAAAGATGTAATTGAAGGCTTTAAGCAATTGAGATTATTTATTTTGAAATTATTACACAAACAACCGATTGAAGGAGAGCTAACTATCAAGGGAATGAATGAAAGATCAGCTGTACCTGTTGAAGCTGAAGGAAATTCGGAATTGCATGTCAAAGATATGGAAGATGGAAAGGCAAAAAAAAGTGTAATACGCTCGAAAAAATGGGGAGATTGGAAGCCTTTTCCTTTGGAGCTTTTGAATAATCAAAGTACTACGCCGATGGCTGGCGATGTTAAAAATAATGCGAGAGTAATTCAGCAGACTTTAAAAAGTTTCAACATTAACGTAAAAATGCAAGAAGTTAATGTCGGTCCAACTGTAACTCAATATACATTTAAACCAATGGAAGGTGTAAAATTAAGTCAGATTGTAACATTAAATAATGATTTAGCATTGTCTTTAGCTGCGCATCCAATAAGAATTGAAGCGCCGATTCCAGGCAAATCCTTGGTTGGAGTGGAAGTGCCAAACCAGAAAGTCGCTTTAGTTAGGTTAAGAGAAATTTTAGAAAGCAAGGAATTCACTAATTCAAAGTCTTCTTTAACGATGGTCTTAGGTAGAAATGTTGCCGGTAGTCCAACAGTTTGCGAGCTTGATAAAATGCCTCATCTTTTGATTTCTGGAGCAACAGGTTCTGGAAAGTCAATTTGTTTGAATACAATTATTATGAGTTTGTTATATCAGAATTCTCCTGATGATTTGAGATTGATTCTAGTTGATCCAAAAAAAGTAGAAATGACAAATTATGAAGGCATTCCGCATTTATTAACGCCAGTAATTACTGAAGTTGATAAAACTGTTAATGCTTTGCGATGGACAGTATCAGAAATGGAGAAACGTTTTACTTTATTTGCAGAATGCAAAAAGAGAGATATTCATTCTTATAATGCATCAGCTGGAAAAGATCGACTGCCATTTATTGTAGTAGTCATTGATGAGTTGGCTGATCTTATGGCAGTTGCTTCGAAAGAAGTTGAGGCAGCGATTGTTAGATTATCACAAATGGCTCGTGCAACTGGTATTCATTTGATTTTGGCAACACAAAGACCTTCAGTGAATGTTATTACAGGTTTAATCAAGGCTAATATTACAGCGAGAATTGCTTTTGCAGTAGCATCACAAATTGATTCTAGAACGATTATCGATGTTGGTGGTGCGGAAAGATTATTGGGCAATGGCGATATGTTATTTATATCTCCTGATTTAGGCAAGCCAAGAAGAGTCCAAGGATCTTTTGTAACTGAAAAAGATATTCATTCTGTTACTAAATTCTTGAAAGATAAAGGCGAGCCTGAATATGATGAATCAATTGTTCAAAGACAGCAAAAAATGATGGCCAATGGGGTAGCGGTTGAAGGAGAAGTTGATGATGAATTATATGAGGAAGCAAAAGAAACAGTAATTATGTCTGGAAAAGCATCAGCATCATTGTTGCAAAGAAGATTAAGAGTTGGTTATGCAAGAGCAGCTCGGCTTTTAGATATTTTGGAAGAACGGGGAATTGTTGGTCAGGCAGATGGAGCAAAGCCGAGAGAAATTTTGGTTGCGCCAGGCGATACTTTGGGACTGCCAAGTAAAGAAGAATTAGCCAATAAACAGTTTAATAACAATCAGTTATGAAATTAGGTGAAGGTTTTACCACTCATCGCCTGAAGAGTGCAGAGACTTTAGGCGAAAGATTGCAGAACGCAAGAGAAGAGGCTAATTTGACATTAAAAGAAATTTCACAAAGCATTAGAGTTCGAGAAACATATATCAGATATTTGGAAGAAGGAAGATATAGTGAATTGCCAGCTGATGTTTATGTGAGAGGTTTTTTGAGGAGCTATTGTAATTATGTTGGAATAGATTTTCAAGGAGCATTGAATTTGTATAAAAACGAGCGAGGAATTCAAGAGAATATTAAAAAGTCAAAGGAACCTGCTCCTTTGTCGTCGTATAGATCTAATTCGTTTGTGATTACGCCAAGACTGATAAAGATTTGTTTAGCAGGCTTGGCTGTTTTTGTAATGTTTTTGTATATTTGGTTTCAATTAAGTGGTCTTTCAAAACCGCCAGTATTAACTATTCTAGATCCATCAGAGGATAAAACAATCAATGACGATGTAATTGTATTGGTTGGTGAAACTGATTTAGAAGCAGAGGTAAAAATTAATGATCAGCCAATTCAAGTTGATGGTAGTGGAAAATTTAAAGAAACCATTGCTCTGCAAGATGGATTAAATGTTCTAAAAATTACTGCGAATAATAAGTTTGGCAAAAGTACAGAAGTAAAAAGAAATATTATGGTTGAATTAACTGGTGATTTGGAAAGACAAAAAGAAAATGAAAAACTAGCCTTGAAAGGAGAATACAAAGCAGAAGAGCCAGCAAAAGATAAGAATGCAAAGGATAAGAATAAGACAACTATAAAGCCAGAATCAATGTTAGTTATAACAGTTGTTGATAAAGCAGCATGGATACAAGTGAAAGCTGATGATAGATTAATTTATTCTGGAATGATGTTGCCTGATGCGTCGCAGACATTCAAAGCAAAAGAGAAATTCCTTGTGTCATCAGGAAAAGCTGACAAAACTAAAGCGGTTTTGAATGGAAAAGATTTGGGATTTTTGGGTAAAGAAGGGGAGGTTGTACGTGATAAAGAGATAAAGTAACAAATTCCAAATTCCAAACAAAAACCAAATTACAAATTACAAAGTCGGATTTTTGTTAATTGTAATTTGTTTGGAATTTGGGATTTGTAAATTTTTAAAAAAGTAATTTAATTTTATGGCAAAAGATGCTAAAAAAGAAGCGATGGAGGGAAAGAATAAAGCTGTTGAATCAGCGATTGACCAGATTAAGGATCGTTTTGGCGAGGGAGCGATTATGAAGTTGGGAGAAGTAAAAACAATGGAAATTGATGCAATTACTACTGGATCAATTTCTTTGGATATTGCTTTGGGAGTTGGCGGAGTGCCAAGAGGCAGAGTTATTGAAATATTTGGCATGGAAAGTTCAGGTAAGACAACATTGGCCCAGCATATTATTGCTAATGTTCAGAAAAAAGGCGGACTGGCTGCTTTTATTGATGCTGAACATGCTTTAGATCCTGATTATGCCAAAAAGATTGGTATCAATATTAATGATATGCTGATTTCTCAGCCAGAGACAGGCGAACAAGCTTTGGAAATTGTAGAAACATTAGTTCGATCAAATGCTGTTGATGTAATAGTGATTGACTCTGTAGCAGCTTTGACACCTCGCGCTGAAATTGAAGGAGACATGGGTGATTCTCATATGGGTTTGCATGCAAGATTAATGTCACAAGCTCTCCGAAAATTGACAGCAGCAATTTCTAGTTCTAAAACAACAGTGATATTTTTAAATCAAATAAGAATGAAGATTGGTGTGATGTTTGGTAATCCAGAAGAAACAACTGGTGGCAAAGCATTGAAATTTTATTCTTCAGTCAGAATCGAATTGAGACGCGCTGCTCAAATAAAAATGAATGACAAGATCATTGGAAATCGTGTCAAAGTAAAAATTGTTAAAAATAAAGTTGCTCCTCCTTTTCAGACAACTGAATTTGATATTATGTATAATGAAGGAATTTCAAGAGTTGGCGATTTGTTGGATACTGGAGTTGCCTATAAAGTTTTGGGCAAGTCTGGATCTTGGTACACTTTTGCTGATGCTCAACTTGGCCAAGGTAGAGAAGCTTCAAAACAATTTTTGAGAGATAATCCAAAAGTAACTAATACGATTGAAAAGAAAATTTGGGAAATTGTGAAAGCAGCAAAGGTTGACTAGTACGAAAGTTGTAAAGTTCTTAAAGTTATAAAGTACTGACGGAAATTAAAAAATTATTTTTGTAGGGGCATAAAATTTTATGCCCCTATTTTTTTGTGTGTATAACTTTCTTCTTCTTCTTCTTTTGTGTTATAATTTATGTAATAAAATTTATTATATAAAAATAAAATTAAATTATGAAAAAGTATTTATCGAAGCTTTTGTTTTGTGTGGCGTTTTTGGTATTTGGTATTTTGGGATTAGCAAACGAAAGTTTGGCTGGAAGTTGGAACGCAGTTAGTACTGGAACAAATAGCGGAATTAATGCTTTGGCAGTATACAATAATGAATTGTATGCCGGAGGCAGTTTTACAACTGCTGGAGGAACTTCCACTAGTTATATTGCCAAATGGAATGGTACATCTTGGAGTGCAGTTGGATCAGGAATGAATGGAGCAGTCCATGCTTTAGCAGTTGATAGCACTTATTTGTATGCTGGAGGAACTTTTACAACTGCTGATGGTAGCTCGGCTAACTATATTGCCAAATGGAATGGTACATCTTGGAGCGCTGTTGGTACTGGAATGAATGGTCCAATTTATTCTTTGGCTGTTCATAGCAGTGTTTTATATGCTGGCGGAGAATTTACTACTGCTGGTGGTTTTGCGATGAGTAATCTTGCAAAATGGAATGGCAGTATTTGGGATCACGCTTGGTCTACAGATCCAGATCAAAAAGTAAGCGCATTAACGGTTTTTAATGATAAATTGTATGCAGGCGGAGATTTTACAAATATTGGAGCACATATTGCTAAATTAGATACTTCTTTAGGCTGGCAGACATTAAGTTCTGGCATGAATGGTTCGGTTTTGTCATTGACAGCAGATAGCAGTTATTTATACGTAGGCGGTAATTATACAACTGCTGGTGGCAGTTTTGCTAACTATATTGCAAGATGGGATGGTTCCTCTTGGAGTGCTATTGGATCTGGAATGAATGGAGCAGTTTATTCATTAGTATTTTTTAATAGTGAACTATATGCTGGGGGAAGTTTTACAACTGCTGATAGCAGTTCTGCTAACTATATTGCAAAATGGAATGGTACATCTTGGAGTGCATTAAGTTCTGGAATGAATAGTACAGTCTTGGCTTTAGCAGTATACAACAGCGAGCTTTATGCTGGTGGTAATTTTACAGTTGCTAGTGGCAGTTCTGCTAATTATATTTCCAAATGGGTTGAATCTACTCCAACTCCAACTCCAGAGCCTACTACAGTTGAAATACAACAACAAAATTTAGTTGATGGAAAGAAAGTCAAATTAAAAAAAGCATTAAAGAAAGAAACAATTTCTGGACAAGATTTAAAGTTATACTTTAAAAAGTTGCCAACGAAATTAACAAAAGGCAGCAAGTATTATATGAAGTGGAGAAAGTCTGAAAAACATCCAGCTAAATTTAAAAACACTAAAAAAACAACTTTAAAGAAAGTTTGGACCTTAAAAAGTAATCTAAAAGAATACAAAGCAAAAAAGAAGAAGCAAAAATATCAGGTGAAAGTCACTTTTCAATATACGCAGGCAGAATTTAAAGCATTGAAGAGGAAAAATTCATTAGTTAAAGAAAGTAATATGGCATTGATTGTGCGTGAAAAGTCGGGCAGGTGGATTTCTCTAGCAAATTATTGGAAAAACGCAAAAGTTAGATTAAATATAATTGATAATAAATTTACAGTCTATTTTAATAAGATACCTAAAATGGAAATGCAGTTTGCAGTTGCAGTTAATTGGAATTGGAGCGCTCTCGACGACTCTGTTGTTTTTGAGGAAGTTCCCGGTCGTGCTTTTTATGTTACTTCTTCAGTTGTTCACAATGAGAGTTTAATAATTGGAGGGAATTTTGAAATGGTAATTAATGGTTCCAGAATGAGCAATATAGCTATGTGGTACGAGAATTCTTGGATTCCGCTTGGTTCTGGGCTTGGGCTTAATGGTACTGTTACTGCTTTGGCTTCATTTCGAACTGAATTGTATGCAGCTGTGGGTTATACAGTTATGAAGTGGGATGGTGTGTCGTGGACTAGGACTGGTATGCAAGTAGCAAATGTTATAGGTGACAGCAACATTACTTCTCTAGTAGTTTATAGAAATAAATTATATGCTGGAGGAGACTTTACTTTGAACTATTTAAGAGATGGTTATCTTGATAATCATAGTGGTATTATGGTATGGGATGGTGTGTCTTGGGAAGGGGTTGCAGGAGATGGTGTAGGTTTTAATGGTTATATTAATTCTATGGCTGTATATGATAATGAATTGTATATTTTAGGATTATTTAATAGTATTGATGGTTATGAGTCTAATAACTTGGCAAAGTGGAATGGTTCGGTTTGGAGCAAAGTGTCGTTTCGGAGCGAACTATACCGACGGCACATTGACAACAATCGTATTGGTTGGGGTCGATTATATGCACATAATAATAAGTTATATATTACAGGACAAGCATTAGAAAATGGTTCTGAAGAATTGCATTCGTACGTCTATAAATGGAATGGTAATTCTTTAAGTATGTTGGGGTCATGGATACCAGGTTCGATTTATGCTTTGTCAGAATACAATAATAAGATATATATTGGTGGACAATTTTTTAGATCAGGTACAAATGAGTTTTATAATGTTGCTGTATTGAATGGTGTGACTTGGCTTAATCTTAACTCAGTAGCTGCCCCAATATTTGAAATTAGAAAAGTTTTAACATTAGCGGACTATAATGGAGAATTATATGCAGGAGGATCCTTTAAAAAAATTGGCGGAATATCAATTAATTATATAGCTAGAGGATCTAAACTTCAGGAATAATAACATTTGGTTAATTTAAAGACGAGCAAAAAACAGCTTGTCTTTTTTTATTGTTGCAAAACTTTATTTATAGTATAATTAAAGTAACCTATTTGTTAGGAAATTTTATGGTAGGGACACAATATATTGTGTCCCTACAGTGAAAAACAGAAAATAAATATAAATAAATGGCACAAAGAGGACGATCGCCAAAAGCAAAAAATTTGGTTACAACTTCAATTTTAAAAGGGCAACAAAAGAGAAAACCAGGCAGACCGCCAAAATTGCATGGACGAAAAAGAAAAGGTTCAATGGGTTTAAAGTAATATTAAAATATAAAACGAGCGTTGAAGCTCGTTTTTTGTGTTTTTGTGCTTAAGAAAGTCTCTGATTTTTTTATGCTGATGTATTTTGCGTGTCGAAAGTCAGGAAACTTTCGTCAGCGAATTTAGACTCTTTCTAAATATTCTGAAGTTCGAGTGTCAATTGTAATAGAATCTCCTTCTTTAACAAAAAGTGGAACTTGAATTTTCTTGCCAGTCTGAATTGTTGCTTCTTTCATAGCGTTAGTAGCAGAATTTCCTTTAACACCAGGAGCCGTTTCAATTATTTTGAAATCCATTTTGATTGGTAATTCAATGTTGATTGGATCATTGTTATAATAAACAATTTTGACTGTATTATCTTCAAGAAGAAAATCTGTTTTTGATCCTAAAATATCTTTAGATAAAGAGAATTGTTCGTAATTTTCGCTATCCATGAAATTGTAATTTCCGTTATCTTCGTACATGTATTGAGCATCTTTTCTAACAACATCTGATTCTTTTAAACGATCACTTTGTTGGAAAGAATGTTCAATAATTTTTCCAGAAATCAGGTTTTTTAATTTTGTAAACATAACTGGACGTCTTTGAGCATTTTTAACAAATTCTTTTGATAGAACTTCATAAGGTTGATCTTCATAATCGATAATTGTTCCAAACTTCAGGTCGTTCATTGATAGCATAATAATAAAATTAAAATGTAAAAATCAAAATGTAAAATGACAATTAAAAGTTTAAAATTTTTAATTTTACATTGTCATTTTAAACTGTGATATTTTCATTTTTAATTATCATTGTCCAATTCTAAAATAAGCAACGTCTCCATCTTTAATAATGTATTCTTTGCCTTCAACGCGCATTTTGCCTTTTTCTTTGGCTTTTGTTTCTCCGCCTGATGTGATGTAATCGTTAAATGAAATAATTTCAGCGCGAATAAATTTGTTATAAAAATCGGTATGGATTCTGCTAGCTGCTTGTTGTGCATTACTGCCATTTTTAATTGTCCAAGCGTGAGTTTCAGTTTGGCCTGAAGTGAAAAAAGTAATTAAGCCTAAAAGGTTGTAGGAAGCTTTAATAAATTTGTTTAGGCTTGTTTCTTTTAGATTATATTCTTGCAAGTATTCTTTGACTTCTTCTGGTGATAATTGAACCAGTTCAGATTCAATTTTGGCAGCAATTGGAATGCATGGTTGTTTCGGACAATTTATTTTTTTACCAATCTCGTTTTCATCGATATTTAAAACATAGAGAATTGGTTTGGTAGTCAAAAGTTGAACATCGCGAATTGAATTTTTTTCATCTTTTTCTAATTCAACAGTCCTGGCTAATTGATTTTTTTCTAAAGCATTTTTTATTTTTTCTAATGCAGAAGCTCTTGCAATTATTTCTTTGTCGCCTGATTTTGAATTTCTTTTTGCTTGTTCGTGTAATTTTGTGACAAGATCTAAGTCAGCTAAAATTAGTTCTAACTCAACAGTATCAGCATCTTCTTTAGGATCAATTTTTCCGTGAACATGAGTAACATTTTTGTCAGTAAAATTCCTTAAAACATGAACAATTGCATCAACCTCTTTGATGTGAGTTAAAAATTTGTTACCTAGTCCTTCACCTTTATGAGCACCACGAACCAAGCCAGCGATATCAACAAATTCAACAACAGCAGGAACTATTTTTGCTGGATGATCAATTTTTACTAATTGATCAATTCTTTCATCAGGCACGCTAACAATTCCGACATTTGGGTCGATTGTGCAAAAAGGATAGTTAGAAGCATCAACTTGTTTTTTGGTCAAAGCGTTGAAAAGTGTTGACTTGCCAACGTTTGGAAGACCAACGATTCCGACTTTCATAAAAATAATTATCAGGCTTAATTATAGGCTGAAATCAGGTTTTTTGCAAGAGAAGACATTCTTTCTCGACATAAATTTATTAAAATAATATAATTTATATAATAAAATATAAAATTTATGAATGGAGGGCATAAATTTTTAAACAGATATAGAATTCAAAGCGCACGTTTGAAAGATTTTGATTATTCTTCAGATGGCGCTTATTTTATTACGATCTGTACGCAGAATCGTATACAATATTTTGGTAATGTTGTTGACGGTAAAATCTATCTGTCAGAGATTGGAAAAATTGTTAGGAAATTTTGGCATGAAATTCCAAAGCATTTTTCTGGTGTTCATTTAGATAATTTTATAGTAATGCCTAATCATATTCATGGAATTTTGATTATAAATAAAAATAGTAATTTTAATGATTGCGTAGAGACGCCCAAGTTGGGCGTCTCTACGTCTATAAAAAAATGGAAATCTGGATGTTTGGGCTTGATTATAAATCAATATAAACGTATTTGCACAATTGAAATTTTAAAGAATAATTGTGATTTTGCTTGGCAATCACGATATTATGATCATGTCATTCGTAATGAAAAATCGTTAGATTCTATTCGTTCATACATAATTTTAAATTCGCAAAATTGGCATTGTGATAGAAATAATATTTCTGTCAATAATAAGATTTGTATAAAGCAAAAGAACGTTCTTTGAAAAAAGGAGGAGCAGAAATGTCGAGAATAAAGAACGCAATTGAATTGTTAAAAGTTGTAATTAATAATTTTATTCCGATAGCAAGAGAGTTATCTAATTCTCAAATTTCTAAATTGAAACACAAAATTATAAATTTTCAATTTCAGAAAATATTTATTGGAAGTCCATTGTTGATTTGTTTGTCAATGTTGTTTTTGTTTAGCGTTGATTTTAGCAATCAGCAAAAAGGTTTTAATATTGATGCAGGGCAAAAAATCTTTAGTTATGATGAACATGATATTGGTATTGCAGATGATCTAGGTGTGGTTTTGTTGATGTCTGATGTTGATTTGCAAAAACAGGAAGAACAAGTTGCTGTTTTAGATAAAAAGGTTATAAAACAAAAAGAAAAGAAAAAGATTAGAAATGATTATTGGAGAGAGTTTTTTGTTATGAATGATAAATTATTTGATCCAGAAGAAATGCGATGGATAGAAGAATTGTCGCAAATGAGATATAAGTGTAATTCAAATTGGAATAAACGTGTTGATGTAGCTTGTAAAGGTCGAGATTATTTTTGCACTGTTTCATTTGAAATTGTTTTAGATGATAAAAAATATAAGTTGATTTTTAGATCTGATGTTTCAATTAATGGATTCGATAGGATAAGTAAGATGAAAGTGTATGTTTGGAGCAAAGGTCAAGAAAGGATTGATGAGATAAAAAGAAGTAGTATTGTTGATAGAATTGTTAAAGCAAAGCCAAAATGCACTCCATTCTCGAGCGATTAGCTTGTTCTTTATTTTTTGTCCTTCGTCTATTGAAGGACTTTTTTGCTAAATAATAAAATGGCTTATTTTAGGCAAAGTATTAATTAATTTTGCTTTTAAAAGTGTTGATTAATGGATAGATAAAAAAGTTATGAATTTCCTTGCATTATTTAGATTTTTGTGATAAGATAAGAAATACAAATTTTTAAATTTAATACATTTATGAAGTACGAATTATCAATGTTCTTGTCTCCTAAAATGACTGATGAACAAGCCGAAAAAAAGGCTCAAGAGTTAGGAAAGATTTTAGAAAAGTATGACGCAAAAGTTTTGGATTCAAATTTTTTAGGAATGAAAGATTTGGCTTATCAAATAAAACATTTTAGCCAAGGATATTATTTTATTGCTAAAATTGAAGCTGATCCAATAAAGATAAAAAAGATTAGATATCAAGTTGCTGATGAAATGGATGTTGTTAGATTATTGGTAACAAAACAAGAAAAAGATGTTAAATTAGAGGCAGAACACAAAGAAAAGGCTGAGGGAGAAGAAGAAATTAAAGATGAGAAGGTTATAACCACAAAAGCACAAAAAATTGAAGAAAAGGCATCAGAGATTGAAGAAAAAACTGAGGTTGCGAAAGAAGAAGTCAAAGAAGAAAAAGAAGAGATAGAAGAAAAAAAACCAGTTTTGAAGAAAAAGGAAGAAAAGGAAACAGATTTGGATAAGAAATTGGATAAGATATTGGAAGAAGATATCGTTGATTAATTTTTTAAGAGAATGTCTTTAATAAAAATAAATAATTGTGAGTTCATCCTTGCCCTTAGCTTATATAAGCTTAAGCATTAGGGAACTCTGCCGATTCCCGAAATTTTCGGGATTTTGGCGGATAAGGAGTAGAGCTTTAAAAAACTATGGATTTGAACAAAGCAATGATCATTGGAAGATTGACCCGTGATCCAGAAACAAGAACTATTCCTTCAGGATCTAATGTTTGTACATTCGGAATTGCAACTAACTTGATGTGGAAAGATGCATCAGGACAGAAACAAGAAAAAGTTGAATATCATAATATTGTTACTTGGAGAAAATTAGCTGATATCTGCAGTCAATATTTAACAAAAGGCAAAAAAGTTTATATCGAAGGCAGAATCCAAACTCGCGATTGGATTGGGCAAGATGGTGTAAGACGCAACAGAACAGAAATAGTTGCAGAAAATATGATTATGCTTGATTCAAGAGGTATGAGTCAGCCTGCAAGTACAGGAAATTTTGTTAATCAGAATCCAGTGCAAGCTCAACCACAAGTGCAGCCTGCAGTTAGGCCAGTTAACCAAAATTCTGAAAGTTTTGGCGCCGTTTCCAAGTCAGCAGAAAGTTTACCATCGATATCATTAGAGGAGCCAGCTAATTCTGTAATGCCGACGGCTATGCCAGCAGACGATGGAGCATCGCAGGCAATGCCAAATCCAGTAACAGCCGTTAAGAAAGATGAGGAAATTAAAGTTGAGGATATTCCATTTTAGATTATTTAATTCATAATATTTTATTTATGGCAGAGACTATTTTTAGAAAACCGTGTATGCTCTGTGCGGAAAAAATTGAAACAATCAATTATCGAGACATTAATTTTTTGAAAAGATTTTTGACTCCTTATTCAAAGATTGCTTCAACTAGAAGATCAGGAAATTGCGCAAGACACCAAAGAATGGTTGCTAAAGCAATTAAAAGAGCAAGAGTATTGGGATTGCTTACTTTTGTAAGATAATAAATATAATGTCGAAGGAAGCTTCGGCATTTTTTTATTAATATAAAAAATAATTAAAAATAAATATGAAAAAAACTGAAATGATTGCTAAGCTAATTAGTTTAAAGAAAAAAGGTTTAGTTCCTTCTGCTTTTAAAAATATCAAGATTTGGCTAGAAAGCGATGAATGTAGTAATTTTTGGGTTGAAATTGAATCTTTGATTAATAAAGAAAAAATAGAAGATTTAAATAATGCTTTTTTTCAGGTTATTCCGTTTGGTACTGGAGGGAGAAGAGGAATGATGGGGGTTGGTTCTAACAGAATTAATATTCGAACAATTTCTGAATCAGCTCAAGGTTTTGTTCAATATTTGAAAAAATGTTTTGGTATAAAATCTTGTAAGCAAGGAATCGTAGTGACGTATGATATTCGTCATAATTCGCGTTTGTTTGCCGAGACAGCAGCATCTGTTTTTGCTGGTAATGGATTTAAAGTTTATTTTTATGACGGAGTTAGGTCAACTCCGCAAATTTCTTTTACGATTAGAAAAATGAAAGCAATTGGCGGGGCTATGATTAGCGCTAGCCATAATCCTCCTTCTGATAATGGTATTAAAGTCTATTTTGATAATGGCGGACAGATTGTGTCACCTCATGATAAAAACATCATTAAAGAAGTGATGGCGGTAAAGGAGATTAAGACGATTAATTTCAAAGAAGCTAAAAAAATAGGTAAAATAAAAATTTTAGGTAAGAAATTAGATAATGATTTTGTTAATACTGTCAGCAAGTTATCATTAGGAAATTATCGAGATGCGCATATTTTATTTACTCCTTTGAATGGTTGTGCAAGTACTTCTTTTTTACCGGTTTTAAAAAATGTTGGCTTTAAAAAAGTAGAAACTGTGAAAAGTCAAATGCCATTTGATCCAGATTTTAAAGGCGTGGCAAAACAAATTCCAAATCCAGAAGTGCCAATTTCTTTAGAAATTGCAACTAAACAAGCTAAAAAAGACAAAGTTGATGTATTAGTAGCAGCTGATCCTGATGCTGATAGAATTGGCGTGGTAAGTCCAAAGAATATTAAAAAACAAGAATATGTATTTTTGAATGGAAATCAGATTGGCGTTTTGCTTTTGGATTATATTACTAAAATGCAAAGTAAGAAAATTGATTTGAAAAAGACGATGGTAATCAAGACTGCTGTAACAACTGATTTGTTAACAAAAATTGCGGTTGATAATGGCTGTAAAGTGATTACTGATCTGCCAGTTGGATTTAAATATATTGGTAATGCCATTGATACTAGACTTTCTGGCAATAAATTTTTGTTTGGAGCGGAGGAAAGCCATGGTTATTTGTATGGCGATTATGCTCGGGATAAAGATGGGGCAATTGCAGCATTATTAATTTGTGAATATGCAGCCTTATTAAAAATAGAAAATAAAACTTTGTTTGAGCAACTAGAGATTATTAAGAAAAAATATGGTTATTATCGTGAATTGTTGCAAGCTGTTTTTTATAAAGGTATGGACGGAATGGATAAGATGAAAAAAATTATGGATAAAATGCGTGAAAAATTGCCGACAAAAGTTGCAGGCAAAGAAGTTTTTACAGTTTTGGATCAATTAAATAAAAAATTTATTGATCCAAAAACAAATAAAGTTGTAGGAAAATATATAGGTTTTCCAGATAATGCTTTAATATTTTATTTGAATAAAGAAAAGACAATTAGGGTAGTGGTCAGGCCATCTGGAACTGAGCCAAAAATTAAGTTTTATGCAGCTTCTGGGATGGAAGTAGGCGAAGAAAAATCAGAAAAGGAATACGATGAGATAAGATCAAAATGTGATAAACTAGTACATGAAATATTGGAAGATTTTGTTTTGAGAGCGGAAAATATTTCTGAAGGCGGGGAGAGGTTCGAAATATTAGGATAAATTTTAAAAAGATAAATTGTTAAAAAAAACGAGTTTTTGAAATCTCGTTTTTTTATTTATAATTTAGTTATTTTCTTGTTTACCGGTAGATGGGAAATTAAATTAATCCCATTTTTTGTTTAACTTTTTCCATTGTTTTTTTGGCTTGTTCTTGGGCTTTATTTGTACTGGCTTGTAGAATTTCTAAGAGTTTTGTTTTATCTTTTAGTAATTCTTGTTTTTTATCTTGAATTGGTTTTAATAATTTCACTAATTCGTTAGCTAAATCTTTTTTGAATTGAGCATAGCTAGTTGAATCTTTATATTTATCTTGGATTTGTTGCAAAGTCCAACCAGTTGCAAGATGATAGATTGATAACAAATTTGAGATAGCTGGTTTTTTCTCTGGATCAAAGAATATTTTATTATCAGAATCAGTAACAGCAGACATAATTTTTTTCTCAATATCTTGCTTGGAATCAGATAAAGAAATATATGATTTTGGATTATGTGATTTTGACATTTTTTTAGTTGGCTCTAACAGCGACATTATTTTAGCACCAACTTCTGGAATAAAATGTTCTGGAATTGTAAAAGTCTGGCCAAATTTAGCATTAAATTTATTAGCAATTGTTCTAGCTAGTTCAACATGTTGTTTTTGATCATAGCCAACAGGAATTGTATTTGTATTATAAAGTAAAACATCAGCAGCCATCAAAACAGGATAATCTAATAAGCCAGCATTAATGTTTTTAGCATGTTGGATTTTTTTGTCCTTGTATTGAGTCATTCTTTCAAGTTCGGAAACTGGTGTAATAGAATTTAAAAGCCAAGCTAATTCTGAATGCTCTTTGATTTTTGATTGAATAAAAATAATTGATTTTTCCGGATTAATTCCACAAGCAATGTAGGTTGCAATTGTGTCTAATATTTTGTCTTGAAATTGTTTTGGATCGTAATCAATCGTAATGGCATGTAAATCAACAACGCAGAAATAACAAAGGTCTCCTTGTTTTTGAAATTCCAACCAATTTTTTAAAGCACCAAAGTAATTACCAATATGTAAGGAACCTGTTGGTTGAATACCAGAAAAAACTATTTTAGGCATATTTTAAAATTAATTATTATATTTCGATGATAACTGGCAAGATCATTGGTCTTCTTTGAGTCTTAGTAAATAAAAATTGACCAATTTGATCACGGACTTTGTTTCTGATATAAGTATCATTTGATGAAGTTCTTGGATCATGATCGATAACAATTCTTTTGATTCTTTCTTTTGTTTGGCCAATTAATCTTTTTGATTCTTTCATAAAGACAAAGCCTCGAGAAATAATATCAGGATCACTGACTAATTTTCCAGTCTTGCCATCCATGGTTAAGATTATTACAAACATGCCATCTTCGGCCATTGCTTGACGATCTCTTAATACAACATTAGAAACATCGCCAACTCCAAGTCCATCAACCATAACGTGTCCAGCTGGGACTTTTCGTTTTGTTAGTTCACCAACTATAGTTTCGTCTTGCTTATGATATTCCATAATTTGGCCATTGTCGCAAATAAAAATATTTTTTTCTGGTACTAAATTGGTGTTTTTAGCAATATCTCCATGTAGTTTTAACATGAAGTGATTGCCGTGAACTGGAATAAAATATTTTGGTTTTGTTAAGGTGATCATTTCAGTAAGATCATCAACAAAACCGTGTCCGCCGGCATGGACATCCATCATTTTAACATGAAAAATATCAGCGCCTAATCTTGTCAAATTATCTTTTAATCTTTGAACACTTCGTTCATTACCTGGAATTACTGATGAAGAAAAGATGACAGAGTCTCCTTTTTCAATTTCAATTTCCTTGTGGTCTTGATTGGCGATGCGCATTAAAACAGCTGCTTCTTCACCTTGAGCACCAGTGCAGAGAATAATTATTTTATCTTTTGGTAATTTTAGAGCTTGTTTAGTGCTGATTAAAATCTTTTTACCAGTTTTTAGATATCCTAATTTTCTACAGATTTCAACATTAGTTTTCATGGAGAAACCCTCAATGGCAACTTTTTTGCCTAATTTTTCAGCAATAAAAATAACTTGTTGAATACGAGAAATTAGTGATGAGAAAGTGGCTAAAATAATTCTGCCCTTAGCTTCAGCAATAATTTTTCCTAAAGTTTCCATGATTGTTTTTTCAGAAATGGAATGGCCAGGACTTTCAGCACCAGTGCTATCTGACATCAAAGCTAAGACACCTTGTTTTCCCATTTTTGCTAATTTTTCTTTATTGGCTGGTAAATCGCCAATAGGAGTTGGGTCAAATTTAAAATCGCCGGTATGAATTACAGTGCCAACAGGTGAGTGGACGATTACTCCATAGCCATCTGGAATATTGTGATTGACTTTAAAAAATTCAACTTTAAATTGACCAAGTTGAATTTGGTCTTGTTCATTAATTGTATAAATTGATAATTTTTCTTTTTTATCAAATTCTTCTTGGCGTTTTTCAATCATTGCTCTTGTCAATTTGGCAGTGAAAATAGTCGGATTGCCAATGCGATCCATAATGTGAGGGATAGCGCCAATGTGGTCAAAATGACCATGAGTAATAATAACGCCTCTAATATAGTTTTCTTTGCCTTTTAAATAGGCGATGTTTGGAATGATATAATCAATTCCAGGCATATTTTCTTCTGGAAATTGCAAGCCCATATCAATAATGATAATGTCTCTTGCATATTCAATTAAGGTCATATTTCGACCTATTTCTTCTAATCCGCCTAGCGGAATAATTTTTAATTTCGGTATAAATTTGTTGTTCATATAAGTTTAATTTGTAAGTAAAATAAAAATTTATTTTAAAATGTTTTATTTTTTTGTTTGTTAAATGTTAAATTGTTTGTTAATTAATTAATAATTTTATTTTGTTTTCGTAATTCGAAAAGTTAGTATAGATTTTAGCATTAAAACCAAAATCTTGTGCTGACTTTACATTTTTTTTATCATCGTCCCAAAATAAGACTTCTGATTTGTTAGGTTGTTTTAGGCTTTCGTAAACTTTTGACCAAAACTCTTGTTGTGTTTTTTGGTAACCAATTTTGGAAGAAGCAAAAATTCCATCAAAATGTTTTGCTAATTTCAGATTATTAAGAAGATAATTGACTCGATATTTTTCATTGTCAGTACCGATATAACAATTAATCTTTTTCTTTCTTAGCTTTTTTATGCTTTCTAAAACTCTATTATCTAGATTACTTTCGTATTCGAACCAAAGTAAGAGAAAATCATCGACTGATTTTTTCCATTTCCATGAATTAAGATATTTGGCTATTTCTTTTTTTAGATCAGCTTTTCCAATTAGACAAAGCTGAAATTCATTATTAAAAAAGGGAAGCATTATTTCTGAAGGAACATTGAATTTTTGTGAATAATATTGGCTAAAATACATTTCTCTCTTAATAATCATGCCATCAATGTCAAAGATAACATTTTTTATCATAAAATTTGGTGGTTTTCGTAAATGCCCTGAGAGAGATTTGAACTCTCACGCCCGTGAGGGCACTAGCTCCTGAAGCTAGCCTGTATGCCAGTTCCAGCACCAGGGCTAGATAAAATAAAATTTTGGAGAATTAATTTTTTATTTTTAATTTTGTTTTGATGTACCAATTTTCCACATCTGAAAATCGGTCTGATGGAACAAAAGTAAATTTTTGATTGAAGCCTTTGATTTTTTTATTCTGTCCATACAAATAAGTAGGACTGTATAAAAATATTGCAGGAGCTTCGTTAATTAAAAGTTCTTGAAATTTCTGATAGGTTTTTTTTCTTTCTTCAGGATTGATTTGCTGGCGAGCAGTTTCTAAAAGTTTATCAATATTATCTCTTTCTAGAGAAGAAAGATTTAGACCTGGATCTTTAGTTTGTGAAGAATGCCAAAAAGGATAAGGATCTGGATCATGACCTAACAATTGTCCATAAAGAAGAGCTTGATATTTTCTAGGACGAATATAGTTAGATTGAAGATCAGTAGCTTCTAAAGCTTCGATGTTCACTTTAGCGCCTATGCTTTCCCAATTTGATTTAATAATTTCAGCAATTTTTTGGAATTCTGGTTGATTGATTATGGTTAAAGTTACTTCTAATTTTGTATCTTCAAAAGATAAAACATTTTCTTTTTTATTCCAGCCACCTTTTTTTAAAGTCTTTTTTGCTTTCTCTAAATCCAAATTATATTTTTTACTGTCTGGGTTATATTCTTGATAATTTGGAAGAATGGGAGAATCAATTTGAATTGCTTGTTTGTTTAAAATTTCGTTGACGATTTTTTCGCGATCAACTGCATAGCTCAAAGCTTGTCGAACAGGTTTATATTTTAATGCATCATTTTCATTGGTATTAAAAAAGATAGCATAATAATGTGGTAAATTTAAGCTAAAAGAGTTAATTTCTTTTTTAATATTTTGCTGTTCTTCAAATGGAACATAGCTGATAGCATCAATTTGTTTTTTATTATAAGCAGTTATAAGATCAGGATAATCATTGTAGAATTTGAAAATTATTTCAGAAAGATATGGTTTTTTGCCATAATAATCATTAAATTTTTCTAGAGTGTAAGAAATAATTTGACCACTAGTTTTATCTTTTTTATATTCTTTAAATTTGAAAGGGCCTGATCCTACTGGAACTAAATTTTGTTCAGAAAAAGGAGCATTTTTTGGTGGAATGCTTTCCCAAACTTTTTTAGGGATTATGCCAAAAAGAGTGTTTTCAGTTAGAAATGGAGAATATTTATCTTTTAATAATGTAAATTGAACGGTATAGTCGTCGATTTTGCTGACTTCAACACCTTCAAAATTAATTTGCAAAGGACTTTGATATTCAGGATTCTTAATTGCAGATACTGTAAAAATAACATCATCAGTAGTAAATGGTTCATTGTTGTGCCATTTGATATTATTTTTTAATTTGAAAGTATATATTTTTTTATCTTTGGAAATCTCGTAAGATTCAGCAAGGTCAGGTACAAGTTCTTGATTATTGTTATACTTCATTAATCCGCGATAAATCAATTTGGTTAAATCCGAGTCAACATCATTGGTTTGAGAATAGATTGGATTAATAAATTTTGGCGTACCAACAACGCCTTCAGTATATTTACCGCCATCTTTCGCAATTACCTCAATTCTTTTTGTATATTGCTGATAACTCAAAAATCCTAAACTAAGAATCAAAATTATGATTAAGCATAAACTTAGGATTTTTTCTTTTTTGTTTAAGGCTTTTGGAAGATATTTAAGCTGCGAAAAACGAGGAAATGTTTGTTTTTTGTCCTCCTGGTTAAATTTGTTCATTTAGCTAGTTTGGTTTAGAAAAACAGATTTAGCATTGCCGTAACTAGAAAAAGTACAGCCAAAACTATTGTAGTTATAAAAATGGCTCGTTCTGCACCTCTTTTGGTACGGTAAACATTGCCTTCACCGCCAAAGGTGGCAGATAATCCGACGCCTTTATTTTGAATTAAAATAGTGATCATCAGAAAAACCGAGATAACAATTTGGATAATGCTTAAAATATTGGACATGCGTTTTTGATTTATGAGTTAAACTAGTTAGACTAGTTAGATAGGTTAGATATGTTCGATTGTTCAATTGTTGAACAATGTTTATTTTAAAAAATTTATTCTAGTTCTTTGATTTTAGCATAGGATTAGCAATTTGGCAATAGATTTGGTATTTTTAAAGTATTTCTTCAATTGTGACATTAATTACGCCGGCACTGACTGTGCCACCGATTTTTTCGAAATAATCATAACGTAAATCGATTACTGTTGGCCAGCCGAACCCACCAGTATCGTCAACTGTGACTTCAATACTCTGACCAGTACTTGTATTTGTGACTTTTAGCCTTGTTCCGGCTGGAAAGAGGTTACAGGCTGCAATCGTTGGTCCATAATAATAAGTTGCGCGGCCGCCAGTAATTATTTTTCCAATAGGGTGTTTTTTTGTGCCGTAAACAATAATTTTGTTTTGTGGTTCTAGGGTGTTTTTTTCTGAAACTAGTTTTCTGCTGATTTCTTTATTATTCTCCAACTTAATTTCATAGATTTTCTCAAGAATTCCGTTTGCACCTTCTTGGGTGACTTTTTGTTCATCTTCGTACATCTGATCTGAATATTCTGTTTCTGTTTCAAAAGCAATTTCATCTTTTGTTGTTTCAGTTTTTTTGGTAACTCGAATAATTTCGATACTAGCATTATTTTTTATTTTAGAGTTTTTGTCTGGGATAGAATAATCATCTTTGTCCAATTTAATACCAGCTTGAGCGATGATTTTGTCAACTTTTTTTAAATGAGTCTTGATATTTCTTTCCTGACCATCGACTATGATATTTACAGAATTTGCTCTGGAGATTATTATTTTTCCGTTGTGTTCGATTTTGTCATTCAAATTTGGAATAATCGTGTCTTCTTTAATTAGCTTAATTTTTTGCTCTTTTAGAATATCCTTAATAATATTTTTGTCAGTAACAATTTCTTGTTTATTTTTTTTATCAATAATTGTAACAGCGTATTTCCTTTGAATATCAACTATAAGTAGACTGTATTTTTTGATATTAGTGTCTAATTTTGGTGTTACAATGTCATGTTGAAAAATAGAAATATTATTATCTTTCAAAGCTTCTTGCAATGATTCTTTTTCGGAAGTAAATTCTTTTTTTTGATCTTTATCATTAACAATAATCTTAGTTGTGTTTTTTTGTTGAGGTGTGCGAGTAATTTTTGCTAAAAGAACATGATTTTTATCGGTAATTATTAGGGTACCAAAGACAACGGTAATAATTAGAATTACAATCAAAATAATAAAACGAATTTTGTTTGGTTTTGTGGGATTCATTTTTTTAAACTGTATTTTACATTTTAGCAATCTGGCAAAATACTGTCAATCAATTGTTGACTTTTTTGTTAATATAGTATAATATAACTAGCCACTAGGGCAGAGAGAGGAGGTCTGGGATGGGTCCAGAAACTTTGTCAGAAAGAATGGAATTTTTGCGTAAACATGTTAATGTTGGAAATTTTTGTCATTCTGTAGGCATTGAAAAAGGTTTTCATGTGTATCGTGACTATTGGGAAGAATGCAGTGCAGCATTGAAGTTGGCTGAAGAATCTTCAAGTGTGGATTTGGTTTTGGAAATTGGTGAATTGCAGAAACGAAAGCACAAGACATTGGCACTTGCTGATTTGGATGCTGCGCGGTTGCGAGCTCACAAGAAAGGTGCAACTGGATATCTGAATCGTGTGAAGGAGCATCTGAAAATTTCTGGTGCGACCTTGGAAGAAATTGGTTCTAATCAGGCTGAATTTGATGAATTGATGAGGTTGAGCGTGAACTGGGATGATCATAATGCGCAAGCGCGAGCTGTAGGCCATCCAAATTCGCGTACTTGGTAGTTTATATTTTAAGAATTTGATCTTTATTTCCTAAGTTTTATTTAGGATTTTTTTTGGCCTTTTTCTTTAATAATTTTGGCTAATTTCCTAACGCTTTGGCCGGAAATTTTCATTTTGTCTTTGCGGTTTTCCTTTTTTTCTGCTTTTTTTTCTAGTTCTTCTTGGATGTGGTTGTAATGGTTGTTGGTCATAAATTTAAGATAAGTTTTGTTTTATTAGTTGAGCAATTTTTTTGTTCGAGGCTTTTGTCAATTCTTCAAGGCTGGCATTTTTAATATTTTCAATATTTCCGAATTTTAAAAGTAATGATTTTTTATATTTTGGACCTAAACCTTGTATTTCGTCTAAAGAGGAGATAATCGATTTTTTAGATCGAAGTTTTTTATGATAGGTAATTGCAAAACGATGAGCTTCGTCTCTAATTTGTTGAAGCAAATGAAGTTCTTTAGATTCGGCTGGTAATTTTATAGGATCTTGGTTATTTAAGGTATGAATTTCTTCAAATCTTTTGGCTAATGAAATCAAGGATGTTTGCCAATTATGTTCGCCTAAAACCTGTAAAGCAGCATTGATTTGTGGTTTTCCGCCATCAATGATAATAAGGTTTGGACTTGGCCAGCTGTTGTGAACTCTTCTTTCTAAAACTTCTTTGATCATAGCAACATCATTGGCTTGAAAAACAGTTTTAATCTTGAAGAGGCGATATTCTTTTTTACTAGGAAAGCCATTTTGGAAAACAACCATTGAGCCGGTAGCCTCTTTGCCTTGAATATTGCTAATATCATAACATTCAATCCGATTAGGCAGGCTATTCAAATTCAATATTTTCTGAAGATTGCTAAGAATTGATATTTTTTCTCCAACAGCAGAATTATCAAATTTTCGCTTAGAATATTCAATTGCATTTTTTATTCCTAAATCAAGCATTTGCTTTTTTTTGCCAATGCTTGGAATAGTTATGGTCAATTTTAACCATTTTTCAATTAAATCTTGATCATTGATTGTTTCTGGTAAGATCAGTTCTTTTGGTCGGTCAGTTTGTTTTTGATAATATTGTTTGATAAATGATTCTAGCAATTCTGAGTTATTGGTATTAAAATCGGCTTTAAGTAGAAAATCTTCTTTGCCAATTAGCTTGCCCTCACGAACTATAAAAAGATTAATAATAAAGTCAGTATCTTTTCGATAAAGTGAGATATAATCTTGGTTTTCTTGTTTTGTTGAGATAATAATTTGTTTTTTAATGATTGTATTAATATCTTTTAGGCGATCTCTTAATTTTGCAGCTCGTTCAAAATTTTTATTCGCTGATTCTTGTTTCATTTTTTCTTCAAGATTTTTGGCGATCTGATTTTGTTTTCCCTTTAGAAATAGTTCGCATTGTCTAATTGTTTGATCGTATTCTTCTTTTGTTACTTTGCCAATACATGGAGCAAGGCATCTTTTGATATGATATTTAAGACATTCTCTTTGTCCAAATTTTTTGTTCAGGTCTTTTTCGCAATCTCGATATTTAAATATCTTTTGTAATAGATCAAGAGTTTGATTTACAGCGTAGCCGTCGGTAAATGGGCCAAAATATTGTGCAGGGCCTTTTTCAATCTTTCGTACAGAATAAATTTTTGGAAAGTTGTCTTGATAGTCGATTTTGATATATTTATAGTTTTTGTCATCTTTGAGAATGACATTATATTTAGGACGATGTTGTTTAATTAAATTTGATTCTAGCAACAATGCTTCTAATTCATTTGTTGTTAAAATATAATCAATTGTTTTGGCTTGATTAACCATTTTTATCTTATCTAAAGCTAAACTATTCGCGTTTTGAAAGTATGAATTTAGCCTTTTTTTGAGATCTTTTGCTTTTCCAACATAGAGTATCTGTTTTTTTGCATCTCTAAAAAGATAAACACCAGGTTTATTAGGGATATTTTTAATTGTGGCTTTATTGACAGACATGTTTAACTACATTATAGTATGATATTGGTTAATTATAAATGTTCTTTGAACAATTTTCAAGAAGAAAAAAGGAGGCGAAGATGCTATGGATAGAGGCAGATTTGGTTGAGATCGGTTCTACAAAACGATTATTAAATTTAAGAAATGAAATATTTGCTTTTGCTACTAGTAATAGCGATAGAAAATTAGCAATTGACAGTGTTCGTTTTTGGGATGAAGAACGAAGAATTGTTCTTCCTTTTAGGACTGGTTCTGTAATCGTAGATTTATCTTTTTTGTTAGGAATAGTGAAACTGTCTTCATTATGTGTAGTTACCGCTTGTAAAAAGTGGTCTTTGCAAAAAAGAGGTTATGAGCTTTTAGGATTCCATATTGGAGATAATGAATTAGAAATTGTTGAAAAACAAAATTTTAGTGGATTTGGCAGTGATTATTGGCAAGTGTTGAAAATTGGAGATGATGGATATAGCGCTTGCGTTCATGTTCAGGGGGCTGTATCAGTGTGGAGATTCTTTATTGATCAGACGGGAACTAATATATTTTTAAATCGGAAATTAGCACTTTTGTTGAAGGATAAACGCATTTTTTCTAGTACTGGTAATTTGAGAAAAGCAATGTTTAATAAGCATGGTATTGATGCAGATGATATTGAAAGATTGGCTGATAATATATATACTTGCTATAGAAGTATTCAAGGCGTTCTTGTTTCACAAGATCTTGCGGCAAACAAAAGCCGCAATGTTGCTCCCTAGGAAAGAGAAGGAGGGAGCCTAATTTTAGCTTCCAAAATGGAAGCAAAAATTTTAGAAAACGAAACGATATCTAGAGAGGTAAGGAGAATGGAGGCATGCACTTTTCGCATAGACCCAGGATAGGGTCTTTTTGTTTGCTTAAAAATAGGTATTTTTGTATAATAATATGTTATATTAGTTAATTTTGAAAATTATGTATAAAACTAATGTTGGTAACAATAATTTGGTAAAAGGAATTATTGTGGGATTTGTTGTCTCATCGATTTTATTTGGTATCATTTTTTTATTTAGTAGATGTGGCAAGGATGATAAAAAAGATATTGAAATTAGCAATGAAAATAGTTTTGTTGAAACGTATCGACCGAATGAAGTAGTAGTAATAAATGAAAATTCTATAAATGCAAATATTAATGAAGCAAATGAGAATTCTAATGTTAATGAACTTAATAAAGAAGATGTTGGTGGAGAAGAATATACTGATACATTTAATGGACAAAAGTTTTCTTTTATTGTTTTAGATGGCTTTCAAATTAATGAAACAGAAAAAAATAAGGTTGGCTTAGTTGATTTGTTGGATAGCACAGCAAATAATAAAGGTAATATTGTTTTTACATTTAAGAGCAATAAACAAAGCTATGATTTTGATCGATTCTATGATGGTTTAAATGATGTTAATTATTTTTCTGATTCTTCAGGTGGTTTTGAAAAATTAAAAGTAAATGGTTTGGATGCATATAAATTTAAAAATGTAGCAGGTTATTCAAATTCAACCGTGATTTCAGTAAAAACAAATGGCGGATATGTTGAGATTTCTGATTTAACTAATAAATATCAAAGTAATGGGACTTTTGAGAAGATTGTCCAATCATTTAACATCAAATAGATATTAATTAAATAATTTGATTGAGGCTTGTCGTAAAGACAAGCCTTTTTTGTAATTGTTAAGCTTGCAAGTATTAAAATAATTGGTTATACTTATCATTAACTGTTTATAGATAATAAAATAATTATTTTATGA
Source organism: Patescibacteria group bacterium (assembly GCA_028699085.1). Taxonomy (GTDB): domain Bacteria; phylum Patescibacteriota; class JABMPQ01; order JABMPQ01; family JAQVVF01; genus JAQVVF01. Next base: position 37,333 of record JAQVVF010000003.1, on the reverse strand, counting down.
AGAACGAAAAAATCGTAATAAAAGGGGCAAAAGTTCATAATTTAAAAAATATTGATGTAGAGATTCCAAGAGATAAAATGGTTGTAATTACTGGAATTTCTGGATCAGGAAAATCGTCTTTGGCTTTTGATACAATTTATGCTGAAGGACAAAGAAGATACGTTGAAAGTTTGTCTGCTTATGCTCGGCAGTTTTTGGGAATGATGGACAAGCCAGATGTTGAAAGAATTGATGGAATGAGTCCAGCAATTTCGATTGATCAAAAAACTGTTTCTAAAAATCCAAGATCTACAGTTGGAACAATTACTGAAATTTATGATTATTTAAGATTGTTGTATGCCAGAATTGGAAAACCTCATTGTCCAAAATGTGGAAGATTAGTTACAAAACAGACAATTAATCAGATTTTGGATCAAATTATAAAATTAAAAAAAGGAACCAAAATTAATTTATTAGCGCCAATAATTTCAGATAAAAAAGGCGAGCATCAGCATGTTTTACAAGAAATTTTAAGAGCTGGTTATGTTAGAGTCAGGTTTGATGGTCAAATATATTCGATGGAAGAAGCATTAGATATGGATGTAGATAAGAATAAAAGACATAATGTTGAAGTGGTTGTAGATAGAATTGAAATAACTGGAAATAGTGGTGATAAGATTAGGGTCGCTGATTCTTTAGAAACTGCTTTAGATTTAGGAAATGGCATTGTGATTGCTAACTTAGCTGATGAAAAAAAAGATATTCTTTTTAGCCAGCTTTTTGCTTGTCCAAAATGTGGAATTAATTTGCGAGATTTAGAACCAAGAAATTTTTCTTTTAATTCGCCTCATGGCGCTTGTAAAGAATGCACAGGATTAGGAACAAAGCTTGAAGTTTATGAAAATTTAGTTATTCCAAATAAAAAATTAACTTTAGCTCAAGGTGCAATTAGGCCATGGTCTTCCTCAGTTTCTATGAGACAAACTTGGTTTTCTAGAATTTTGGAGGCATTGGCTGATTCTTACGATTTTTCTTTAGATACTCCTGTTAAAGATCTTTCGGAAAAAGATTTAGAAAAAGTATTATATGGTACAGGTAGTAAATTAATAGAAGTTAGCGATGGAATGAAAAGTATTAAAACAACTTTTGAAGGTGTCGTTCCAAATTTAGAAAGAAGATATAAGGAAACTAATTCTGATTATATTAGATCTGAAATTGAAAGATATATGAGAATACAAGTATGTCCAAGATGCCATGGAAAAAGATTAAGGCCGGAAGTTTTAGCTGTTAAAGTTAATGAAAAATCGATATCTGATGTTACAGAAATGACTGTTGATAAATTAGTGCCATGGTTTGAGGAATTAGCTAATGATAAAAATATTTTGAGTACAAAAGATTTGAAAATAGCTGAACAAATTATAAAAGAAATCGGAGATCGTTTAAAATTTTTACAGAATGTTGGTTTGGAATATATTACTTTAGATCGGGCTGCTCATACGTTATCTGGTGGTGAAGCGCAAAGAATTAGATTGGCAACGCAGATAGGTTCTGGCTTGGTCGGAGTAGTTTATATTTTAGATGAACCATCAATCGGATTGCATGCTCGGGATAATGATCGACTGATTCAAACTTTAAAAAGTCTTAGAGATATGGGAAATACGGTAATTGTTGTTGAGCATGATGAGCAGACAATTTTGGAATCCGATTACGTGATTGATATTGGACCTGGTGCGGGAAAACATGGAGGTGAATTAATTTTTTCTGGGTCGCCTTTGAAAATTAAGCAAGATAAAAAATCATTAACAGGATTATATTTATCTGGAAAAAGAAAAATTGAAGCTCCAAAAAAATATCGCAAAGGCAATGGTAAGGAATTAAAAATAATTGGTGCATCTGAATTTAATTTAAAAAATATCAATGTATCAATTCCATTAGGTAAATTTGTTTGTATTACTGGAGTATCTGGCTCTGGAAAATCAACTTTGATGGACGAAATTTTGGGTAAAGCGTTGGCAAATAAATTTTATGGCGCTAAAGATTTACCTGGAGATTATAAAAAAATAGAAGGAATCGAGAATATTGATAAGGTAATAAGAATTGATCAATCTCCGATTGGCAGAACTCCAAGATCAAATCCAGCAACGTATACTGGAGTATTCACATATATTAGAGATCTTTTTGCCGAAACACCAGAAGCAAGGATGAGAGGCTATAAAGCAGGCAGATTTAGTTTTAATGTAAAAGGCGGAAGATGCGAGGCATGCCAAGGAGACGGTTTAGTGAAAATCGAAATGCATTTTTTGCCAGATGTTTATGTAGAATGTGAAGAATGCAAAGGTCAGAGATATAATAAACAGGCATTAGAAATACATTATAAAGGAAAAAATATTTCTGAAGTTTTGAGTTTGACAATCGATGAAGCAATGATGTTTTTTAGACATGTTCCAGCTTTGAAACAAAAACTAGAAATTTTGCAGGATGTCGGATTAGGATATCTGCAACTAGGTCAATCAGCGACAACATTGTCTGGTGGAGAAGCCCAAAGAATTAAATTAGCGACTGAATTGTCTAGAAGAGCAACTGGTAAAACATTATACATTTTAGATGAGCCAACAACTGGACTTCATTTTGAAGATGTTAATAGATTATTGAAAGTTTTGAATAGATTAGTTGATAAAAAAAACACAGTTTTAGTTATTGAACATAATTTGGATGTTATAAAATGCGCGGATTGGATTGTTGATCTTGGTCCAGAAGGTGGAGATAAGGGTGGAGAGGTTGTGGTTGCTGGAACGCCAAGGGATGTAGTTAAAATAAAGAGAAGCTATACTGGACAATATCTTAAAAAAATTCTTTATTAAAATAATTTTATATTTTTATATAATAGACAAATTTAAAATCACAAATTGTAATAGATTTGTGATTTTTTTGTTGAATAAAAAAAAGACCTTGAGTTGGTCTTTAGTCTGAAAGGACAATTTTTTTGTTGGACTGGTAGTAATCGTAAAGAGAATAGATAATTATTGCAGCAACTAGCCATTGTACATGAATGAAATAAGGAATGATGTCGAAAACGTTGTAGAGTTTGAATAGATAGAAAAACATAATCAATGCTCCATACCAAGCGATTGCATGACATTTTAGTTTCCCAGAAAATCTGGCTGAAAGTACAGTACCGGTAATCAAAGATTTGTAGCGAATACACATGACTGCAATTTCTCGACTAACCATTAAAAAGAGCAACCAGGGATTTGCAAGATTATGTTGGATCAAGCAGAAATAAACAGTTCCGTGCCAAAAACAATCACTAAGCGGATCAAGAAGTTTACCAATTTGACTCACTTCATTATATTTTCTGGCAACGTATCCGTCTAAGATGTCGAGAGATTCAGAGAGAACCATCACAATTAATGCAATTAACATGGCGACTGTGTTGTTTGGCCAGAAATACATAATAGAGAAGAAAACGATAGGGCAGGTGACCATTCGCATTGTTGTAATTTTGTTAGCGCGTGTCATTTTGCCTGCCATTTTGACCTCCTTTTTCTGATTTTGAGGCAGAAAACTGTTAAGTTAGATTAGCATTTTAGTTTGGTTTTTACAATAAAATTTGGTAAAATAAATAGATATAAGATAATTTTATTAAAATGTTAAATGAAAAAATTGCCGATATTTTTGATGAAATAGCTGATATGTATGCAATGGAAAATATTCAATTTAAACCAAGAGCTTATCAAAAAGCAGCTATTTCTTTACGTTCTTTGAATCGTGATGTTAAAGATATTTATAAGGAAGGTGGATTAAAAGCTTTGAATGAAATTTCTGGAATTGGAGAATCTATGGCTTTGAAAATTGAAGAGATAATTAAGACTGGCAGAATTAAAGAGTACAAAAAAATGAAGAAAAAAATGCCAGCTAAAGTAGAAGAAATGACTGTAATTGAAGGAGTAGGTCCAAAATTAGTTAAAAAAGTTTATGAAAAATTAGGCATAAAGACCGTGAAGCAATTAGAAGAGGCAGCAGAAAAAGGAAAAATTAGTAAACTTAAAGGCATGGGTGAAAAGACTGAAGAAAATATTTTGTCGGGCATTAAATTTTTAGAAAAGAATAAAGGTCGAAAATTATTGGGTTATATCTTGCCGGAAGCTTTAGATATAAAACAAGATTTGATTAATTTTACAAACGATAAAAATATTGAGTTAGTAGGATCAATTAGACGAGGTAAGGAGACAATAGGTGATATTGATTTGCTGGCAGTATCGAATAATTCAAAAAAATTAATTGATGCTTTTTGCAGTTTACGTCAAGTTGAAAAAATTTATGCAAGAGGTGCTGATAAGGCATTGGTTAGATTAAAATCAGGATTTGATTGTGACTTGCGAGTTTTTAAAAAAGAAAGTTATGGTGCTGGACTTTTATATTTTACTGGATCGAAATTGCATAATATAAAATTGCGGAAAATGGCCATGGCTAAGGGCTTGTCTTTGAATGAGTATGGTTTGTATAAAGTAAAAAGTCAAAATTTAAAAGTTAAAAGTGACAAGTTAAAAGTAAAAAGTAACGAAACAAAAACTAAAATTGCTGGTGAAACTGAAAAAGAAATTTATCAAAAATTTGGAATGGATTATATTGAGCCTGAACTTCGTGAAGACCGTGGTGAGATTGAGGCTTCATTAAGCCATAAATTGCCTAAGCTCGTCGATAGAAAAGATATTTTGGGAGTTTTTCATGTTCATAGCGATTTTAGTTTAGATGCTGTAGGCAGTATTTCTGACTTGGTGAAAAAATGTCAGAAAATGGGCTTAAAATATTTAGTGATGGGCGATCATGTTGGAAGTTTAAAAATTGCTGCAAAAATGGAAGGTAAAGATATTTTAGATTATATAAAATATATTGAAAGCTTAAATAAAAAAATATCTGATTTTAGAATTTTGTCTGGTGTGGAGGCAAATATTTTGCGAGATGGGACGATTGATGTGCCAGATAATATTCTAGCCAAACTTGATGTTGTTGTGGCTGGCATTCATTCTGTTTTTAAAATGTCAAAGAAAGAAATGACAGAAAGATTATGCAAAGCAATGAAAAATAAGCATATTGATATAATTAGTCATCCAACTGGCAAATTGTTAGGGAGAAGAGATGAATATGAATTGGATGTCGAACAAGTGATAAAAATAGCAAAGGAAACAAAAACTTGTTTGGAAATTAATGCTTTCCCTGATCGTTTGGATTTGAATGATATAAATATAAAAAGTGCCATTGAGCATGGTGTAAAATTGGCAATAGGTTTAGATTCGCATAGTGTTGATCAGCTTGATGTTTTGGATTTTGGAATTTTAACATCAAGGCGTGGTTGGGCGGAAAAGAAAGATATTATCAATACTTATTCCGTAGATAAACTTTTTGATTTTTTGAAGAAAAAATAGTTTGGTGATCGCAAAATAAAATTATAAAATTCAATGAAGAATCTAGAAAAAGCTGTTTTAGCGGCTGTTTCTTATTATGATATTTTTGAATATCCACTGACAAGCTGGGAGATTTTTAAATTTGGATATGGGAAATGTGATATGGGAAATATGAAAAATAAAGTTTCGGATGTACATAATATTTTGGTAAGTTCTAATATTTTAAAAAAATCTTTGCAGCAGAAGAACGGTTTTTATTTTTTGAAAGGCAGAAAAGATATCGTTGAGACAAGAAGACAAAGATATCTGTTGGCGCAGAAAAGATGGAAAAAGTTACAAAGAATTACAACTATTTTGCAGGTTATTCCTTTTATAAAAATGATTGCTGGCTGTAACAATTTGTTAATTAATAACATCAAGCCAGAATCAGATATTGATGTTTTTATAGTGGTAAAATCAGGCCGTATGTGGATAACTAGATTTTTAGTGACTAGCTTGGTTAGTTTGTTGGGGCAATGGAGGCATAAAGATAGAATTTCTGGAAAATTATGTTTATCTTTTTTTGTAACAGACGATAATTTGAATTTGAAAAAGATTTCTAAAAAACCTTATGATATCTATTTAAACAATTGGATTCTTTTGACAGCGCCATTATTAGATCGAGGAATATACACAAAGTTTATGTTAGAAAATAGTTGGACTAAAGATTCTGTGCCCAATGCTTTGTCTTATCTGCCTGTTGGTTATGAAAGAAAAATTAAAAAAATATTGTTTTTAGATTGGCTAAGGATTATTTGTGAAAGAATATTAAGTGGTAAATTAGGAAATAGTTTTGAAAAAATATTTAAAAAAATACAAATAGGGAAGATGCGAGGCAAGGGACTTGATGTTATTATTTCTGATAAAATGTTGAAGTTTCATGAAGTTGATAGGCGAAATGAATTTAGAGAAAAATTTGAAATTAATTTAAATAAAGTTATAGGAGTTAGCTAATATTATGAAAATAAAATTGAGGTATCAGAAATTATCTGATGCAGAAAGGTTTTGTGAAATTTTAAATAATCCAAATTTTATTTATTTTAATGCTAAACCAACGCTTAATGAAGAGATTAAGTGGTTAAAAGAAGTACAGAAAAAAGTGAAAAACAATTATGAGCATAATTATACGATTCTTTATGATAATAAAGTAGTAGGTGGTATCGGAATAAAGATTAATCAGCATTGTAAATTTGTTGGCGAAATTGGTTATTTTTTAGATGAAAAATATTGGGGTAAGGGGATAACTTGTGAAGCTGTAAGATTGGTTGAGGAGATTGCTTTTAAAGAATTAGATTTGAAGAGAATAGAAATTTTGACAGATGTTAAAAACGAACAAAGTCAGAGAGTAGCAAAAAAATGTGGTTATGAAAAAGAAGGTGTTCTGAAAAAAAGAATTATAAATCAAGGAAAAAATGTTGATGCAATTTTATTTGCAAAAGTTAAATAATAAAAATAAAATATGAAAAAAATAATTGGTGGTTTTGTTTTGATTGTTGGATTATTTTTGGGAGGTTTTTGTTTTGCTGCAAATTTGGGAGATACATGGACAAAAACAGGGGATTTAGATGGAGCAACTACAGTTTACTGTTTAGCTCAAGGAATAGATGGGGCAATATATGCAGGAACGTATCCAGATGGCGATGTGTTCAAATCAGTTGATGATGGATTAACATGGACGAATACAGGTGATTTATTAAATGCTACTGGCGTTCATTCTTTAATGGTAGATTCAGAAGGTTTTATATATGCTGGTACCTCTCCGAATAGTGATTTGTTTAAATCTGCGGATAATGGAGTAACTTGGACAAAATTAAAGACATTTGTTGGTGGGTCAAATGTATATAGAATTATTCAAACGAGTGATGGTTCAATTTTTGCAGCAACTGATCATGATGGAAATATTTATAAATCAGAAGATGCTGGTTTAAATTGGCAAGATACAGGAAATTTAGCAGGTGCAGAAAATGTTTACACAATTATTCAAGCTTCGAGTGGTGCCTTATATGCGGGGACATTCCCAAATGGCAAAGTTTTTAAATCTGTTGATTTAGGCAAGAATTGGACGGCAACTGGAACATTGACTGGTGCTTCTTATGTTGATAGTTTGTTAGAAACTGCGGCAGGAGTTTTGTATGCTGGAGCGCGTGGTGATACGGTTGGCAGAGTATATAAGTCTGTTGATGATGGCCATATTTGGGGAATAACTGGAAACTTGTCAGATGCTTGGATAGTTGAACATTTGCTTCAACTTCCTTTGGGTTCAGTATTTAGTGCAACTGCAAGTAGCGGTGATATTTTTAAAACTGTTAATTCTGGTCAATTATGGTCAAAAACAGCTATTTTGAATGGCGTATCTTGGGCCTATAATTTACTTTTTACATCTAATAATTCATTATTAGTGGCAACTAATAATGGAGTTTTTAGAACAACTGGTGATCAGCAAATTGGTTTAGATAAAAAAGAAAATCAAGATATCGATAAGAAAAAATTAGATGATAGCGATAAAAATCAGCCAATTATTGGTAAAGATGTAGTCATAATTTTTCAGCAATTGCCGGATAGTGCTAGCAAATACTATATTAAAGTAAAAAAAGTTAGCAAAAAGCCTGTAAATCTTTTATCAAAAAATACTTTTCCTTATTATTGGAAATTGACTACAAATCTTAGATCAGGCTTTAAATTAAAATTAAAATTTAAATTTAAGAATAGCGAAGTTAGACTTCTCGATAGAACAAAAACTTTTCAATACAAAAAAAGAAAACTAAAATTAGTTTTTAGAAAAGGAAAATCTAAGAAGTGGGAAAGCATGAATAATGTGGTTTACAAAAAAAAGAATAAAAAATTTATTGCATCATATACATATTTTAAAAAAACAAAAAATTATTTTGCAATAACAATCCGGTAAATACTAATCTCACAAATGCCTATGAGGCACTCCTGCCTCTCGGCAGGCAGGGATTACACGAATAAAAAAAACGAGATTTGATATCTCGTTTTTATATTCTTGAAATTTTTTAAAGCATTTGATCGATTTCTGCTTTGAATTTGTCAATTGTTCTTTTTAATATTTCATCACAATCTGGAACGATTGACTGTAAATATTCTACTAAGCCTGGTTCATTTTTAGAAATCTTGTCTTGAGCTTCTTGTTTTTTGTCTTCTGGGATTGCTAATGTTAAAGCAATAAGCATTCTTTTTTCTAAAAGTTCGCCAATTTTTGGTAATAATTTTTCACGCGTTTCTGGTGCGATTTTGTTAGTAATTCCCAAATTTTGCAATATATTTTTAGTTTGTTCTAACATTTTTATTTTAAAATTTAATTAATAATAAATTAACGGCCAGTTCTTTTTAGAGTTTCGCTTTTTACTGTAGTTTTTGCGAATTTTTCTTGACCTGGTTTTTGACCTTCTTTTTCACTTATCATAACAGCTTGGACATATTTTACTCTAGCTTCTTTGACAAAATCAGGATTTATTTTAGAGACATCATAGACATCTTTTAGTTCTACTCCGTGTTTTTTGCAAAACATCATCATTCTGGAAAGTTGTTCGATAATAGCACGGCCTGCTTCTCCAGCTTCAGCTGTTTCTTCACCTTGTTTTGCTCTCTCTGCAGTTAGATCTACTAATTCTTGTCCATAGCGATAAACTGTATTTTCATCACCATCTTTAAAATTTTGCAATATTTCAGTTTCACTTTGTTTGACGTTTTCGGGACGTTGGTAATAAAATTCTGCTTGAGCTTCGCTGCTTGCTAGAGTTCCAATTGTTAATAACAAACCAGCTAAAGCGACTTCTTTGTTTCTTGATAAGCCATCAAAGATTTTGTTTCGATCTTGTGATATTTCTGGAGATTCTTGTAATCTTGCTTCGATTTCTGAAGCTAATGTTTCTTGTTGCATTTCTGGTCCTTGTTCTAATGCGGTCATATTTTTTGTGTTAATTTATTATTAAATAACTAAATAATAATATTTAGTTGTATCAAATTTAATATAGCATAAATTAAGTAAAATTGAAGTGCATAAGTATTGACTTTTGTTCTTAGAATGACTAAACTAATGAGATGTGGATATTTTTTCTTGACAGAAAAATTTTGATTTTATAAGATGATTTAGCACTCAATCTATACGAGTGCTAGAATAAGTAATTAATAAAAAAATTATGACAAAAATCAAGCCATTAGGCGACAATGTGGTTTTAAAACCAGTCGTTGAAAAAGAAGAAAACAAATCAGGAATTGTCTTGCCAGAAACAGCAGTAAAAGAAAAAACTGAAATTGCAGAAGTAATTGCTGTTGGAGAAGGAAAATTATTATCAAATGGCAAAAGATCAGAAATGGGCGTTAAAGTAGGCGATAGCGTATTATATAAAAAGTATGGGTTGGATGAGATTAAAATGGATGATGAAGATTATCTAGTTGGCAGTATTAATGATATTTTGGCGGTAATTGAAAAATAATTGAATATTATTTTGAGTAACTTATTAATTAAAACTTATAACTTAAAACTAAACTTATGGCAAAACAAATAAAGTTTAATGAACAAGCAAGAAGAGCTTTACAGAAAGGCGTTGATAAGCTTGCCAATGCTGTAAAAGTAACATTAGGTCCAAAAGGCAGAAATGTTGTTTTGGATAAAGGTTTTGGTTCACCAACAATTACAAATGATGGTGTAACTATTGCAAAAGAAATTGAATTAGAAGACAAGTTTGAAAATATTGGTGCGCAAATTGTGCAAGAAGTTGCTTCAAAGACAAATGATGTTGCTGGTGATGGAACAACAACTGCAACATTGTTAGCTCAAGCAATTATTAATGAAGGAATGAAAAATGTAGCTGCTGGCGCAAATCCAGTTGGAATTAGACATGGAATAGAAAAAGGTGTTGAAGCTGTTGTTAAGAAAATTAAGAAGAATGCGCAAAAGATTTCTACAAAATCAGAAAGAGAACAAGTTGCAACAATTTCAGCTCAAGATGCTGAGGTTGGAAAAATTATTGCTGAAGCAATGGAAACAGTTGGACCAGAAGGCGTAATTACTGTTGAAGAATCAAAAACTTTTGGTTTGGAAAAGAAATTTGTCGAAGGTATGCAATTTGATAAAGGCTATGTTTCTCCATATATGGTTACGAATACTGATAAAATGACTTCTGAAATGGAAGATCCATATATCTTGATTACTGATAAAAAGATTTCAGCAATTAAAGATATTTTGCCTTTATTAGAAAAGATGGCACAAGCAGGAAAAAAAGATTTATTAATTATTGCTGACGATGTTGAAGGTGAGGCTTTGGCTACATTGGTTTTGAATAAATTAAGAGGAACTTTTAACTGTTTGGCAATTAAAGCTCCTGGATTTGGTGATACTAGAAAAGCAATGTTGGAAGATATTGCAATTTTGACTGGTGCTAAAGTTGCGACTGAAGATTTGGGAATTAAATTAGAAGGCTCCAAGTCAGAACAATTTGTTTGGACTGATTCCCAAGAAAAAGAATTAGTTGTCAAAAATCCAAGCAAGCCAGCGATTAGATTAGGACAAGCTGCTAAGATCGTTGCTTCCAAAGATAATACCACAATTATCAATGGCAAAGGTGCAAAATTAGAAATTGAAAAGAGAATTGCACAAATCAAAAATGAGCTTTCAAAAGTTGAATCTGAATTTGATAAAGAAAAATTGCAAGAAAGATTAGCAAAATTAACTGGCGGAGTCGCAGTTATCAAAGTCGGTGCAGCAACAGAAACAGAACAAAAAGAAAAGCAACATCGAGTTGAAGATGCATTAGCAGCAACAAAGGCAGCGATTGAAGAGGGAATTGTAGTTGGCGGTGGAGTTGCATTGATTCGTGCATTATCTTCTTTGGATAGTGTTAGAACTTCTGATCTTGATGAAAAGACTGGCATTAAGATTTTGAAAAAAGCATTAGAAGAACCATTAAAACAAATTGCTTACAATGCTGGACAAGAAGGTGCAATTGTTGTTGAAAAGGTTAAGGCAGAAAAAGATAATGTTGGTTATAATGCAGCATTAGATAAATATGAAGATTTGATTAAAGTGGGTGTTATTGATCCAGCTAAAGTAACGAGATCTGCTTTGCAAAATGCAGCATCTGCAGCAGCGATGCTTTTGACAACAGAAGCAGCTGTAACTGATCTTCCAGCAAAAGAAGATAAAAGTGCAGGCATGAATCCTGGTGGAATGGGAATGCCTGGTGGAATGCCAATGATGTAAATTTAAAGTAAATAAAAAAAGGACGAGTATCATGCTCGTCTTTTTGTTTTATAAAAAATTAATTTTTTCGTGTTTCTTTTAAAGCTTTAGCATATATTGATAGTTCATCAAGAAATTTTTTTACTCTATCGTCCAAAGTTTTATCGAATGGGTTATTATTTTCGTCAAAAGTGTCAGAGATTTTAGAAAAATAAATTGATTCTCTAATTGGATGCATGTGCAATTCAGTCATAACTGGTTTTAGTTGTTCTACAACTCTTGTTCCGCCAAAAGGACCAATCGAAACAGCACAGAGTCCTACAACTCGTCCTGTATATTCTTCATATAATAAATCGAGCATCATTTTTAGTTCGCCTGGATAACCATGATTGTATTCTGGAGTAACAATAATAAAACCATCTGATTTTTTTACTATTTCATTTAGTATTTTAGCTTCTGCTGATTGCTTTGAATTGTCAGTAGCCTGAATTCTAAAATTGCGAACATCAATTAATTCAGTCTCAAAGCCATATTTTTTTGTTTGGGCAAGCATATATTTTGCTGCTTTTTCTGATTGTCTGCCTATTCTTGCTGTGCCTAAAATAATTGGTACGTACATAAATTTATTTTATTTTTTTATTTATTTTTTTCTTGATAAATTTTTTTTGCTTTGTAGTTATTGATGGTTAGCTCTGTACCTTGGAATATTTTTTTGGGTAATTTTTTTAAACTAAACCATTTCCACTTTAGGCATTTGTCTTTTTCCATAATTTTGGGAATACCGCCTCTATATTCAGCTAGTATTCCGATATTAACATAATGCTTGTCGTCACTTTTTAGATAACGTGTTTCTTCGGCTACTGAAATCAATTTGCATTTGCCAACTATTAATCCAGATTCTTCTTTTGCTTCTCTTCTGGCAGTTTGGAAAAAACTCTCGCCAAATTCTAAATGTCCTCCTGGAAAACTCCATTCACCAGAGCCGTGTGATCCTTGCCTAAGGCCTAAGAGGACTTGTCCCTTTTTGTTTTTGATCATTACTCCAACTCCAACTAGAGGTCTTTTTTTATCCATGCCATTAAATTACTTGATCAAAGTTCAGTATAACAAAATTTTGGTGAAGAAAAAAGCAATATCTTTTTATTGCTTTTAAAAATTCAATTATTTTTTTGCTAAAAGGTCTTGCTCTCGGCTTGCTTTTTCATATACATACCAGAGATACAAGCGAATATTTGCTTCAACATTAAGAGGATATTTGTTTTGTTCTGAATATGATTGATGAAGACAGAGATAAGTAACTTCTTCTTCTTGCAAATTTTGTATATCAACTTTTTCAAGCAATGGCTGTCCTGGTTTTTCTTGAATGCTAGCAAGATAATGATTAAATTTAGTTGGACCTCTGTTATAAGCAACTAGGGCAAGATCCCAACGACCAAAGCGTTCATATTGTCTTTTTAAGTAAGATAATCCAGCTCTTGTACTTTTGACTGGATCTAAGCGTTCATCTATTTTTCTATTAACTTTTAATCCTAAAGATTCTGCAGTTTTTTTCTTTAATTGAAATAAGCCAGAAGCACCTTTAATAGAATCATGAGCGTTTGGATTGCATTTTGATTCATGCATTGCTATGCCTAAAGCAATACCATAAGGAATTCCTTGTTCTTGCGCTTCTTTGATGATAATAGGAGCAGCATTATCAACGTAGCGAAATAGTTTCGTTAATTCTTTTAAGTTTTGGTGATGAGTATCAAAAATAGTTCCGACTTGATTTTGGACAAGTAAATCTAATTCTTTTTTTAATTCAAAATCTTGGTATTCGGAACTCAATCCTTGTTGTAGAATAAATTCTTGGGGATTGTCTATTGCTTGTTGCCAGATTTGTTCTGGAGAGCCTTGAAAAAGTTCAGGCTGTGTTTCAGTTATCTCTGCCAGATTTTTTTCTGATAATTCTTGAGTTAATGTTTGCTGTTCTTGTTTATCAAAATATTCTTCAGATTCAGAATTTAATCCAAGAGCGAGACCAAGGAAAACAAAACCGCGAAAAAAATTTTTTATTTTTGATTTTGTTCTTGATTCTTTGTTAATCTCTGGTCGTGGTTGATTGATTTCAATTCTCATTTATTTTTTTGTCTAGATTTTTTGTTTTAATATATAAACAACGATGTCGCCTATATTAGTACCTGTTGATCCTGTTTCTATTAAAGAATTGCCAATTTTAGCAAAAAAAGTATTACTATCACATTTTTTTAGATACAATTTTAAATCTATTTTTTTATTTTCTGCTTTTTTTAGAGTTTCTTGATCTGCAATTGCGCCTGCAGTTTCCTTCATGAAATCAGAGCCATCAGTTGAACAGCTGGCAATCGTAAATTCACCTTCATATTCTTGTTCAATGAATGCTTGCAAGGTAGCTAAGACGTAATGTTGGTTTCTGCCACCTTTGCCATGATTAGTTGGTAATTTTGGTGTTGTTTCACCGCCTAGAATTAAGCAATTATAATCTTGGAATTTTCTTTTCTTGATTTCTGATGCATAAAGATTGGCAGCTTCTTCTGGATTGCCTTGCATCTGAGCTGTTAATAAAATTGGTTCTAGTTTTAATTCTTTAGCTTTAGTTTGCATTGCGCCAAGAGCAATTTTGCTGTTGCCAATTAAAAAATTATGACAGTTTTCTAGTTTAGCTGGTTCTAGTTCTTCTAGTGTAATATTTTTTTCAAATAAAGTAACAATGCTTGGCGGAATCTGATTTAATATTTTGTATTTTTCTAAAATTGAATAAGCTTGTTTGTCAGTTGAAGTGTCTGGAACTGTAGGGCCAGAAGCAATTGTTTCTAAATCATCGCCAATAACATCAGATAGAATTAGAGTAGCGATAGGAATTGGTGAAAAAAATTGGCCTAATTTTCCGCCTTTAATTTGAGAAACTTTTTTTCTAATAATATTAATTTCTCTAATGTCAGCGCCTGATGCAAGTAAAACTTTATTAAGTTTTTGCATGTCTTCTAAGCTAATTTCTTTTGTCGGATTAATCATTAACGATGATGCGCCACCGGAAAGCAAGCAGATGATTAAATCATTAGGATTAATTTTGTATTTATTTTTTAATTCCATCATTTCTTTGGTGCCATACAAACTATTCTCATCTGGAATTGGATGAGATGTTTTGTTAACTTTTATTTTTTCTAATTTATAATTTGTATCAGGACAATTAATAATCCCAGCTGTAATATTATCTGGGCCTAAAACTTGTTCTAGGCTTTCAGCCATTCTACCTGTTGCTTTACCAGCGCCAATAATAAAAATTCTATCTTTAATGATGAATTCTTCTTCTTGGATTTTAAGTGTTTTGTTTTTTACATCAAATTGGACAAAATCTTTAATGATTTTGTCTGGCAAAACGCTATCAATACCAGCTTCTAAAATTTCTAAAGCTTGTTTTTTTGTCTCTGTTGTTGCGAGTTGAGATTTGTTTTTGATCATAGATAATTGACAATTTATATTGATTATATTAAGCTATTTTATCGCATGAAGTCCAAAAAGAGGAGGACAAAAGATGGCACTGATTCATTTGGCGAACTTGAAGCAAGTTTATGATGTTTGTGGCTCGAGAATAGGAAATGCAGTAACGACAAGTTGTGGAAAGACTTTGTTGGCGGGTGCTCCAACGTTGGTAAGGGCGCATCAAGAATTAGATTTTTGCCCTGAATGTTTGAAGTGCAGTTCTTTATATGATAAGAGTATCTGTGGTTTTAAAGCGCGTTCGTTCCATGTAATTACGGCTAAGCGTATTATTGATACTGGCAGGTTGTCGTTTAGATTTTTGCTTGATTCCGGTGTTTCACAAGAAAGGGTTAGAGATTATTTTGGTTATTATGGGCATGCTCAGGTAGTCAATGATGAACGTGGTAGGCATTGGGAATCTTTTGTCATGAAAACTAATGAAGGACAAGTTTTTTGCAGTGGAAATGAGTTGCCTTTATTGGAATTTTTGTCTGATATGCCAGCTTGCAATTTGTTGATGGATGAAAAATATTTTGAAGAATTCGAACGAGCGTGTAGGGAGATCGGAATTGAAGTCGAAGCTTACCATTATGATGGAGAATTGCGTACGAGTTGATCTTTTAAACCGTTTTTGTACGGTTTTTTTTATTTTATAAATTTAAATCTTGGAAATTTATTATTTTTAATGACTATTTTTTCTAAAAACATTTTAATAGGACGCGCCCAGATTTGTTTTTTACCATATTGAGCTTGATAGATGACTAGATCTTCTAATGTTTCGCTATTTTTGGCAACGCCAATAACTATATATTTTTTACCCTTGTAATGTTGATACTGACCTAATTTGATTGCTGGCATAGTAAAATCTAACTTTTATATAAATTTGGTTAGAGCCATTTTTTCTTTTTGAAATAGAAGAGCATGCCAATAGCAACGCTAGCCATGATTAGAAGAACAGCCGGATATCCCCATGGAGATCTTAGTTCGGGCATGAAATCAAAATTCATTCCGTATAGCCCAACAACGAATGTTAAAGGGATGAAAATTGTCGAAATAATAGTTAAAACTTTTATGATTTCATTCATTTTGTTGCTGATGCTAGAGAGATAAATTTCAATCATGCCAGCTAGAATATCGCGTAAGGTTTCAATATTTTCAATAACAAGAACAGTGTGATCATAGACATCTCTCAGGTATACTTTAGTGCTGTCTTTAATCAATGGAGAGTCTTCTCGTTGCATTCTGCTGATTACTTCACGCAAAGGCCAAATTGATCTTCTCAAATCAATGATAATTCTTTTGAGATTATCAATATTTTTTAAAGTTTCTGGAGTTGGTTCGGTTAATAATTCTTCTTCTAGATCTTCTATTTTGTCGCCTAATTTTTCTATAACAGTAAAATAATTATCAACGATGGCGTCTATTAAAGAATAGGTGAGATAATCTGTTCCGAAATTTACGATTCTGTTTTTACCGCTTTTGATTCTTTTTCTAACTGGATCAAAAACATCGCCCCTTATTCCTTCCTGGAAAGAAATAACGTAATTAGAACTTAGGACTAAACTAATTTGTTCAGATGATAACTGATTGATATTGTTGTTTTGGTAATAAACCATTCTCAAAACAATATAAAAATATTCTTCATAGTCTTCAACTTTTGGTCTTTGTCTGGTGTGATAAATATCTTCGATAACGAGATGATGGAAGCCATAGCATTTGCCAAGTTGTTCGAGCGCTTGTTTTTGTTGAAGTCCATCGACATTAATCCAGGTAACAGTCGGTTTATTCTTGAATGGAAAACATTCAGAAATTGATTTGATCGTTTTTTCTTGATAGCTGTTTTTACTATAATCAATTAAACTGATTTTCGCGCGGCGGCGATGTTTTGAGATAAATTTCATAGTTTATATTTGTTTTAATAGTTAGAATCGTAGCTATAAAATTCTAAATTGTAATTTTGTTTTTAAAAAAGAAAAAATATTTCAAATATATTATATGCTTTTGAAAGAAGACAATCAAATCTATTTAGTTATTTATGAAAGTGAATATTATATTATTTTAACCTTTAAATAATAAACTTACAACTATGTGGATTACTTTTCTTATGAAGTATGATAGAATATCATTATTGATTGATAATTTTGAGACAAAAACAAAAAATTGGGAGGAGGGATAAAATGCGAACAATAAAAATAATGCATTTGTTGTTTGCTAAAGATTTACCTATTTTAGGTTCAAAATTCAGGACACATTGCGGTAAAGAATTGCCTTTTGAAGGATTTATGCCAAACGAGATGGTTGATTCTAGAATTTGTAAAGAATGTGCTGGAAAAATAAATGGATTCTCTGTTTTATCTGGTTCTTCAGGCTTGAAATGTTTTGTTGTTGTGGAATATGGAGAAGGCAGTTATGGTGAGTCATCTTGGGGAAATTAGATTTTGTTCTTTTTGACCCATCTCGGGTCTTTTTAATAATCAAAATTTGATAATTGTGGTATAATATGATTGATATAAATTAAAATAAAAATATGAGAAGAACAATTATTAAAGCAACAATGAGTTGTTTTTTTGTTGCGGTTTTTGCACTGGTGGCAATGCCGATACTAGCGGCAAAACCTGGTTCTAACAAAAAAGTTTTTTTTGTACATCATTCAACTGGACAGATTTATTGGGACAATGGAATGAAATCAGCATTGAATAATAATGGTTATTCTGGAAAAGCACCTTGGTGGTCAGGTGGTACAGATCCGGGAGATTTTTATGGTTTATTTACAGATTATAATTCTTGGAGTACTTTTGGAAGTTCGGATATTTTAATCTTTAAATCTTGTTATCCAGCAAGTGCAATTACTTCAAAAACAATGCTTAGACAATATAAAACTTGGTATAAGGAATTATTCAGTATTTATAAGAATCATCCGAATAAATTATTTGTGCCTATGTCAACACCACCATTGCCTAAGGCAATAACAAATATTAAAGAAGCAGAGAGGGCAATAAAATTTGATACTTGGTTAGCAACGACTTATGTAGCAAAATATAAAGAAGCATACCCGGGTAGAAATAATTTATTGCCATATAGATTACATAAAAAGTTGATGAATGATAACGGATATTTGGCTGGAAAATATGTCGTTGATCCATATGATGGACATCCTAACGCAAAAGCTGGTGTAAGAGTAGGAAATACATTAGTAAATGTTTTGAATAACTATTTTGCGGATTAAATCATTTGACTAATTTTAAAAACCAAAGATTTTATCTTTGGTTTTATATTTGACAAAAATTGATTTTAGAAGTATACTAAATTGTTGGTTTGATCAGCGAGAGGAGGAGAAGATGGCACTAGGAGATATTGGTGTCACGAATCGTCCCCGCAAAGTTATTATCAAGGGACAAATCGATACTGGAAAGATTTGTCCTGCAGGAATGGAATATTGTTGGGAATGCGGACATATCGATACGATTGATGCTTTTTTGAAAGAAAACAAATGTCCGAATCCATCTTGCCCTTGTCCAAGTAATTGGAATGACTAAATTTGTAATTATGTTCTTTTGATCGTAGCTTTGTTACGATTTTTTATTGACTTTAAGATATTATTGTATATAATTTCTGTTACTGTACCTTATCACAACGAGGAGGACGGTCATGGATTGTTTCCGAGAGATCTTGGAAATGCCGTCAGATATTGCCTTGAAGCTTGCGATACAGATTAGAAAATCGAATTTTTTAGGAATGCGCCAGATTCGTGTTGTCAGTGGATATCTATTGAGCAGTAAATGCAGTGCTGATTGCAAATTTTGCGGGTGGAATAGAGCAGTTGTGCCATGTGAAGAAAGACCAAAACTTAATGTTTCTATTTTGAATGCTGAACTTGCAGAAATAGGCGATCAAAGTCAAGGCTTGGAGATTATTAATAATACACAAAGAATTGATGGAAGACTTTTGGAAGAGTTGCAGAAACTTAGTTTTTCTTGTCAACAAGCTAGAGTTGGACTGAATATTGGACTTCCGAGAGATATTGACGATTTTTTGTTTTTGCGTGATTTTGGTTTCGCTTATTATGTAAATGATTTGGAAACAGCGCCAAGAATTTTTGGAAAAATGGTAAAATCTCATGATTGGGCAGAAAAACTTGTAGCAATGGATTTGTGTAAAAAGGCAGGATTGTCTTTGCATTCTGGATTTATTTTGGGATTAGGTGAAGAAAATCCTGATTTGGAAATTGTTTTCCAGAAATTAAAACAATTCCAGGTTGATGGAATTGTAATTAATTTTTTTACGCCAGTCCATGGTGTTGATTTGCCGGCTGGTTTGATTAGTCCGTTGGAAGTATTAAGGAGATTGGCGCAATTGAGAATCGCTTTTCCAAATACTCCGTTAGTATTGGGAGGCGGAAGAAAAAGCTATCTTGGTGAAGGTTTGATTAGAATTGCATTTCAAATTGTTGATACTATTTATACAAGAAGCTTTTTGAATCATGGCAATCCATATTGGTTGCGAGAGGGTGAGATTTTGGAAGATTTGGGATATTAGTTCTTTAACAGTGTTTTGGCACTGTTTTTTATTTGAAGATTATATTTTTAAAATCAGCCATAGGATAACCTTGCTCATTAATTTCCTGCCATTTTTCTACTGAAACAACGTTGGTGTAGCGATTTGATGTTAACCAAATGTCATTTTGGTCTATTGTTTTGTAAAGATGTTCCCAATATGAACCGATTTGTGGTCGATTGACATAATAAAGAACATCATAAGGTTGGTTATTTTCTGGTTTGGCAAAGTCATAAACTTCGTTGCCGTTTTTTGTGTAATTGTACCACTTATCGTTATTTGAAGAATAATAAACTGGAAAGGTGTGGATACCATAGTTGAAGCCTGTTGCAATAGAGCTATAAGAAAAGGAAAATGTAGGTATTCCTAATGCTTTATAGAATACTTGGCCAGCTATTGCGACATCGCCACAATTACCGTAAAAAACATTGTTTTGATAAAGATAATTAATTTGGAATGTTGGGCTATAATTACTATATGTTTTGATTTTAAAACCATTGACTTTAGTAATAACACGTTGGTGATTTTGTTTTTCGAGCAGATTCTCTTGGTATGTCTCTTCGATACTAGGATTATGTTCTAGAAGATGTTTTAAAAAATCTAAACCAGCACGATAATGTTCTTTTTCCCAGAGCCAGCTTTCAATATTGTAGATTGTTTCAGACAAGCTTGATGAATTATAAAGACTATTATTTTTGATCATGTTGTCAGCGAGGATTAGACGATCTGGATCCATAAACATGAAATGATAAGATTGATGATTCATTTTGTGATTATTTGATAAATAATAACTCAAATAATCACCATATCCAAAAGCGCGATTCGACCATGTAAGTAAAGCTTCTAGATCATTATCAACTAATGTTTTTTGTTCAGGAAAAGTGTAGTTGATATTATTGTTAGCATAATTTATCATTTTAAGACCATCTGCGATAACTTCTTTTTTTACTTTTTTATCAGCAAATTTGTAAGCAAAGCCATCGGTTAAAGCTTGAACAACTGGCATTGGATCATTTATGCGTAATTTTGTTTTTTTAGCATATTCAAAAAAAAGTTGTGCAGATGCTTTGTCATATTTTTCATAAATTGATTTTTCATGTGGCATCCACCAAGAATAATCATATTGATTATGATGTTCATGCCAGATAAGTCCTTCAACGGCAAAATAGTAAGGCAGTTTTGTTAGTTTTGCAACAGATATCTTAGCTTCAAAAATATTATTTTTACTAAAAACTGAATCAGGAAAATAATGATCTCTGACGTAATTTCCAGTTTCTGGATTCCACTCTTGGACATAATTGCCCCAGCTAGTCCAAAGAATAGCATAGATAATATTTCCTTTTTGATTGATTAAATTGATTCGATAATGATAGGTTTTGTTTTTGGTTGGCATTTTGGCAGGTCGAAGCATGGTGTAAAGATAATCATTATCCATAATAAAACCATAGCTTACCAGGTCATCAATTTTTTTGGTATCTGGTTTTGATTTTTTTTCATTAATGATAATTGTATCATTAAGAGGATCTTTCTTGATTAAGCCAGTATTTTTCCAATCGGATATTTTTCCATCAATTTTAAAATTGGCAATTATTTTTTTTGCTTTATTTATTTTTTTGTCTAATTTTTTTTCTAATAAAAGTTTAAGTCCTGTTTTTATTGTGACTGAATTGCTGTGAGCCAGATATCTTTTAATTTTATATTCTTGAGCTTTTGTTAACTTTGGCTGATTGGCTGCTTTTTTTAGCTCTGTAAATGTTGTTTTGGCAAATGAATTTTGAGCAATAAAAAACAAACTAAAAATAATAGTAAAATACAAAATTTTGTTATTTTTCATTTTGTTTTATTAATACTCTTTTTTATATTTTTGGCAAATAAGTCGAGCAGCAATTCTTCCTGATTCGAAAATTGTTGGTAGGCCACTTCCTGGATGGGTTCCGCCGCCAGTTAAAAATATATTTTCTGTTTCTTCAAAATGATTGTGTGGTCGAAACCAAAGCATTTGTCGAAGCTGATGTCCTAGATTGAAGACAGCTCCCTTATAGACATTATAATCTTTTTCCCAATCTTCAGGCGTAATTATTTTTTCAATTTCAATTTGTTCTTCAATATCATTAAGATTAAGCCTGTTTTTTAATGCATCTAGAGTAATTTGACGAAAATTTGATTTTTCTTTTTGCCAATCGATATTGGCTGTATTGTTTGGTACTGGAACTAGTATGTATAATGGAGTTTTGCCAATTGGGGCGAGATTGGGGTCAGTTGTGCTAGTATCTCTGACATAAAAAGAAATGTCTTTATCTGGAAGCTGTCCATTAAAAATATCGCTAACATTTTTTTTGTAGTTTTTTGCAAAAACAATTGTATTGTGATCTAACTTGTATTGCTTATTTATGCCTAGATAGAGCATAAAGATTGAGCAGGATAATTTTTTCTTTGATAATTTTTGAGGCGAATATTTTTTTAATAATTTTTTAGGGAAAAGCTTGGAAGCGGAATAGCCGAAATCAGAGTTAATAATAATATCATCAAGATTAATTAATTTGCCATCTATGGTTTTAACGCCAATGGCTTTTTTGTTTTCAAAAACTATTTCCTTGATCTCGCAATTATAATTTATTTTGCAATTATTTTGTTGCGCTAATTTTGCCATTTGGCGAGAGATTTCAGATAATCCGCCTTTTATATGATAAACACCTTGAGCATGTTCAATATAAGGGACTAATCCGAAAGCACCAGGACATTGCCAAGGCGACATACCTAAATATTTTGATTGAAAAGTAAAAGAAAGTTTTGCTAAATCATTATTAAAATAATTACCCATAATATCGAAAAGTGATCGATTGATGGAGAAATGGGGCAATGATTTTAGAAAATGAAAATTTAAAGCATCGAATACGCTATTGTTGTGGTGTTGAAGAATCGGCATCAAATTTTCAAATCTCTTTTTTTCTTTGACTAAAAATTTTTTCAAGCCAGTTTTTTCCTGCGGAAAATTTTTTATTATTTCGGCTTGCATTTTTTCATAATTATCATAAATTAGCATTGGTTTTCCATCTGGCAAGATTAGTTTATACATTGGTGATAATTTCAAAAAATTCAGATGATCTTCTGATTTAAAACCGCTTTGGTTAAAAATTTCATCCAAAATATATTTCATCATGAAAAAAGTTGGGCCAACATCAAAGCGAAAATTATTTAACTTTATTTCTGAGGTGCGGCCTCCGGGTATTGAATTTTTTTCAAAAATTTGTACATTAAAACCTCTTTTGGACAAAAGCATGGCTGATGCTAGTCCGCCTGGACCAGCGCCAATTATACCAATAGTAGGATTTTTGTTTGGCATATTT
The DNA here is from genome assembly GCA_028699085.1 of Patescibacteria group bacterium. Lineage (GTDB taxonomy): Bacteria > Patescibacteriota > JABMPQ01 > JABMPQ01 > JAQVVF01 > JAQVVF01. The sequence continues at coordinate 14,306 of JAQVVF010000003.1, read as the reverse complement.
AATAATATTTTTTAAGCAAATTAACAATAATGAAAATTGTACCAATAATAAAGATAATGATTAATATTTTGCGGTGATGTTTTAAAAGCCATTTTGGAAAATGAATATAAAAATTATTTTTTTTGCTTGTCGTGTATTTTTGAGCAATCTTTGTTAGAGGACATTGCCAGTGATTAGCAATTAAGGCTAATCCTTCAGAGCATACAATAAGATAGGAAATAATTAACCAATAATTAATTAGATTAAAAATTCCAGCAAAAAAAATATATAAAATTGAGATGGCGACAGCCAGCCAAATTATAAAATGAAAAATTTTTAGAAAAATTAGCAATTTTATTTTAAATTTTATTCGGTTGTTTTTCCGTCAAATTCTGGAGAATTTTTTTCAGCTTCTTCTTTGGTAGCTCTAACAACGCCATCTTGATGATGAGCTGGAGAATAAATTGTGTACAATTTTAAATCTTCGGAATCTGAAGTGTTGATGATGTTGTGTTGTGCACCTGATGGAACGACAATTGCAGATCCGTCTTTTAATTCATATTCATTTCCATCAATAATACATTTTCCGATGCCCTTTTCAAAACGGAAAAATTGATCATTTTCATTATGAACTTCCATGCCGATTTCTTCTTTTGGTTTTAGACTCATTAAAACTAGTTGGCTGTGTTTGCCAGTATACAAGACTTTGCGAAAATTTGAGTTTTCTAAAGTCTCTTGTTCGATGTTAGCGTTGAATCCTTTCATATTTTTGTGTTAATTATTATTAATATTATTTTAGCATAAAATTATTCGCAATTTAAACAAAGGCAGCGACATTGTTGATTTTGGCAATATGGTTTGAAGCCGGATTTGACTTTTGTATCATATTTAAGACAATTTATTTTTTGGCAATCTTGATTCTGCTGGCAAACAGATCCTTCATTAATATGTTGAGGAATGCCGTATTGATTGATAGAATTATCAAAAAAGATTGGCAATTTAGGAGGAAAGAAAGTCAAGAACATAGAAACAAAGGCAATTAAAATTAAGCCAATGGCTGCAATTGAATCAAAATTGGTTTTTAATTTTAATTTGTAAATTTTTAAGCAGATCAGACCACAAATAATCGCGCCGATAATAAATGAGCTGATGTCAATTACTAAAATATTTTCTTTTGTAAAAAAAATATAGCTATAAAAAATAATAACTATTGTTAATTCCATTGCAATAATTCCTACAAATTTTGCAAGGAAAAAATTTCGGACTAATTTATTAATAAAAAAATATTCTATTATTAAAAAAATAAATAAAGTCCAAAAGCCTAATTTTAAGTGTTCCCAAACGCTTTCATTTACTGGCGCAAAAAAAGCAACTATTTCTGAATAGCTAGATAGTTGATAAACAAAATGCAAAAAGGCGCCGACAAAAATAATAAATAATGTTGAGCCTAATTCCCAATAAAATATTTTTTTGTTTTTGAACATTTTTATCGTCTATTTATTTGCTAAAGTTAAAAGAAAACTCGTATTTTTTTCTGCTTTTAGGGAATGAATTGCATTTTTATCGAAAGCAATAAAAATTTGTGGCTCCATTAAAATATTTTTTCCTTGCAAATTAAAAGTTCCTTGTCCTTCAAGAACAGTGACAAAGCCTGGTTTCGTGGAAGTATGATTGGAGATGGCAGTGCCTTTAGCCATACAAAAAAGAGTAATATTAAAATGTTCGTCTTGCAAAATTATTTTGCTTAAAATTCCGTCTTGAGGATATTCAATGAGTTGTCTAATGTTTTTGTTCATATTGTTTAATTTCTTGTAAAAGTTTTGGAGTTGGTTTCCTGCATGGGCAATATTTTAGATGAGTAATGTGCCATTTCATTCTTTGTTCTTGGGTTGGATTTTTGGGCATTTTGTTTTTGAGATGCCAAGCTTTGTTGATCATAATATTTTTGATTTATTTTGTTTTTGACTTGATAAAATCTAGCAATGCCAAACACTAAAGAGCTAATGCCAATAATAATTGAAATTAATCCGGCAATGATATAGTTAATTGTTGGGAATAATTTTACTATTGAAGCGCCAAGAATGATGAAAGCAAGAGCAGTTCTTAGATAAGCTAAAAAAGTTCTTTCATTGGCAAGGTTGGTGCGGTCTAAAGCGAGATGATCGCGAAGAATTAATTTTTCGGGCATAGATTTAATTTATGCTTTCTTCTTATTTTTTTTAAACCAATTAATTAAAAATGATATTCCAATAAGGAATGCTGATCCAGAAATTTGAATAGCCCAAGATAATTTGTACCATTCAAATGGACTTTTGATTAATAATATTATGTATAAAATTCCAGCTAGAATGAAAGTGATTCCGCCAACTATTTCGTATTTCCAAGAGATTATGACAATTATCAATAAAAGCAGTGCTGGAATGTTATGCATGAATAATCCAGTAACTGTTTGCCAGAAATTAAGATCTGAACTAAAAACGTCTAATGACATTAAAAACAAAAAGCAAACAAAAATTATTGAGATAATTCTTGGCGTCCAATAAATAATATTGCTGACTTTATTTTTCATTAGATTTCTCCACCTAAGAGATTATAAATTGTCAAAGCAAGGCTAACTAAAATCACAGTATAATAGTAAAGCCATGATTGTTTAGTTTTATAGAATAAATATAATGTGGCAATACAAAGTAGAATGCTGATAGAGTAGAGAACAATAGGAAAGTTGGAAAGAAACATCCCTAGAGTTACAAGAATAACAGCTGTTGGCACAGTCATGTAAATTGCCTTAAATAATACTCTTATTTTTGATATAAAAATAGGCCAAGAAATTAAACCGATAATAATGACAAATGAGCCATGAAATAAAAATGGCAACCAATATAATCTTGATTCTGGATTAAAAGGAATAAATAAATTAACTATTCCTCTAATAATGCCTTGATAAAGAGCATCAAAAATAAAAGTGAGATTTAGAAGGATCAAGCCAAAAAAGGCAATTGCAAGAGCTGATAAAATGTTTTTAACGATTTTATTTTGAAAAATTTTTTTCACTTTATTTTAAATTTAATTTTGTCATTAATATTAATTATATTATTATTGCAAAATCCGGCATTTACTTCAACAACGTATTTTGCTGGCTGTTTTGATAGAATTGATATTTCGCTGAGCGGAACAGTATTATTGTGAATAGCAATTATTTCTTTAAATTTGTTGACATAAATAATATCAAGAGGAATTAAAGTGTTTTTCATCCAAAAGGATAATTGTTTTTCAGCATCGAAAATAAATAACATGCCGGAATTTTCTGACATTGATTTGCGCCACATTAGACCTTGTGTTCTTTTTTCGTCATTGTTAGCAACTTCGATATCAATTATTTTTGATGGGCTATCTTTTTTCAAAAATTCGAGCTCGCCATTTTTTGTAAATGTTGGCTCTGTTTGTTGTGTAGATTTTTTATTTGTTGAGAAATAAAAAAGTGTGGCAATAATTGTTATTAAAAAAAAGAATATTAAAAAATTGATTGTTTTGATTTTATTTTTCAAGACTTAAAATAAATTCACGATTTGTTTTTTTTGTCCATTTTATAAAGATATCTCTGCATTCATTATTCATAATCGGACCAACTATCGATAAGTGAGATGGGTTAAATGTTTCTTTATAAATGTATTTGAATGATTTGGCGCCACATATCACTTTTGAAATTTTAGCGCGCAATAATGAGTTTGCACACATTGGGCATGGCCATAAAGTTGTATAAACTATGCAATCGCGAAAAGTATGTGCATTTAGAATCTGGCCAGCTTCTCTTAAGACAAGTATTTCTGCATGAGCAGTGGGGTCTTTTAATTCAACTTCTCTGTTGCCAGCTTTTGCTATAATCTTTCCATTTTTTATAAGGACAGCTCCAACAGGACATTCTTTTCTTTTGTAAGCTTTTTTTGCCTCTTCTAAGGCGATTGACATTATTTCTTTATCATTCATAAATTTTATTTATATAGGAATTCTAATTTTCGTTAGTATTTGACATAATCTTTTTATTAAATATTTTTTCAATTTCTGGATTGTCAAAATTAATTCCTTCTAGTTTGCTTCTGATAATGCCATGCCAAACTGTTTCTTCGCTTAGTTCTGTTGTTTTAGATAGATCGCTTATTAATGAATTTAAATATCCTATGTGTTTTTGGTAGCTTGATTTTTCAAAAAAATCATTTAATATGCTGATGACTTGTTTTTTTGTCATATCTTCTTGCATATATCTTTGTAAAATTTCAAAAGTTAATCTTTCTGTAACAGCTTCATCGAAATCTTTAAATTTTTCTTCGATATCTATTTTTTTATTTTTATTTTCTTTATTTATTTTTATTTCATTTTCAGAATAGCCGCTTTTTATTTTTTTAAAATTAAAAGCTCTTTGTTTTCTAAAAAAATTTAATAGGCTTATTATAATTTTATTGTTAGTGATTAATTTTGGATCTAATTCTTCTATGCGATTATAGGAAATAGCATGAACTTGTTCATGAATATAGGTTGCTAGAATTGATAATTCGAGTGCTTCTTGGCTGATTAAAGCTACACCTTCTTTTGTTGTTTTTTGTTCGCTTAATCCCCAGGCGTTCTCTAAAATACTTTCGACGTCCAACAAAATTTGATTTGAAATGGGACTATATCCGCCAGCAAGATTTTGTTTTTTTTCTTTTTTAGTAGCAATCAAATGAATTCGGCTTAGATCTAACAGATTTAAATCTTCGGGTTTGATGCCACTTTTTTTTCCAATTTGTTCGAAAATGCTCTGTATTTTTTTAAAATCTATTTTGTCAACAACCTTATTAATTGTTTCAAAATAGGACTTATATTTTTTGCTGTCTATATGATAAAGATCATATTCGTTTAGAAGAGCTTCTTTTTCAGTACGTCGTAATTTTTTTTCTTCCATTTTTTCGCCAGTATAATCATATACTTATCTTGGTGACATATTTTTAAATTAAATTTTATTTATATAAAAATTCTAAGGCGTGCAGAACAAGAAGCGCTGGCCAAACACAGGCTTTTAAAAATCCTAAAACTCCCATCCAAAATCCTTCTGCGTGACCGATGTAATAAACTGCAGCGCCGATAAAGCCTAATCCATAGACTGCGCCATTTGATCCGGTGTAAATTTTTTCTTTCATAAGATTGAATTATAAATTTATTTTTTTGTTTAGTGGTGTTTGTATCAGAATGAAGTGGAGAGAAAATATATTGTTGTTTTTCTTTTTAGGTGAAGAGCAGAAGGGATTAAGGGATGAATGTCCAATATCCAAAACTCTTTATTCTGTCCAAATAATGTACACCATTTTATTGTGATAATGGCATGAAGTTAACCAATTTCCCGATCTATCTAAAATCATTAATCATTTTTTCATATGCGTTTAATCCTTTGATGATATCAACCATTTCACTTGCAAAACTAAATCTGATATTTTTGGTAAATAATTGTTTTTTTCTTTTTTTATATGGATTGAGATCAAAAAATATTCCTGGAACTGAGATTACCTGATAGTCTAATCCACGTTTAAAAAAATCCATTCCTTGATTAATTGATTTTGGTAATTTTGATAAATCAGCCCAGATATAGAACGCCCCTTCTACTTCACCATTAACAATGATTCCCATTTTGGTTAACCTCTTTATCATGTAATCACGTTTTAATTTAAAATCTTGCTGAATTGCAATACTTTCTTGTCGAAAATTATTAATATTTACGATATCGCAAACAGCTTTTTGTAATGGATGATTAGCACCTCCATCTAGAAAAGAACCAACGCTGGAAATTGATTCTATGATTTTTTTAGGTCCTAATACCCAAGCAATTCTCCATCCAGGATATCTCCATCCTTTACTAATACCAGAAATTAATAATATTTGATCACTGTTAACATTATTGATAAATTCTGCTGCTGATACAATCTTATTTTTAACAGAATAGATATAGTTAAAATAAAATTCGTCCAATATCACAAGAACATGGTTATCTCGACAAATATTTATAAATGTTTTAAGCTCTTCCTCTTTTAGTAAGTTTCCAGTTGGATTCGTTGGATTACTTAATAACAATGCTTCAATACTGTTCTTCTGTATAAATTTTTGGAATTTTTCTAAATTTATTTTAAAACCTTCTTTTGCCGATAATTTTATTGCTATTGGTGTGGTATTATCAAAAATGCTTAATATTCCCTCATAAGAAGCATAATCTGGTAAAAAATAGGCAATTCTAACTCTTTTGTTTAAAGAAGCAAAAATTCTGGATAATACTAATCTACCACCTCCCGCAATACATACGTTTTCATTACTATATTGACTTTTACTATTTTTACGAAATAACTGGTTATATAAATCAGCAACTTGAATTCTTAGTTTGTTCATCCCAGCTACTGGGGCATAGCCGTGGTCAAAATTATCAATCTGAATTTGATTGATTCTTTCTAGTGATCCACTAATTTTATTTACGTTTGGCATGCCTTGTCCTAAATTTGACCATTCTGGATGTCCATAAGCAAAGCCTTTTTTTGCCGCCTCTTCCATCACATAAATTACACCGGCTTTTGGATATTCCTTTATTACCGATCTTTTATTAATGTTTTTAGTTTGCATAAATTTTTTTTGGTAAAGATAATAAATTATTACAGCTAATTAAGTTGTATAAAATTATAAATTAATAAAAAATAAAATTTAAATTCTTTTTTTGAGCAAAAATGATTTATTCTATCTGTCTAATTTCTTATCGATTTCCTTTTGCTCGATTGTGCGTCTTACACAACATCTCGCAATTTTTAATTGATGTTGCGCCACCTTTACTCCAAGCTTCCACATGGTCGGCATCCATTTCAGCTAAACTCCAAATTTTTTCTTTATTAGTATCATGCCCAAGAGCACAATGTGGACAGTTCGATTTACCTTTTTTCTTTGCCTTAGTAGTTTGTGTTGTATAAATCGTTTTTTTCGTTGCTTCATCAAAAATTCTGACTTCGAGCAATTTTGTATCAACAGAACCACCTAGAATAAATTCAAAAATCCCTTTGCGATTTTTGATATATGGATCAGCATAGAGCTTATGCACTTCGGCTGATACTTTCGTGGGATTATAAGCTTTCTGGTGATATTGTTCATACAAATGTCCCCACTCAAGTCCGCACATTTCGCTTTCTACATCGGTAAATACGCTAGAAATCCAATCAATTACACTGTTGAAATATGTTTTTAGCTCATCGATATTTTTATCATAACGATGAATACTCATGTAATCATCAATATTTCCTTTACTTACCCAATCTAAAGCTCTTTCAAAAAATGCCTGTCGGTTTACACTGCCTTTTATATATGCGCTCCATTTTTGAATATTGGCATTTTGACTGTTACTAAACTCTTCTTTGCCTAGCGTAACGAATGGTCCGGAATAGATAGCATTCAACAATTCTTGAGCGACGAGCGGAACTCCAGAGATATTGATTGTTTTAAACCACTCTTTTATCTGACTTTCAGTACCTTCGCATTCATAGATAAGTAATTTTGTTTCTAAAATTTTGGCTTTCTTGTCTTCTGCCATACCGCTAAAATATTGTTCCATATCATTTTCGTCTTTGATGGCAAATTTATCAGCCACAAATCGTCCAAGACTAGTAATGCGTTGCTGTCCGTCTAAAACTTCAAGATTGTTGTCACTTATTTTATTAAAATAAATTAATCCTATTGGGTATTCCTTGAGAACTGATTCGATAACAGCCATTTCTTTTTTACCGCCGTCAGAAGCATAGATGTAATTACGCTGATATTCTGGTTGAATGGTTAATTTGCCGGATAAACCAAATAAGCCTTTGCCTTCAAGTTCGTTATAGACAAATCCATCACAAATATCTTTGACAGTGATGTCGGTTTTTAAAGTTGTATTCATATTATTTCAATTTTTTAATAGATTTTTTATTTGGTAGGTAATTCGTCTTGGTTATAACCGATTTGCCTGTTTTTTCTTCAAGCGCCTTTCTTGCGTCTTTGGCAATCCGTCCGCCTTTTTTTGCTGGAATTTTGTTTTCTTCCAAGCCTTGCGCTTTGTCAGTCTCGGCAATTCTTCTTGTGGATAGTTCCGCAAGCGCGGTAAAAATCAATTCTTCTTCGCTCATATGATCACGAAGATTTTGTGTTTTTAATCTCTTAAGTTTTTTGTGCGCTTTTATTGATAGATCACTCCATTCTTGGTGAATAATATTTGTTAGAATAGCAAATTCTTCGCCCCTTTTTACTCCACTTTTTGACCAATAGTCTGTGAGTTTATTTCTGGTCTCTTGCCCCATCATTCGTTGCTGTATCCATTTTTCACTTCTTCCTTGTTTTTGCCAATATGCGCGAGAACGATTTAGCGCTATTTCTGGGTCAGTCATCTCTTGCATTCGTTCATATCCAACTTTCGCTAGCCATAATTTGATAGGCTCGGCTTTTTTACTTGGTACTGATTGAATTAAACGCAAAATAGTTTCTACATCGGCGACATCAGTTTTGTAAAACTTACCGTCTGCAGACTGTAATTTCAGTTTGTCACATTTTGTGACAACCTCGCTTCTTTCATTTTTAAGCCTGTTTTTTAGGGTTGTCCAATAACTTTGAGCTTTTTTGAAATCTGTCTGTTCTGTCAGAGCTGCGACAATATCAATAACCGAAAAATACCAAGTCTCTGTTTTTTCGTTAAAATGCCGGCGAATTTTATGAGCTTCAAAAATAGCTAATGAAGTATTATTTTTCATGTTATTTTTCTATTTAATTAATGTCAGGCAGGTCTCTTAATCTCTTGCCTTTATATTTCCAATAAGCAGCTCCTTGATATGCGCCACTATTATTTAATTTTCCTTTTTGTTCATATATTTTGTATGTTAATGGTGCTAATTTCCAAATTTGTTCACCATATTCTACTTCACGCTCACCAATTACTTTTGCTGTGATTTCTTTATCAGCGATAAAAACTATTTTTTCTCCATTTTTGATACCTTTTTTATAAAAACTAAATCGCGCTCCTTGCACTCTTGCTTTTGAAACCTCGTCAAATTCTTTTTCTTTATTAGTATCTTTAGGATATATCACTTTACCATCGAACGATAATAAAAGTTGTCGCACTAAATCATAATCAAGAGCAAATAATTCACTATCACCAACCTGATGTTTGTTAAAAATTTCCTTTAACAGATTTTCTTTATCATTATAATCTTCAAGCTCAATTGCAAAAAATCTTTTTAGACCAGAAACATTATAATATCCATTTGCTTCAAGATTTCGCATTCGTTCTTGATAATTATTAGTGCCGGTTTGTCCTATTTTTATTAAACCAGAAACGGCTGTCGTCATTATATAGATAATTCCTTTCATGTTATTTTTCCTTATGTTTTATAAATATTCGAGTATAAAGTCTTTTACTATTTATATAACCTCTATCAAATTTACCTGACCATTTTTTATTAACTAATTTAGGTAATAGGCCCTCTCTAATATTGTAATCACTTCCTAATATCTCAAACTGGTCAGGGTTATATTTATCCAAAAAACTAATTGGCACTCCCATCACGCCGTCATAATCACTTGGGATAGCATCAGTAAATGACACTTCTATAGCATTGTAATTATCATATTTATCGTACGCTTTTTTGTCTTTGATTTCTTTGTGCTTGCTGTATTTCAAATTTTCTTCCATTGTCATAAGTGGCAATGGCTGATGACGTCGTCCGTGATCAAGATTAGTAAACCAAACAGAAGCTACATTTTTCATGTTAACACCATCAACCACCCGATCAACATCATTCTCATCCATTGTTACAAACCATAATCCGCCAGACCATTCTGTTTTTCCGGACCACATTTTATTTTCTTTAATTAATGGAAATATTTCTTTATAAGTAACACAATTCTTATTACCTATAATCACAAATTTTTTATCGTAATCAAAAAGTTGCTTAACATATTCGCGAAACAGACTGAATGGTGGATTTGTTACGACAATATCGGATTGCTCCAATAATTTTATACATTCAGGACTTCTGAAATCGCCGTCTTTTTCAAGTGGCATCCATTCGTTATGTTTGTTTGCCTTTAGCTGCTGGGCAATGTCCTTCAAGTTGAATTCACCGTTGCCGTCTATGTCGCGCACTTCATTGATAATAAACTTGTTGGCAGTTACCTTTTGCCTACCCTTTGGTTCTGTCGGTTTTCTCACAACCTTATCTTCATAGTCCGGAAAAAGGGAAGGTTGCAACACAAGTTCAGTATTGGCAATCGGCGATGGTTTGTAGCTTGTGGTAATAAGTTGCTTCAATCCAATTTTGTTGAAGTTGAGTACGAAATAGCGAAAAAAATTGCTTTCGAATGGATCGTCGCAGTTGCAATAAACCACCTTACCTCGAAATACATTAGGATTAAATTCCAAATATGCTTCAATCTCTTTTTGAATATCGTTATATTGCGTATAAAACTCGTCATTTTTTGCCCTTTTTGCGTTTGTAAGATTTTTGTTTGCCATGGTTTTACAATTAGACTGTCTTGTTTATATCTATAATCTTTATTAGACTATACTAAATTTTGTTATTATAATTAATTATAATTTTAAATAATTATACCATTTTTTGTCTTTTTTAACATTGTTTTTATATTATAATGAAGATATAATGTGGAGACGGTAGGGAACAAAAATTTTTGTTCCCTACAAAATAAATGTTTATGTTTGGCAAACCATCTGAAGAAATAAAAGAGCAATTGGATATTGTTGATTTAATTTCAGAATATATCCAATTACAACCTGCTGGAATGAATAATTTTAAAGCAAGGTGTCCTTTTCATAATGAAAAAACGCCGTCTTTTTATGTTTCCAAAGATAAGCAGATTTGGCATTGTTTTGGATCCTGTGGTGAGGGTGGTGATATCTTCACTTTTGTGATGAAAATGGAAGGATTGGAATTTGTTGATGCATTAAGAATCCTGGCAGTCAAGGCAGGAGTTGAATTAAAAAGAGAACAGCCTGAATTTTATTCAAAACGTGCCAAAGTCTTAGAAATATTAAAATTATCAGCAGAATATTATCATCAAGCATTATTAAAAAGTAAAAGCGGACAAATTGCCCGGGATTATATTGCTGGCAGAAAATTGAAACCAGAAACTGTCAGTCAATTTAAATTGGGTTTTTCACCTGATGATTGGGAAATGTTATCGAAATTTTTAAAATCTCGTGGATTCAAAGACGATGAAATTATTGCTTCAGGATTAGTTGTGCCAAAAGATTATGGGAGATTCTATGATAGATTTAGATTTAGATTAATGTTTCCGATTTGGGATGGGCAGAACAATGTGGTTGGATTTACAGCCAGACAATTGAGAGAAGAAAAAAATATGGGAAAATATATTAATACTCCACAAAGTTTAGCTTATGACAAAAGCAGAGTCTTATATGGATTGAATTTTGCAAAATCGGAAATTAGGCGAGAAGACCAAGTTATTATTGTAGAAGGAAATATGGATGTAATTGCCTCGCATCAAGCAAATGTAACAAATGTAGTGGCATCTTCGGGAACTGCATTAACATCAATGCAAATTGATTTGATAAAAAGATATACTAATAATGTTGTTTTTTCTTTTGATATGGATCTGGCTGGAAATATGGCGACACAAAGAGGAATTGATTTGGCATTAGAATCTGGATTAAATATTAAAGTAACTTTACCTACAAAGAATGAGGACACAAAAGATCCGGATGATATAATTAAAAATCAAGGTGTTGAGGCTTGGAAGAAAATAATAAATTCGGCAAAACCGATTATGGATTATTATTTTGAAAGTAATTTGTCAAAATTAGATTTAACTAACGTGTCCGACAAAAAAATAATGGCAAAATTTTTATTGCCAAAAATAAAAAAGATTGCTGACAAAGTCGAGCAAGCATTTTATTTACAAAAATTAGCTGGATTGATTTCGGTTAGCGAGGAAGTATTGAGAGAGGCAATGGAAAAGACACAAATTCGAGATGATTATCGAAAAGCTGCTGTAACGAAAGCAACAGATTTGATAGAAAAAAGAAAGAGTGAGATAGAAATGTTGCAAGAAAGACTTTTTGGCTTGATAATGAGTAATTTTCATAATTTTAAAAAGCTTGAAAATTTTGATTTAGGGCTATTTAATGAGCGGATAAGTTCGCTTTACAAAGAAATAAAAGCGTATTATAATAAAAACAAATCATTTGAGTTTAATACTTTCAGTTCTGAATTAGAAAAGGATTCAGCTACTTTGGCTTTATTTGCCAAAGAGTTGGTTTTGGGAGCTGAAAAAGAACAGAGCCAGCGTGAGAGGAATGATGTTTTTGTACCTAATGATGAAATTGATAAGTGCTTGAAAAGATTAATAGAAATTGATTTAAAGAAAAAATTGATTGATATTGAGGCGCAAATGCGCAATGCAGAGATAAAAAAGGATATTGAAAAGGTAACTGACTTAAGTAAGCAGTTCAATGTTTTGTCACAAAAGTTAGATAAAAATTACGATATTATCTAAAAGTATGGCAAAAAAGAAAAAGAAAAAATTTATTAAGAAATCTGCAAAGAAAATGGTAAACAAAGCTAATAAGAAAATTAAGAAATCTTTTGTTCCTAAAAAAACGAAAGGTGCAAAAGAATTTTATTGCCGTATCTGCCGTAAATATCATGCCAAAAATTCTAGAATTGGAAAATCTCATTTTAGAAAATTTGTGTTGAGAAAAAAAAGTCGTCCGCAAAGAATGACAATTGAAAGAAAAGAAATTAAAAAGGATGATCTTGATTATTTAATTCGAAAAGGACGCGATCAAGGCTTTGTAACTGAAAATGAGATAATTTATACTATTCCATATCTTGAAGATCATGTTGATGTATTGGAAGATCTAATTGATGAATTTATTAGAAATGGTATTGAAGTAAAACAACCGCAAGAAAGATTAATTACAGAAGAAAAAAAAGAAAAAGAAGCCTCAAAGATAGATTTGAGCGCTTTGTCTTCTGATTCGATTCAAATGTATTTGAGAGAAATTGGCAAAGTGCCATTATTAAAAAATGCAGAAGAAGTTGATTTGGCAAAAAGAAAAGACGCTGGAGATCAGGAGGCTTTTAAAATGTTAGTGGAAGCTAATTTGAGATTGGTTGTTTCAATTGCTAAAAAGTATACTGGTAGAAATTTGACTTTGCTGGATTTGATTCAAGAAGGAAATATGGGATTATTTAAAGCTGTAGAAAAATTTGATTATCGCAAAGGCTATAAATTTTCAACATACGCGACTTGGTGGATTAGACAAGCAATCACTCGTGCATTGGCTGATCAATCCAGAACAATCAGAATTCCAGTGCATATGGTAGAAACGATCAATAAGTTCACTCAAGTTGAAAGAAGACTAGTTCAGGAATTAGGCAGAGAGCCATTGCCAGAAGAAATTGCAGCAGAAATGGGAATTGAGATTGACAAGGCGAGAAATATAATTAAAATTAACCAAGACACTGTTTCTTTGGATACTTCAGTAGGCGAGGATGATGATGAAAGTACGTTGTCTGATTTTATTCAGGATGTAAAAAGTATTTCTCCAGATCAATCTGCAGCTCTCCGATTATTGAAAGACCATATTAAAGAAGCGATTCAATATCTGACTCCAAGAGAACAGAAAATTTTAGAAATGCGTTTTGGATTGGTTGATGGAGTTGGACATACATTGGAAGAAGTTGGACGAGAATTTGGAGTAACACGTGAACGTATCAGACAGATTGAAGCAAAAGCACTTGAAAAAATTAGAGCACATGATTTAGTTAAAAAATTACGAGAATATTAGAGCAAATTTAAAATGTAAAATTTTTCATTTTGATTTTTGAACTTTAAATTAATAATGTTCCCGGGTAGCGCAACCCAAGGGGTCCCCTTCGGGGGCGGTAGCGCACTTGTGTCTAAAGAGATGAAGTATTATGTTTATATATTGCAAAGTTTAAAAGATAAAAGGTTTTATATAGGTTGTACGGATGATTTAAAAAAGAGATTGATTGATCATAATTGTGGTAAGAATAAATCGACAAGATATAGAAGACCTTTTAAGTTAGTTTATCATGAAGAATTTAATGATAAACATTTAGCTTTTAAGCGAGAATTCTTTTTAAAATCTCCAAAAGGTTTTTTGGAGAAGAAAAGAATAATAAGTAAATTTATCTTTCCCGGGTAGCGCAGCGGTAGCGCAGCTCGCTGTTAACGAGTTGGTCGCGAGTTCGAGTCTCGCCCCGGGAGTTCAGAAAACAAGGTTGAATGCCTTGTTTTTTGTT
>JAQVVF010000018.1 GCA_028699085.1 Patescibacteria group bacterium | reverse complement strand
TTGCAGATAATCTTTCCGTCTTTGTCTTTTACAGAATTAATCTTGGTTCTTGCATAAAAGATTTCGCCATTTTTTCTAATGTATCTTTTTTCAATGACAAAGCTGTCTATTTTCCCGCTTGCCAGCTCTTTAACTAATTTTATGCTAGCATCTAAATCCTCCGGATGAGTAAAATCTTTGAATGTCATTTTTTTCAATTCATCTAATGAATAGCCTAACATGTTACAAAAAGCTGAATTGCCCTCTAAAATATTATGCTCTGGACTCACTATTACAAGCCCTATTAATGAATTGTTAAAAACAGTGTCTGATACTTTTGATGCAACTAATAGTTTCTTTCTCTCAATCGCGTATTTAATGCTGTTGTGCAATGATACATAGTCAAAGCTGCCTTTTATTCTATAGTCTTGCGCACCCATCTTGATTGCTTTAAGGGCAGTCTCTTTTTCATCAACAACTGTTATTATTACTATAGGAACATCTTTTGTTTTTGAGCTGAATTCCTTGAACGTGTTTATTCCTTTGCTGTCAGGCAAGTTAAGGTCAAGAAATATCAAATCATAATCTTGTTTGTCAATCAAATCTATTGCTTTTGACAATAAATTAACATTAGTGATTTGAATGTTAGTATCTTCTTTTAGCAACTCTTTGATGAATCTTACATCGTCAATGTTATCTTCAACAAGAATAATCTTCAAAAGCTTATTGTCCATTAGGTTTTTTTAAAGCATTGTAACTTTTTATATTTATTCAGAAGGCAAGCTTATGTAAAATGTTGAGCCTTTGCCTAATTCTGACTCAACCCATATTTTTCCATGGTTAAATTCCACAAGTTTTTTAACAATAGCAAGGCCTAAACCGCTGCCATCATATTCAGAGGTGGGGTTTAATTTTTCAAAAACTTTAAACACTTTTTCATAATCCTCTTTTTTTATTCCAATTCCATTGTCCTTAAATGACAAAACATGCTTGTAATTTTTTTTTAAATAGCCAATATGAATGCTTGGCTTTTTTTTGGCAAATTTCAAAGCATTGCTTATAAGATTTTGAAAAATGATAACTAATTGGTAATAAACTCCTTTAATAATTGGAAGTTTATCATGAGAAATATTCTTATTTTCAGCATTCAAGTTCTTCACTGCCTCATCAAAAACCTTGTTTAAGTCAGCATTTTTAGGCATTTCTTTAGTTGTTGAAATCCTTGAATAAGTAAGCAAATCATTGATTAGGTTCTGCATCCTGTTTGAAGCATTGATTGTTATGTTTATGAATTCTTTTCCATCCTTGTCAAATTTTTCAGAGTAACGCTTCTTAATAAGCCCTAAAAAGTTGGAAATAGTCTTAAGAGGGTCCTGCAAGTCATGGCTCATCATGTAAGAAAAGTTCTGAAGCTCGTCATTGGAGATTTTTAAGTCATTTAGGGCTTTGAGCAGATTATATCTTGCAATGTTACGCTCAATGCCATAAAGCATTGCCCTTTCAAGATTGTCAGCAGTTATGAACCTTTTAATTAAATAATCCTGCGCTCCTGTTCTTACAGCATCAATCATTAAGCTCCTGTCCTCTATTACTGTTAAAATTATCAGAGGAGTGTCATTTGCCTTGTCATTTATTGCCTTGAATGTGTCTAGTCCTTTGCTGTCGGGCAAGTTAAGGTCAAGGAGTATTATATCAAAGCTTTCTTTTAAAAAATTGATTGCATCTTTAAGAGTTTTTGCGGATTTAATCTTAAATGAAATATTAGGAATGTCTTTTATTATTTCATTGATGAATTTGACATCGCTTGCCAAATCCTCAACAAGCAAAACTCTCAAATTTTTAATCCCCATATTTTAATTTAAATGCAATTAAAGCTTTTATATTTATTTATATCAATAACCAATATTTAGTTTTTAAAAAGTATTAAAAATAAGCCAAGCATTAAATACTAATATGAAAGTTTTGGTTGTTGATGACAGCGAGGATGTGAGGATACTTGTAACTAAATGGCTTACTGATTCAGGATATATTGTTCAGTCAGCTGCCAATGGCTCG
The DNA here is from genome assembly GCA_028699085.1 of Patescibacteria group bacterium. GTDB lineage: Bacteria > Patescibacteriota > JABMPQ01 > JABMPQ01 > JAQVVF01 > JAQVVF01. Next base: position 6,809 of record JAQVVF010000018.1, on the reverse strand, counting down.
GAGGGAATAACTAAATTGTCAAAAGATTTGGACTTGATATTTTTAGATATAATGATGCCAGGACCCAAAACTGAAGAGATTATCAAGAAAATTAAGGCAAAAAGCCCTAAAGCAATAGTTATTTACTTAACAGCTGTTGAAGCGTTTAATTTAACAAAGGAGCAGGAAGAAAAAAAATGGAAGCCAATATTCGAATCCCCTGTAATGGGATACCTTCAAAAACCAATTAGCAAGGAGCAATTGCTTGCAAAAATAAAGGATTCTTTTGCTACAAAAAAAATAGTTGGATAAACATGGTTAAAATAATAGTTGAAAAAAAAAAGAAAAACCCTAAAAAGTCAAAGATTAGCTCTTCGAGAACTGGCACAGGGATATATGGCCTTGACAAGCTTATTGAAGGGGGAATACCTAACAATAACATAATTTCTTTGGCTGGGACAAGCGGCAGCGGTAAAACAATTTTCGGCCTGCAGTTTCTGTGCAAAGGCGCAAGCGAATACAACGAGCCAGGAGTGTTTGTAAGCCTTGAGGAGGATCCGGAGAGGTTAATTAAAACATGTGAAAGCTTTGGATGGGACGCCCGAAAATTAATAAAAGAAAATAAGCTAATAATCGCAAAAAATCCCTTGTACAAGTTTAATGTCTTAAAGGAGATTATTAGAGATAATGTTTCTGAAATAAATGCGAAAAGATTGGTCATTGACCCTGGAGCCATGCTTGATTTGTTCTTTGAAAGGCCTATTGAGACAAGAAAAGCAGTGGTTGAATTAGGAGTTATGCTTAAAAAATTAAACTGCACCTGCATTGTCACAAACGAGGAGACAAGATACAACCCTAACAGGACTGATTACAGCAGCGACGGAATAATTTATCTTTTTTACCACAAAGTCATGAACCAATTCATGAGAATGATTTCTGTAGTTAAAATGAGAGGAACTAAGCACAGCGAAAAAATCCATCCGATGAAAATAACTAATAAAGGTATTGAAGTGCTTAATGAAGAAGAAGTATTCCAAAATGTTTAATTTAAAATTATGCCTTTTTCAGTAAAGCTTAGCTTGTAATTTTTCTTTTCAATAATCTTAGGGAAGCTTATAATCTTAAGGTTTGAATCCTCATCAAGGCTCATTGTGCCATCCATCATCTGCCTAATAGTGTTGACAAATTTCATATCATGCATGTCATTCACGAGTACAAACAAGCCTATTCCCTTGTTTGCCTTAATCCTTGCAGTTATAACCTCTAAGAACCTGAAAATTGTGTCATTGGAATTGTATAATGTTAGGGTTGAAATTGAGTCAAAAAAAACTTTAAAGCTCTTGCTTTTTTTAAGAAAACTTGATGTTACGTTGCTTAAAAAAATGCTTATGTCAGTCAAAGCCAAAGCCCCTGGTATTCTTTTAATGCTGGCAGTGTCGCTGACTTTAATTTTGGATTTTGCGCTGTAACCGTCAATCCATTTTATCATGCCTTTTTTTTCATAGGATTCCAAATCAAACCCATAACTTTTTCCTTTGCTTTTAAGCATTTCAGGGGAATCATTCAGGGAGATAAACATTCCTGGAATATTATTGTTAAAACCGCACTGCAAAAACTGCATCCCTAAAATCCTTGTCTCAAGTATTGGAGGCGTTATGAATAATATGCATGAGCCTTCTGGCATTTGGCATAAAATATCGCAAGAGTCCCTTTTAGGAGATTTCATATTATTAAAAAATACTGTAGTATATTTTAAATCTTTCAAATAATGATTTGCTATCAGATATTTTGATAAAAATCAATTTGATTAATGGATAAATATGCAATTTATGCGCTAAAATAATATTTTTAATTTTTTGAGCTAATCTGAGTTGTTTTCATTAAGTTCCTTAATAATCATAATATACTGTTCAATTTCCGAAGAATCATTGCTATTTAATGCATAGCCAACTATTCCCATAACTGCCCTCTTTATGCTTTCATTTTCATTAATGCTTGCTGAGTATTTTTCTTTTTTGCAATTCATTACCACATTTCTTATGTCCGGAAAAAACCAATCCTTGAGTCGCCCATCCAATATATAAATTTCAGGGTTGCTTATGGATAAAGCGATTAATTCAAGCGCTGAAATATCCTCTTTTGAATACGGCAATTCCGATTTTGTCCTAAAATAATAAGGCATTATTACTCCTAAAAAAGCATCCTTTTTGCTTAAAATTATTTCCTTGTTTTTTTCAATAATGTAGCTAATTAGTTCGGGTTTAATCCCTTCTTTGGCTTCAGTTTTAAGCTCATAAAATTCCATGATTATCAGATTAAAGACTAAATTATTCATTTTAAAAAGTTATCTTAAAATAAATAATAAAATTAAAAAGATAATATGCGTATTAAAGTATGCCCAAATCACCTAAAATGTTAGAGACAAACATTAGCAAAGCTACAAGTATTGCTGAATAATAATAAATCCAGGGTTTTTTTTTAACATGCAAATAGTACAATGTTGCTGCAAAAAACATTAACCCTAATATGTTAATAATTAGTGTGTTAGGGTATAGAAAAAAAACAAAAGTTGCTAGCAGTGTTGCAAAAGGAACAGGCAGATAAACAGCCTTATATAATGCCTTAAGCTTTGATTTGAAAACGAGCCATGAAGCGACAAGTATTGTGCCTAGGAATAATAAATGCTTTAATAAAGGAAAAATTTCAAAATTAAAACTGGCATAAGACTCAGAAGACAATATGAGCAAAAAAAAGGAATCAGCAAGGTTTTGGAATAAATAATTTGCAAGAAATACTAAATTAAGCAATATTATGCCAAAAAATGGGATGATTAATGCTGACAAGATTTTGTTTGATAACGTTTCCTTAATTGTTTTTTTCATCAAAAAAATATTACTTTACCCTAGTATATTAATTTTATTGTAAAATTTTTCTGTTAATCATTAAAATTGCAATGAAAAAAAACAAGCTATATGATAAAATGCGCTCCAAGCAAGACTCGAACTTGCGACATCATGCTTAACAGGCATGCGCTCTACCTACTGAGCTATTGGAGCAGGATAATAATTATTTGATTGTTTTGATTTTTTAAAGTTTGCTAAATGCTGTTTAAACCCATTTAAAATTATTTTAAAAACGTTTTAAAAAAAGATTCTTTAAATTTTTATTCCCCTTGATAAATCGTATTCGTCAAGTATGCTTAATGCGTCTTTTCCTGAAATTGTCAAAAAATACTTGTTTCTTTCTTTTGAAATTAAATCATTCTTTAAACAATATCTTAAACCCATGTCATGGTCATTAGGTTTAAGCACGTTACCTAAATTTTTTGTTTGAACTAAAACCCTTTTTATGCTTGGCAGGTTTAAATATTCATTTATTAAAATTTCTTTGCTAAATTTGTTCATAAATAATAATTAAATGATGCTGTTTAAATAATTATGGTAAATAAAAAATTAAAAAAAGAATAGAATAAAAATTTTATTCTATCCAGTCTCTTTTTTTGATTTTTTCAGGCAAATAAGTTCTGCTCATGAAATCAAGTCCTTTTCCAACCAAAGCATCTTGTTCAATCTTGTTTGAGAATTTCACTAAATCTTTGAATTCTTGCTGCCATTCTTTTTTCTCTTTAAACCAGTCATATTTTGAAATTTCATCAATTCTCTTGTAATCCCCTTTATTCATTGGAATAAAGTGCTCTTTTGGAATCTTGTATTTCTCAACATCACTCATTTTGAATCCTAAGAATTTTGCATCAGGCACTGCAGCGTTAGCGCTAAAATGAGCCAGATTAATGCTTCCCTGCTTGTATACTGAATAAATATAATATCCCCAGATATCCATATCTGTGAAAACGTACACTGGCAAGTCAAGCTCCCTATGAAGCCTTGCTAGCATTCTTCTGTCTCCTCTTGCGGGCTGACCTTTACCTGTCAAGATTAAGCAGTTGTTTTTTTGCCAAAATTTATCATGATTTAAAGTGCTCCAAGTCTGTCCTTTTTCCACCACCAATATATAATCAGCTTTGCAGTCAACAAAGTCAACTGTTCCTTTTTCTACAATGCTTGGTATTCCGTATCCGCTGCTTCCCTGTTTTGAGCAGTCAATTTCATCACCTGAATCTAAAATCTTTATGTCTCCGCAAAGAATTCCTTTACGCTCTGCCTCCACTCCCATTTCTTCCCTTAAGCACTTTAGTAATCCCTCAATGTCTTCAACTATTGGGTCGCATTCTTTCTGCAAATCAAAAGTGTTCTCTTTTGTTCCTGGAATTCCTCCTTTAGATAGATAGAATAGCTGTCTTAAACCTACAGGGCTTCCTCTTTCAATTACTTCCCTTAGCTTGCTTGCAACCAGCATTGTTTGCATGAAGCTTTTTGCCTGGGATAAATTGAAATAGCTTCTTTCGCTTGTAGCATTTCCTAATCTTAATGATCTTGCTTTTTCATCAAAATAAACATTGCTTAATGTTCTTACTGGAATGTTTACATCAGGATCTTGAAAACTCTTTAGTTTTGCTATTACATGGTTTCCAATATTAACTAATTTTTCAGTTAATTCCTTGTTTTTTTCTATCTTTAAATTTGCTTGGTCCTTGTCTTTCATTCTTCGTCACTTCCTGCGTCTTCATCAACTATTTTTTTTGCCGGGGCTTTGGCTTCTTCTTTCATTATTTCCTCTTTCTTTTTTAAAACATCCCCATATTTTTTTTCCAACACATCATTCATCATTTTTTTCATTTCTTTTTCATCTTTTCTTGCGAGCACTGCAAGAGCGCCTGCTAAAACTTCTCCGTATTTTATGAAAGTGTTAACTCTTTGAGCGTCCCTTTTTATTTTCATCTTTCTTTTGATAAACACTCCGAGCTGTCTTGCGCATTCCTGCAATGCCAGTTTTATTTCCTTGATTATTATAGGATAATTGGCAATTGCTGCCTTGCTTTCTGATGTAAAAGGCACCCAAACACTGCACATGTGCACGAATATTATTATAGGAGCGTTTGGAACAGAGCTTCCGCTGTTCTTGGGTATGCCATACCTTTTCCAGTCCATCTCGCTTACTGATATTGTTATAGAGCATGCCCCACTTTCGTACAATAATGGAACCTTGTTTGCAACTCTTAGCACTTGGGAACCATTTTCAGGAATGTCCCCTCCATAAGCCAAAGCTGCCTCTATTTGGAAAGGATAACCCCTGTAAACATTTGGGGGCCTTGTTGTTGCAACAATGTATTCAGGATGATATTCTGATTTGAGGCTTTTTTCAATAGCTCCTCCTCCAACTGGGGAAAGGCAGTCTGTTGGAGGTCTCTGAAGGTCAGCTTTCTGAAGCTCCTTAATAAGCTCAACAGCTTCTTCAGTCTTAATAGTGTCAGGCCTTCTTTTTGGATCAATCTTGGCTTTTTCAAGAATTTGCTTAGCATTCAATGCTCCGACCTTGCTTAATTCTTCTGTTAAAAATGACTGGATTGAATTCTTTTTAGTTTCTTCAATCATTCTTGTTAAAACTCCTAATTCTAATCCCCATGGGTGAGGCTTAATTTCTTTAGTCTCTATAGGCAAAGTTTCAGTTGCCCTTTTAAAAACAGTCATCTTACCTTCTGGGTCAATGAAGGTAATCTTTGCATGAGGATTACTTATGCTTGTTCTTCTTAAATATTCAAAAATACTTTTATCTCCTGTTCCTCTATATAATCCTTCTAAAGTTACCTCAACTCTTGTGCCAGTATCCTTTGAGAATTTTGCATATTCTTCATTTTTTATTACTTTAGCATCATTATTTTTAATATCAATTAATAATTCAACCAATTGCGCTGGCCTATCTTTTGCGATTCTGCTTATTATTCTTGCAGGTTTGCCAGTAGTGAGTTGCCCGTACATTATTGCAGCGCTAATTCCAATTCCTTGCTGTCCTCTTCCTTGTTTTAATCTGCCAAATTTACTTCCATATAATAATTTTGCAAATACTCTTGGAATAATTGCTGCTTGAATTCCAGGACCATTATCTTCAACAATGAGTTTATAAGTTTCTCCTTGAAGTAAATCAACCCTAACAAGTATATCTGGTAGTTCGAATTCTTTTTTCTTCAATTTTAATTCGCTAGCATTTTCTTCGCAAGCGTCTAAACTGTTATCAACTGCTTCTTTTACACAAGTAAGCATTGCTTTAATTTTGCTGTCAAAACCTAGTAAATGCCTGTTCTTTTCAAAGAATTCAGCAATGCTAATACTTTTGTGTTTGTTGGCCAAGTCATCAGCCACTGTTGTTTGAACCATTTTTAAAAAATCACTCCTTTCACTTTTTTTCTCAACTCTTTATCGATGTAATTAAAGACTGTAGGGTGTCTTGCGCCTTTAAGAAGCATTTCTACTGCATTAAACGCTATTTCCACCATTTCCAATTTACCGATTATTCCAACAGTCTTTCCATAAATAACAATATATGTTTGGGTTTTTTTCTCAATCAAGTCCCTGCTTGCACCTTCTTTTCCAATAACCCTTCCTCTTAATCTGTCAAAGTCATTTTGAGACTTAGTATAATCATTAATGTTCACCAGTTCAAAATCGTAATCCTCGTTTTTGAGCAATAGCGCTATTTCTGGATTAAATCCCCTTCCTATTGCTTTGATAACTTTTTCGCAAGTGTATAAATCCAAAGAATCCTTTCCAGTCATTAAAACCAAGCCGTCAGAGTTTATTTCTATCTTGGCGCGGAACGTTTTCTCTATTTGTTTTTTCACGCTTCCTTCTTTTCCAATCAAAACCCCAACCCTATCCTCTGGAATTTTTACATCTTTTGAACTGTCCATCCTAAAATTAATAATATTTTGGACG
>JAQVVF010000011.1 GCA_028699085.1 Patescibacteria group bacterium | reverse complement strand
ATTAATCCTGTTTTATCTTTTTTAATTCTTTATTTGTAACTTTTTACTTTTTAATTTTGACTTTTTATTTTCTACGTTTATCCCACTTTTCCCATTCAACTAACAAACATGAAGCAACAAATATCGAAGAATAAGAACCAACTATAATACCCACAATCAATGCAAAAATAAACCACTGGATTGCTTGGCCTCCAAATAAATATAATGATAACAAAACTAATAAAGTAGCTATACCTGTTCCTAAAGATCTAACCAGGGTTTGATTAAGGCTTAATTCAGTATTAACTTCTAAATCTATAGACTGATCTTTCAAAACATTATCTCTGATTCGATCAAAAACAACTATTGTATCATTTACAGAGTAGCCTAATACAACCAACAAAGCAGATACAAATAAAACGTCAATTTCTACACCTTTGAAATATCCCAACAGAACAAAGATACCACAAATAATAAGAATGTCATGTATTAAAGCCAAAATAGCACAAATACCCATTTTCCAAGAAGAAACTGTCGACGACATTTTTCGAAAAACATAGGCAATATATAAAATCATGCAAATTGATGCTATAACCACAGCAATAATTGCCTTATTCTTTAATTCTTTTCCAACGCTAGGACCTATTGATTCAAAACGCAACTCTTTAACTTTACCGGCATCTTTAAAATCTTTTTCTAAAGTTTTTAAGATTTTATTTCTCTGTTCATTGTTTAAATCTTTTGCTCTTATAATTGCTCCCCTTTCAGCAGATGGTTGAACTGAAGCAATTCCTAAATCTAGAGAATTTAATTTTTCTCTAACTAAAATAATATCAGGCCTGCTCTTTTTGAATTCAACTTCCATTAATGTACCGCCAGTAAAATCAATTCCAGGCTTGAATCCAATAAAGATCAAACTTAAAATTGATGTCAAAACTAAAAGTGCTGAAATCGTCAAAAATATTCTTCTGTATTTTATAATTCTTATCATTATATTAAGTTTATTAGTTTAATTATCCTGATCTTTTAAAAATTAATCTAAGATTTTCGAATATTGAATAGCCACAATTTATCTTTCAAGCCGCTAATCATCAAAATTAATTTCAATAATGTCCTTGTCACAGTCAATGCTGAAAATAAACTCAATACAGTTCCAATACCCAACGTTATTGCAAAACCTTTAATCATTGATGTGCCAAACCAAGATAAGATAAAACAAGTGATTAAGGTTGAAACTTGAGAATCTCTAATCGACAGCCAAGCATGTTTAAAACCATCGTCTAATGCCACGCTCAAACTTTTACCAGAATATAATTCTTCCTTCATTCTTTCAAAAATCAAAATATTTGCATCAAGTGCCATACCAATAGATATAATAAAGCCAGCAACACCAGCCAACGTCATTGTTACAGGAATTAATTTAAATATGGCTAAAGACAGCAATGCATAAATAAATAATGCAATAATCGCAACTAATCCAGGCAAACGGTACATAAAAATCATAAATAATGCTACAAGCAAAAGACCAAATAAGCCAGCAATAAAACTCTTTTCAATTGCAATTTTTCCTATTGAAGGACCTATATTAGTTTGAGAAATCAAAGCTATTGGAACAGGTAATGCTCCGGCATTTAATCTAATTGCTAACTGCTTTGCTTCATCAACTGTAAATTTACCTGAAATAACAGCTTGTCCTTCGCCTATTCTCTCATTTACTGTCGGCGATGAAATCATTTCATTATCTAAAAATATCGCCAATGGCTTACCGACATTTTTTTCTGTTATATCGGCAAATAATTTTTTGCCTTCGTTATCAAACTCCAATGCCACAACAGGTTGATTTGTTTGCGGATCAAACTGCAATTGTGCCTTTTTTAAATTCTGACCAGTTAATTTTGTCATTACCCAGTTGCCTGAATCCAATCCAGATTCTTGCTGTTTTAATTGCTCTGTCAAAGCATTAATATCAATTTCTTTGCCACTTTCATCAACTACTTTTGCATCATTGCCTTCGCCAACTATTTTTAAACTATTCGTATCAATAACTTCCTGACTTGTAGCAGCTTTTAATTCTTGATTGTTTTCTTGTTTTTTTGTCTTTTTGTCTATTACGCCATCTGCACTACCTGTTTTTGGCTCATTAGTTGCAGGCTCACTCGGCGGTAACTCTCTAAAATCTAATGAAGGAGTCTCGCCAATTGCTTTTACAGCTTCATTAATATCCGTAACACCTGGCAATTCAACTATAACTCTCCAATTACTATCGACTTTGTTTGTTTGAACAACAGGTTCTGAAACACCTAAACCATTTACTCTTCTTTCAATAACATCACGAACACCTGACATTGCGTTTTCATATTCACTGCTTTCGACATTTTTTAAATCAGCTTGATAAACTAGCTGTGTTCCTCCTTGCAAATCCAAACCTAAATGAACCTTTAATTCTTTAAAGATCTTTTTTCCTCCAATTGTAAAATCAATATTCGGGCCTTTTGGCCAATCAACAATTCCAGCCAAAACTGATATAACTAAAATTCCCAAAAATGATAACCAGACCTTTTTCCTAATAGACATTTTTAAAAAATTAAAATATAAATATCAAAAATAACAATACAGAATGTGGAATTAAACAACTTTACATCTTGATCTTTAATTTTTCCATTTTCTATTACCACGGAGTAACATGTACGCTCTCGCCAAAGTTAGCCCATTCAAAAAGCCATTTTGAATCTGGTACTGATAAATTAACACAACCATGACTCATCGGATAACCAAAGTTATTATGCCAAAATGCACCATGAATAGTATAACCTCCATCAAAAGGCATTGCATATGGTACATTAGGAATATCATAATTATCTGGATGATCAGGTCCATATTCATGTTTCATTCGAGTTGACACTATTTTAGCTTGAATAAAATAATCTCCAGTTGGTGTTGGATATTTTGCGATACCAGAAGAGATCAACATGTCATGGATTACTCTGCCACCTTCATAAACCCATAATTTCTGATTAGCTAAGCTTATCTCAATATAACGATATTCATTTCTTCCTTGATAATATTTTTTTCCAGGAATAGTTGTTATACGTTCTGATTTTACATCTTTCACAAATTTTCCAACTGCCACTTTCGTTCCTCCGCTAATATAATTTCCATAAGGCTTCAAACTAGTCTTTAGTTGTCTTCCGTTTGCTTCAAAAGTCCTTACTTCAGAAGTCTGCCCATTTGCACCAGTAATAATTTCATCAATACCATCATTATCAATATCGCCAGCATCAACATTTGCGCCTTCTTGATGAGAAGCTGGATAGGCATCAAATTGGCCTAAAATTGTTTTTTCTTGATCAAATTTATAAATTTTTAATCTAGCATTAGAAAATCTCATCTTGGCAATAGCGATATCATCCTTTTTATCGCCATCAAAGTCGCCAACTGCAACATCAACTCCGCCTTTATATGAATCTTCAAAAGGCCAAAATATTTTGTCTGATTCTCTGCCTTTACCACTGAATACTTTAACATGCGCTTTTGAACCTAAGCCTGAACCTACTACAATTTCATCTTTTTTATCACCATCAACATCTCCTGAAGCAACCATAGCTCCACCAGTATGTAAAGAAGTCAAAGCCAAAAAAGTTCTAATTTGTTTTTTACCACGAAAAACTTTAACCCAGGCCTGACCAGAAGTAGCTTTTGAGACCATAATCTCTGCTCTTCCCTTACCATCAATATTACCAACAGCAACATCAACTCCGCCTTTGAAAGTTGATTCAAAAGCCATAAAATCTAAAATACATTTGCCACTTTTTTCAAAAGCTCTGACTCTTGGTCCTCCACCAGGTCCAGCGCCAATCACAATTTCATCCAAACCATCATTATCAATATCGCCAGTAGTAATAAAACCACCACCTTGAAATGCTTTTTCAAAAGCAAAAAAAGTCTTGCTGATCCGACCTTTACCTTTATAAACTTTAACTTTTGGAGATGTAAAATCAGCAGAAACATTAGAAACAAAAAAACCACAACAAAAAAACAATGTTAACGCAAATAACCAAGCTCCTTTTTTCATATTAATTAAATTATTTATAATAAAATTAACAAGCAATTAGTTTAACAAACCGAACCAGCCTAACTAGTTTCTTATAACATCATAATAGCACAAAAATATTCAAAATTCAAGCCAGTATTTAGTTATTTATAATTTAGTTATTTTGTTATTATTTTATGTTCCCCAATAACTACTCATTTCATCAAGTGTTGCCAAAGTATATCCAGCATTTCTAATGGCATCAATAACAGTTGGTAATGCTCCGGCTGTTTGATCTTTCATCGTATGACCCAAAATTATCGAGCCATTATGCAAATTCCATAACATTCCCCAAGTTGCTGATTGAACCGTAACATTAGAACTAGTATCTCCAGCCGAAGCAGTCCAGCCAAAATATTTATAACCCATGTTTTTTACGATAGCATCAGTTGATGCATTATGACTACCGCCTGGATAACGAAAATATGGTTTTGTCTCCTTGCCTGTAATACTTTTAGCAATATCATTAGAGTATGTAATTTCAGAAACAATTTGTGAAGTCGACAATCTAGTAAAATCACTATGAGAATAGCTATGATTTGCTAATTGATGTCCTTCAATATCTAATCTCTTCATTCTATCAGGATATTGTTGCATTACTTTTCCTAACATAAAAAAAGTTGCATGTACTTTCTTTGTTTTCAAAATATCTAAAATTCTGTCGAAAGAACCACTCGCAGATGTATAACCATCATCAAAAGTTAAAGCAACGCAATTTTTTTCACATTTATTCCCCATTTTAAATCCAGGAGCTATAACAAAAATAAATTCTTGTTTTTTACTAATATTTTTTTCATCTTTTTCTTCTCCATCCACTGCTATTCTTACTCCGCCTCTAAAATCACCTGCATAAGCACTAAAATTCTTTAATAATTTTCCTTTCAAATTAAATATTTCAACAACTGGGCCGCCATTCGAAGTTGGAGAAATTAGAATTTTTGCCTTTCCTGAATCTATTTTTCCAAGTGCAACATTAATACCTCCTGAAAAATTTTTAAATGCTGTGATTTTATTAACTAATTTTGGGGTCATTTGGTCTAAAGTACCTAACTTAGCAAACTTTTCCACATCTTTACGATTCACATCATAAACATAAGTCAATCCGCCTTTTGTTGCCTGCCCAACAACTATTTTACCATTATAAGCACTTACAGTTGCTCCACCCATAAAATCATCATTAAAAGCAAAAAATGACAAACCAAAATCAACAATCTTTTTCTTTGCTGATTTATATTTAAAAGTTCTAATATGACTACGCCCTGTAGGTCCAGGTCCTGTTATAATTTCATCTTTTTCGTCATTGTTCAAATCACTACAAGCAATATTAATACCACCTTCAAAATTTTCATCGTAAACAATTGTTTTGCTTAAAAATTTTGCTTTATTTTTCTTTGTAATTCGATAAACTCTAATTTCACTTTTATCTTCTAAAGCTTTACCAACGACAATCTCGTTTCTTTTCTGATTATCCAAATTACAAACAGCTACATTTACACCAGAAGTATACTCTTTCTCAAATGCATAGAAATTAATGCCAGTTGAATTTCCTAATTTATCAAAGATTCTAACTTGAGGCCCGCCTCCATATCCGGCACCAACTACAATTTCATTTTTGCCATCATTATTAATATCGCCAATTGCAGGATATGCTCCACCCTTAAAATTTTTGTCAAAAGCTAAAAAAGTAGCATTGACTTCATCTCCCATATCAGAATAAACTTTTATTTCAGGCTGGATGTAATTGGACGCTTTCGCATTATAAACAGAAAAGCAAGAAAACAAAAAAAAGGTAAAAATAAATATTAAATATTTAATATTCAATATTCGATCAACAATTAACATTTATTTTGTTTTTTAGTATTTAAAACATTATTTACCGCGTCCACAACACTTCTTATACTTCTTTCCTGATCCGCAAGGACAAGGATCATTTCTACCAATAGTCTCTGCATGTTCTGGCAAAGTTTTAGAATCCTCTCCTTTTTCCGCACCAGAAGTTTGCATTTGCTGTTTTGCTTTTTGCATTGGCGATACTTGCTGTGTCACGATACCAACTTTATAAATCGTATAAACAACTCTATTTTGAATTTCGGAAAGCAATGCACCAAACATTCCAAATGCTTCTTTTTTATATTCAACTAATGGATCTCTTTGCCCAAAGCCTCGCAAACCAATTCCCTCTCTCATATATTCCATTGCATCTAAATGATCCATCCATAAAGAATCAATAGTCCGAAGCAATACTGCTCTTTCAATCTGTCGCATTCCTTCCTCGCCATTTTCTTTTTCTTTTGTATTGTATGCCTTCTCAGCTAAATCAAAAAGATAATCAATAATTATTGTTCTTGCTTCAGCACCATTTTTTTCATTGCCAGCTTTTTTTGCCAAAGTTTCTAATTCAATTTTTACATCATTTGAAACTGAAAAAATAGTATTAACAGATTCATAAATTTCCTTACAATTCCAATTCTCAACATCTTCAGTTCCAGTATGATTTGTTACAATCTGCTCAATCTCATCTTCAATATACTGCAAGATAATCTGCTTAGTTGTCAGTTGTTTTGAATTTGTATTTTGTAATTCGGAATCTATTTGTTTTTTTGTTTCTTTGTTTTTTTGTTTTTTCTCTAATTCCCAAGCCATCAAGATATTATTTCTCTTTTTGTATATAACTTCACGATGCTTATTCATCACATCATCATATTCCAAAACATGCTTTCTGATATCATAATTATTTCCTTCAACTTTGCTTTGAGCTGCTTCGATTGATCGAGAAATCAATCCATGTTCAATCGGCTGATCTTCTGGCAATCTCAAAGTCTCCATCATTCCTTTCATTCGGTCTGAACCAAATATTCTCATCAGGTCATCTTCCATAGAAACAAAAAATCTTGAAGAACCAGGATCACCTTGACGTCCCGCTCTACCTCTTAACTGATTATCAATTCTTCTTGCTTCATGTCTTTCTGTTCCAATTACGTGAAGTCCGCCTAATTGTTTAATTTTTTCAGCTTCTTCCTTGTCTTGTGGAACACCGCCTAAAATGATATCAACACCACGACCTGCCATATTCGTTGCAACTGTAACGCCACCTAATCTACCAGCTTGAGCAATTATTTCACCTTCTTTTTCATGATTTTTTGCATTTAGCACATTACATTTAATTCCTTCGGCCTCCAACATTTCACCTAGTCTTTCATTTTTTTCAATAGAAATAGTACCAATCAAAACTGGCTGACCTAATTTATTTCTCTTTTTTACATCTTGGACAACTGCTGAAAATTTTCCTAATTCTGATTTGTAAACCAAATCATTTAAATCCTCACGAATCAGTGGCTTATTTGTAGGAATTATTACAACATCTAGTTTATAAACTTTTTCAAATTCTTCAGCTGATGTTGCAGCTGTTCCAGTCATGCCTGCTAATTTTTTATAAATTCTGAAATAATTTTGAAATGTGATTGTTGCTAATGTTCTTGATTCTCGTTGAATCGCTACATTTTCTTTTGCTTCTAATGCTTGATGCAAACCTTCTGAAAAACGTCTGCCTGGCATTAATCTCCCAGTAAATTCATCAACAATTATTACTTCATTATTTTTTACAACATAATCTTTGTCTCTTTTAAACAAGGTATGCGCTTTCAATGCTTGCTCAATGTGATGAACGATTTCAATTCCTTTTTCTTCATAAATATTTTGCAATCCCAACATCTTTTCCAGTTTTGCAATTCCTTTGTCAGTCAAAGTCGCTGCTCTCATTTTTTCATCAATATTATAATCTTCATTCTCTTTTAATTTTGGGATAAGACTAGCAAATTGATTATACATACTTACTGCTTCCTCTGCAGGAGCTGAAATAATCAAAGGAGTTCTAGCTTCATCAATCAAAATAGAGTCCACTTCATCGACAATTGCATAATTTAGATCTCTTTGAACTTTTTCCGAAAGTTCGGCAACCATATTATCTTTCAAATAATCAAAACCATATTCGTTATTTGTTCCATATGTAATATCAGCTTGGTATGCTTCTTTACGAGTTACTGGTCTTAAATATTCATGAAAAACTTTAAAATTTCCCATTTCATCTCGCTCTTCATCAAGTTCTTCGTTCGTCTCGTTATTTTGATTTTTAATTTTTTCATTTTGATTTCTCCACGTAGCATCATAAATAAACGCTTGCTCATGCTGTATGCAACCTACGCTTAAACCTAAATAATCGTATATTTGTCCCATCCAGACAGTATCGCGTCTTGCTAAATAATCATTTACTGTAATTAAATGAGCACCCTTGCCTTCCAAAGCATTTAAATACAATGGTAATGTTGCAACTAAAGTCTTTCCTTCACCAGTTTTCATTTCCGATATTTTTCCTTGATGCAAAACAATTCCACCTAAAAGCTGGACATCAAAATGTCTCATTTTCGTTGTTCTTCTCGAAGCCTCACGAACTAATGCAAAGGCTTTTGGCAAAATATCATCTAAAGTCTTGCCATTTTTTAATTCTGCTTTTAATTCTGAAGTTTTAGATTTTAACTCATCTGCCGATAATTTTTTGAGTTCTGGCTCTAACGAATTAATCTCCAAAACTATTGGAGCAAGTTTATCTACTACACGTTTATTTGGATCACCAAATATTTTTTTAAAAAAAGATAACATAAACAAAATTAAAAATTAAAAAATCAAGATGCAAAATGACAATTGAAAATAAAAATTTACATTTTACATTGCCATTTTAATTTTTGATTTTTGCATTTTACATTTGCTCTTTTATTCCTCTTGGAAAATCACCAGGCCTCTTATACTTTTCAATCTGCTTTGTCAATTTCGGAATAACAAGGTCTACAGCTTCAAAAATGTCATAAGCGATTTCTTCAGCTCTTAATGAAGATCTTGGCACTTTCATCTGTACTTCACATCTAAATTTTTTGCCAGATTTCATTGATGTATCTTCGTCTAACTCTACAAAACATTCAATTACATTGTCAATATATTGTTCTAAGCTCCCAATTTTTTCTTGGACATAATCATACAATTTGTCCGTTAATTCAATTTTTTTGTGATAAATTGTGATTTTCATAAATTATTGACAAATTATTAAAAGATGATACTCTATTAATACTGGCCCACGGAAAGCCAGAAACGCAGACAGCACTGCGAGGGAAGGAAATCCATGTACGAGTCAGAAGCTATTGGCGGCGGCGCAGCTATTTCGAAAAAATCTGTTCTGGTCGTTGATGATGATAGCTCAATTCGGAATATCTTAATAAGCGTACTAAAACACATTGGCGATTTCGATGTTTCCGAAGTACCTACTGCAGAACAAGGATATCTGCTTACCAAAGAAAGAAAATTTGATCTAGTCATTTTTGATCACAATACTGAATCAATGATGACTGGAATCCAAGCAATCAAGCAACTCCGGAATGAAGGTAATTCAACTCCTATCATGCTCTTTTCTTCAACTCTTGAAGCAATAATAGAAGCACCAGAACACAATGCCCATCCACTATGGAAACCAGCTGGCCTAAAAGATATCTCTCAACTCGTTCTTTCTATTATCAACTAGCTCTTTTTATACAATCGCTATTCAGCGATTTTTTTATTGTTTTACTTTATAACTGTATAAACTTTACAACCTGTCTACCGGCAAACAAACTTTAAAACCCGACAAGTATATTTTCTAATTCTAATTCAACGTCAAATTTTTCCTTAACACTAGTTTTAACTATTTCAACTAAGCGTAGCACATCTTTTGCTTTTGCGCCACCAATATTTACAATAAAATTAGCATGCTTTTCTGAAATTTTCACTCCACCAACTTGTTTACCTTTCAAGCCACTTTTTTCGATCAATAAAGCAACGGGAATTTTTCCATATTGTTTAAACTTATCTTTTTCTTTCTGTTCAATATCTAATTTTCCCAAAACTTGATCTAAATTTTCATTTACGTTTTTAAATACCGAGCCAGCGCTTGGCTCCATTGGAATTTTTGACGACCTTTGTTTAGCAATATCAGACATTTCAACAATAATCTTTTTTTTATCGTCTTTTTTTAATTTTATTTCACATGACAAAACAATTTTCTTTTTATCATTTTTGAATTCACTTGATCGATAAGAAAAACTAAGCTTGCTATTCTCTTTTTCAATTATTTTATTTTCCGTAGCATCATAATATGTCACACTTTTTAAAACATCTTTCGCATCTTTCCCATATGCCCCTGCATTTCCAAAAATTGCACCTCCAATTGTTCCAGGTACGCCTGTCCAAAATTCAACGCCTGTTAAGCTATTATCTAAAGCTAAACTCACAATTTTTCCAATCGCAACACCAGCGCCTACATTTAAAATATTATCTTTTAAGTTTAAATCAGCAATTTCAATTTTTATTACCAAACCTCTAAAACCATCATCAGAAACCAATACATTTGATCCCCCGCCTAAAATATAATATTTTACATCTTCTTCTTTTGCTACTTTTATTGCCTCAATTAAATCATCCTTATTTTTTGCCACAAAAAAGTAATCAGCAAATCCACCAATCTTAAACGTTGTATGTTCACTTAATTTCACATTTTTTTGGCACTTATCAAAAAATTTATTCATAATTTAATTTTCTATTTAACAGATCTAACTAATTTAACATATTTAAATTCCGATTCATTCATTGATACCTGCAACTACTACTCCGCCTTTCAAACTTTTCTTGTATGGATAAAAAGAATCAGCGTATTTCTCTCCATCTGGCTTAAAAATTTTCACTCTTGGCAAACTATCATCTGCCTTTCTTGCTGAAGAAATTATTTCCGTTTTTCCATCAGAATCAATATCAAACATTTCAATGTTTGCTCCACTTTTATGACTTTCTCTAAAAACAGAAATTTTTTCCAAAACTGTACCAGCTATATCATACTCTAGGATTTTTATTCTGCCTTTATCTCCAGATAATTTCGAAACTCCTATCTCGACAAATCCATCTCCATCTGTGTCGCCATTAGCAACATCAATTCCATTCTTTATATCATCATCAAAAGGCTTTAATTCAACACCCAGCCTAGTCCCTTTTTTATCAGTTGTTAAAATATCATAAAATCTTACTTTAGACCTAACATTTGCACCTGTTCCGACAATTAATTCATCATTATAATCCATATCTACATCTCCCATTGAAATAGAAGCACTAGTCTTTAACTTCGGAAAGATTATTCTATCAAAATATACATCATTATCAAGATAATTAAAAATCTTCACTCTCGATTCTTCGCCAGAAAACCTCGAAGCTGCAATTTCTGCAATGCCATCGCTATTAATATCTCCAGCTGCTACATCAATACCTCCAGAATATGATTTTTTAAAAGCATAAAATTTCTTTAACAATGTTCCATCAGTTTCAAAAATTTTTACCCATGGTTTTCCACCCGGTCCAGCCCCAACAATTAATTCATCTTTGCCATCCAAATTAACATCACCGCTTGCTATTCTCACTCCTTGATTATTTGCTTTATTAGAATTTGGCTTAAACCCATCATCATTCAATGATCCAGAAACACTATACTTTTTTATATTTTTCCTGACATTGTCTTCCAAAGAAGTCATCAAATATTTTTGATTCTTCGTATTAATTATTTCAAAACTATCAATATTATTTCCATTTTGATCTAAAACATTAGCATAAATTTTGCTATTCGTGACTTGTAAATAAACAAATTCATATGAGCTTTCTCCAGCTGCAGTCCACCAATTGCCAGTCGTAAAACTGCCCAAAGGTGCACCTCCACCACCAGTTATAATATAGGTTACACCGTTAACAGAATTAACAGCATTTTGAAAAATTGGATAAGTCCTTTCATAAATATGGCTATGACCAGTTAGTACTAATTTCACTCCTGCTGATTCAAAAAGAGGAGATAGATATGTTACGACATCAGCTGTTCCACCATGAGGTCCAGAACTATAAGCTGGATAATGAAAAAAAACAATTATTTCTTCATCTTCATTTGCAACTAAATCATTCACTAACCAATTATATTGATCGCTTCCAGAAATATAAGATTCTGAAGTATTTAATGCAATAAAATGGAAACCCTTATAATCAAAAGAATAATAATGATCTATTCCAAAAATACTATCATAATTTGTCAGAGGTAAATCATGATTGCCAATACTCGGATAAAAATTTCTCTCCAAGCCATTCTTTATCGCTTTATCGCGATATCCTGAAGTTATACTTAAAAAAGTATCCCAATTCGACATCGAGTCTCCAGAATTTACCAAGTCTCCAACATGCAAAACAAAATCAGAATTTAAAGGCACCATTTGATCAACCACTTGCTGATGTACAACATGACCTGTTCTAGTATCACCATAAGCTTCAAAATCAAACAAATGATCAGTTGTTCTATCTTGAATTTCAGCAGATACAGTATTGCTTAAAAAAATAAGAATAATAAAAATTACACCGATAATTAATAATTTTTGTTTTTTCATTTTATTTTTAATTATTTTAAAATTTATATTTTTGCTATTAATTCATCATTTAATTTAGTCACATCTCCAGCTCCCATTGTAATCACCACATCACCGGCTTTAACATTTTTTATTAACCAATCCAAAGCTTTATCCAAAGAACCAACGTAAACCACTTTTTTGCCAATCCGTTCCGCCAGTTCTTTTGAATTTTTATTTACAACTTTTACGTTTTTACTTTTTACTTTTTCATCATCTTCACGACCAGCCACATGATAAACATCACACATCACAACTTTATCTGCATCCTTGAAAGAATCGACAAACTCTTCAAACAATGCATTAAAACGATCTTGATGATGCGGCTGAAAAACACAAATAATGTTTTTATCTGGATATTTCTCTTTTGCAGCTTGCAAAGTTGATTTTACTTCTGTCGGATGATGAGCATAATCATCAACTACAATAATACCGTTTCTCTCACCTTTTATTTCAAATCTTCTCCAAGAACCTTGATAACTTTCTAAACTCTCTTTAATTATTTTGTCATCAATTTCTAATATCCTGCCAACTTCTCGTGCGGAAAGTGCATCCAAAAGAAAACCTTTGCCTGGGACTTTTAATTTTAAATTCAAGTCATTCATCAAATTTTCTGGATGATCAACAATATAATCAGCCTTAGCCATAAAAAGATTGAATGCATCTTTCACGTCATCTAAATCTTTATAGCAATCAGGATGATCAAATTCAATATTTAAAACAACTGCTATTTTAGGATTATAATTCAAAAATGCTCTTCGATATTCATCAGCCTCAATTACAAAATAATCACTCTTGCCCAACCTTGCATTTCCATCAAATTCTTTGATATTTGATCCAACAATTACAGTTGGATCTAATCCTGCGTTGACCAACATCAAACCAATCATTGCTGTCGTTGTTGTCTTGCCATGAGTTCCCGATACTGCAATTAAATATTTATTCTTTGTTAATTCACCTAAAACTTCAGGATAGCTCATTGTCAGAATTTTCAATTCTTTAGCTTTGACTAATTCCGGATTATCTAGAGTTACAGCAACAGTATGAATCGCAACATCAACATTATCAGGCAAATTATCAGCATTATGTTTGCCAATAAAAATTTTGGCTCCTTTTTTCGTTAAGTCTTTTGTAACAATACTTTCAATCAAATCAGATCCAAAAACTTGAATCCCTTTTTCCATAAAAATTCTCGCAACAGCTGAAACACCGATGCCACCAATTCCAATAAAATAAGCTTTTTTGATTTTTTCTAAATTTATTGACATAATATAATTAGAGAATATAATAAATCGTCCTGCTCTTTCAAACCACAAAGGAAGAAGGAGGGGAAGATGCTCGCAACAATCAAATTGACTGGCGAACAACTAAAACAACTTGTTGGATACTTGAACAGCCCATTGAATTTTCTTGATAACGGCAAGCCATATTTCGAAATCGACAGCTTCCAGGAAGTTTCCGATGTTGTCAATAGGCTTACTCTTCGTATTAACGAACCAGCATTCGTTGTCGGATTAATTCTGACTGATCTAACTTTTCAATTTACCCTTGCTTCTACTTTGTACTAACCCAATTCATTTGGGTTTTTTTATTATGCAAAAGCAAAATATTTCATTTTACCAAATCTAAATAATTATCAGGCAAACTATCAATGCCAGCGAATTCTTTAATAACAATTGATTTAATATTACTTTTAATTTCTGGATTAATTTGCAATATTGCAATCTCTTTTGATCCACCGATACTTTCACAATCATCTTCAATAAAAATATTTGGTTTTACATATTCTATAATATTTTTATACTGCTGATTTTCCTTTCGATAAAACAAATCACCTTCTGGAAAATTATTTTTTGCTAATACCTCTCCGATTTGAGCAATTTCTTCAGATACTGTCCTCGAAGTTAAATATGAGATCTTTGCACCCTGTTCTTGCCAATTTTTTAATTTTAAATTTGCCTTACCAATCATAATATAATTAGCAAAATCATTTATTGATGGCTCATTATTTTTAACTTGCAAAACAATATTTTCCCGTGTTTCTCCAACACCTTTCTTATGCATTAAAATAGTACCCTCGACAAATATCAAAATTTTATTATTTCTTTTTGATAACGTATTTTTTGACTTCGCCAAATTTAAAATTTCAGTTGCTATTTTATTATTTGCTTCTTTATTCGACATTTTTAACATTGCCAACTGCATTTTTTCTAATTTCTTCTTATCATTCTGTAAATTATTTATTTCAATCAATAATTTTTCAGAAGTTAAACCTTTTTCATCTAAAATAACCGCCGCATTATTTTTTTCATAAACTTGCGCATTTGCCTTTTGATGATTTGAAGCTGCATGAGGATACGGAATTAATATTGCTGCCTTACCTAATGCTGCAATTTCTGCCAAACTATTCGCTCCCGACCTTGAAACAACTAATGTTGAAACAGTCAAAGCCTCACCCATTTTTTTGCCATCTAAAAATTTGAAAACATGATAATCGTTTTCCAAAGCATTAAAATTTCCTAAAATCTGATTCCCATGTTCTGGTCCAACAAGATGAATAATCTGCCATCTTTCTAATAGCTTTGGCAAAACTAATCCAATTAATTCATTTATTCTTTGAGCTCCCTGACTACCGCCCATTATCAATAATACCGGTTTATCTTTATTCAACTTAAGATCTTTGAAACCAGTATCTCTGTTTGCAGATAAAATCTCATCACGAACAGGATTACCAGTAACAACTATCTTATTAGAATAATCTTTAAAACTCTGT
This sequence comes from Patescibacteria group bacterium, assembly GCA_028699085.1. Classification (GTDB taxonomy): domain Bacteria; phylum Patescibacteriota; class JABMPQ01; order JABMPQ01; family JAQVVF01; genus JAQVVF01. Next base: position 18,776 of record JAQVVF010000011.1, on the reverse strand, counting down.
TTACCATCTTCAAAACCTAATGCAATTTTATTGGCATATTTCGCCATAAATAGATTTGTTTTGCCAGCGACAACATCAGATTCATGTAACAAGACCGGAATTTTGAAATGATTGCAAACCAAAACAGTTGGCACGCTAACATATCCGCCTTTACTGAAACAAACATCTGGCTTAAATTTTTTGATTTTAAAATAAGCCTGAATAATCCCTAACGGAAATTTTATCATATCAACAATATTCCAAAATGAAACATACCGCCTCATCTTACCAGCCAAGACAGCTTTAAATTCGATATTATTTTCACGGGCAATTTTAAATTCCAGTCCTTTTTTAGTCCCAATCCACAAAAATTGCACTCCTGGTTTTATCCTATTAATTTGCTTTACTATAGCCAAAATAGGCATAATATGCCCGCCAGTTCCACCGCCTGCTAAAAGTATTTTCATAATGTTAATATAGCGAATTTTAAGTTAAAAGTCAAAAGTAAAAAATAAAAAGCTGCAAGGGAAAAATAAAAAAATAAATTAGATTTTTACTTTTTACTTGCAACTTTTGCCTTTTTAATTTTGACTTTTTACTTTTAGATTCAATCAGAAACTTTAGATTGTTTTGATATATTTAGCATTATTCCACAGGCAGCAAGCAAAGAAATAATCGCCGAACCACCATACGAAATAAAAGGCAAAGGGATACCAGTCAAAGGAATCAAAGAGATCATTGCTGAAATATTAATCAATGCCTGCAAAATAACCCAGGCAGTTATTCCTGTTGCTATCAACTTTCCATACATATCTGGCGCTCTTTTCGCAATTCTAAATCCAAGATAGGCAAAAAATAAAAATAACAACAATAAAAAAATGATCCTGACAAAACCCATTTCTTCAGCAATTACTGCGAAAATAGAATCTCCAGATGCTTCTGGCAAATAATTATGCTTTTGGATACTCTTGCCTAAACCTCTTCCTAAGATTCCACCAGATCCAACTGCCAACAAAGATTGATTTATTTGGTAGCCAATTCCTTGCGGATCCAGTTCCGGATTCAAAAATACAGTAAACCGCGACATTCTATAGGGCGCTATCTTAATTAATAACATCATAATCAATACAGCTCCAACTCCCAATATCCCCAAATGTGTTAATTTTCCACCAGCTACAAAGTAAACTACAATCGACATTAACATAATTACTGACATTGTCCCAACATCAGGTTGCAATACCGTCAATGTTCCAACAACAGCTAGCATAAACAAAAATGGCGCAAAACTATATTTCCAGTCCTTTATTCCCTGAGACCTCTTATCTAACCAAGTTGCCAAATACAAAAGAAAAGTTAATTTTGCAATTTCAGTTGGCTGAATCGTACCTAAAGGCCCAAGGTTAACCCATCTTCTTGCACCTCCATATTCAAACCCAAGTCCAGGAATAAAAACTAAAATCAACAACACTAAAGTTAAAATTAACATTAATGCAGCAAATTTTTTCCATTTATGATAATCAATTTTATAAGCTACAAACATCGCCACAAGTCCAATCAACACGCCAAACAAAAGTTGATGAGTAAAATAATAATAATTATTACCAAAATTCTGGTATGACAAAACAACGCTTGCAGATGATAACATAATCAAACCAAAAACAATTAAAATAAGCGTTACTACTAAAAATACATAATCTGGTTTTTGTTTTAAAGCCACTTTATAAAAATTTGTACAGACGCAATTAATCACGTCTCTACCTTATAAACTTTTAACTAGTTTTTTAAATTGTCTCGCTCGATCTCTATAATCAATAAACATCCCAAAACTTTCGCATCCAGGAGACATAATTACTATATCACCTTTTTTTGCTGATTTGCTAGCCGATATCACTGCATCTTCCAAACCTTCACAAATCTTAATGATTGGACCTGTTTTTTGAAATCTAATACTCGAATTCTTCAAAGCTTGTTTTATTGTTTCTGCTCTCTCTCCAATCAAAAAGGCAATTTTTACTTTTGAATTAATAATTGAATCAGCCATTCGATCAAATTCTCCAGGATATGGTTTTTTTCTTGATCCTCCAACAATCAACAACATTGGTTTTTTGAAAGATGAAACAGCAACAGCAGTTCCATCTGGACTGCAAGCTGAAGAATCTTCAATATATGAAACACCATCAACTTCGCTCACTAATTCCAATCTTGATTTTATACCCTTAAATTCCAACAATGCCTCTCGGACATCTTTTGTATTGATCCCCATTAAATAACCAGCCAAACTTGCTGCCAAAGCATTTTCAATATTATGCGGGCCAGGAATTTTTAGATCTAAAACAGAACAAATTCTTCGCTCTCTCGCACCATCTAAAATAATAATTTCGTTAAATTTGACAAAAGCGCCTCTCTCAACTCTGCCTTTTCTTGAAAAATAATAAACCGAAGAATCAACATCTAATCCAATATCTCTTGTAATATCATTATCAAAATTCAAAATCGCAAAATCGCCTTTTTTTTGATACCTGATTAAACTTCTTTTTGTCGTAATGTAATCAGTAAAAGTCTTGTGATCATCCATATGATTCGGCGAAATATTGGTAATAATACCGATATGTGGACTTTTCTTCAAATCAATCATTAATTGTCTGTTACTAACCTCAACAACCAAAATATCATTTTCTTTAATTTCAAAAATATTTTTCAAAATTTGCTCATTCTCACGATCATTACCTGTAAAATAGACTTTGCCATTTTTATAACCTCGCTTCATAACATCATTAACCAATGCTGAAGTTGTTGATTTTCCTGATGTTCCTGTTACTCCGATAATCTTGCCTTTACAAAATTGAAAATATAATTTCGTAATATTTGAAAACTCTATTTTTCCTTTATATTGATTCAATAAATCATTTTGCGGATATCTAAACCAAGATTGTGGCACAAAAATAAGATCAGCATTTTCTATTTTGTCTAAATAAGTATCTTTATAATTAAATTTGATTTTAAAACCTTTTATTTTATTAAAGACTTCTTCTTTTTCTTTCTTTGTCATTCTGTCATGAAATGAAAAAAAGCTTTCTTTAAACTTATCTTCATCGCAAAAATCATGAGCAGTAATATTCTTAATTCCATTATCTGCTAAAAATTCCAAAACAGCGCTTCCTTCAGCACCAGAAACACCTAGTATGTGGATATTTTTCTTTTTCAAGTCTTCGATAGTCATAAAAAGATAAACACTTAAACACTAAAAACACAAAAACAATTTTTCATTCAATATTATCATACCCAAAAATATTGTCTTTCGCAAGCTATTTCATACCTATTATACTTAACAAATCAGATTTAAATCCCTTATCTCGATAATAAGATGGAAATCTTTCATCACAACTGGTACAAATTTCCGAAATTTCAATATTCTCATTTTGAACGCCAGTATTCAATAATTCTGCTCTAACAATTTTTTTTAAATCTAAATATATTTTTTTTCTTTTTTTTATAATCAACTCTTCTTGTGGCTTGGCCCTGCCTACCGAGCAGGCAGGCTTTAGGCCAAGAAGGAATTTTTCAAATTTTACGACCCTATCGTCTTTCGCCTTACTAATTTCATAACAACACTTGCCAATTGCCGGCCCAACGTACACAACAATATCTTTTACACCACTGCCCAACTTTTTAAATTCGTTTATCATTTTAAGAGCAATATTTCCTAAAGTTCCCTTCCATCCAGAATGCGCAATTCCACAAATCTTTAATTTTGGATCATAAAATGATATCGGCAGACAGTCAGCTGTAAAACATACTAAAAAAATATTTTTATCTTTGGTAATCAAGCCGTCATTATCTTTAATATAAGTATTGGGATTAAAAACACCTTTACCGCAATCTTTTTCAGTAACCAAAGTAATTTTTGTTTGATGAATTTGATTCTGCATCACCACATTTTTCAAATCAATACCAAAATTTTTAAAATAATTTTTTCTATTCTTTACAATCTGTTTTATATGGTTCTCACTCTTATCCTCACCAAATCTTAATCTTTTAAAATCACCAATCGCCAAACCTTGAATTAAATTATTGTATTTGCTTAAATTTTGAGAAATAATTATTTGCATATAGATATCTTAAGCTTTTCTTAAGTTTATTATTATATTATCAAAATAGCTAATATTAATTAGTTGAAAGGGGGTGAAAACAATGAAAGCAAAATTGATAATTATACCAGTTGTTGCTTTGGCAATTTTCTCAATTCTTGGCATCGCCGGTATTGGCAAAGTCAAGGCAAATAGTGAACAAAAAGACTCGTTTATTCAAAAACTAGCCACAAAATTTAATCTCAATCAAGATGAGGTTCAAAAATTTTTTGATGAATTCCGTCAGGAACGTCATCAAGAAATGCAAAAAAACATGGAAGAAAAATTAGATCAGGCAGTAAAAAACAACAAGATAACAAATGAACAAAAAGGAAAAATCTTAGAAAAAATGCAGGAAATGAAAAAAGAAGGTAATGATCAATCATCTAGCAAAAAAGGACAAAGCCGTCAGCTTCACAAAGAGGAAATGGAAAAATGGGCGCAAGAAAATAATATTGATTTAAATCTTCTTCGACCATTTGGCAAAGGCCTTAAAAAAGATTTTAAAGAAAAAAATAACAATTAATTTTCTTCAAAAACACCTCTAAAACCAAAGAGGTGTTTTTTTGATACTAAAATATTCAGACATCTCAAATATCCATAAATGCTTACTTCCGAATTATCTCACCAGCCATTTCTTTTGTATGTTTTGAATCGCTAATCACTTTTTTTCCGTTTACTAATACATCCTTTATTCCTCGAGAATATTGAAAAGGATTATCAATTGTCGCCTTATCTATAATTTTATTTGGATCAAATATCGTAATGTCAGCTTTTAATCCAGCTTGCAAAAAACCTCGGTTATTAATTCCATATTTCAAAGCCGGCATTGAAGTAATTTTTTGAATCGCTTTTTCCCATTCTAAAAATTTTGACTCTCGAACATATTTTCCCAAAAAACGAGTAAACGCTCCAAAACATCTTGGATGAACAAGCTGACCATTTCGACTTTCTTCTTCATAAAATCCGCTTCCATCAGAAGACAAAATTCCTAAGGGATGTTTTATCTGTCTGACAATATTTTTCTCATCCAAAACTTTATCAAAACAAATCAAATGTCCGCGTGAGCCAATTAATGCCATCATTATTGCCTCTTCCAAACTTATTCCTTGAGATTGCGCAATATTTTTAAAACTTCTTCCTACGAAAGATTTATTAAATGGGCTATAGGCAATGATCATTTCTGAAACTCTCGATACAATCGGTTTTAATGACTGTAAAATAGCTGGCTTTTCTTTCTCATCCATCAACCTTTTTAGCATTTTTTCTCTGCCACCAATATACAATGAACTAGGTAAAAATTGATAAAAAACAGTCCACCCAAAATCATAAGGGTAAAAATCAAAATTAATTTCTAAACCTTTTTCACTTGCCTTTTCAATTAAAGAAAATACTTCTTCAATCTTATTCCAATTTTCTTTTCCATTAATTTTAAAATGAGATAATTCTATTCTCACTCCACTTCTTTTTGCAATTTCAATTGCTTCAGACACTGATTCAATAATTCTTTCTGCTTCATTTCGAAGATGAAAAGACATAATCCCATCATGCTCGTGTAAAACAGATGCTAGATCTAAAAGCTCACCAGTTTCCACAAAATTTTCATGACTAAAAGAAAGACCGCAAGACATTCCCAGTGCTCCTTGAGACATCGAATCTGCAATCATTTCTTTGAAGAAAGTCATCTCATCCGCTGATAAATCAGAAATTCTTTCACCAACCAGATTTCGCCTCATTGAACTATGGCCAATTAAAGTTCCAAAATTTAGTGATAATCCTTGATCACTTAAAATTGTTAAAAATTCATCTAAAGTAGACCAATTAATATTTATTCCAGAAACATCAATCCATTTCCTCATCGATTTCAACACTATCTCACTCTTCGAAGGATTCGTAATCACATTAGCGGAAAAACCCATTCTTTTGTTTAGCTGGTTCATTGTAAAACTGGAAGCTAAAGGAGCCAATGACGCTCCACAATTACCACCAATAATTGTTGTTATTCCTTGTAAAGCTAAACTATCCAAAGTTGGATTTGAAAAAATTTTGAAATAACAATCAGAATGATTTAAGACATCAACAAAACCAGGACAAACAAAAAAATCTTTAGCATTAATTTGTTGCAAAGCTTTAGCGTTTTTCAAATTTCCAATTTCCGAAATCGTATCTCGATTAATTCCGATATCAGCCTGATATTTCTCCTTGCCAGTACCATCTATAACTGTTCCATTCTTGATGATAATATCAAACATAATTTTATTTTTATTTTTAAAACTGTCTTTTAAATTTTACTTTTATCATGTTTACGTGCTTTTTCAGTTACCCAAAATCCCATATATTTCCCAAACATCAATCTAGTTTGAGCATCTAATGCCGGAAAAGCTCCTAAACAAATTGTTGAAATCGGCAGTAACGCCCATTGCAACAACATGAATAATATTTTGTGCTGTCGATATCTTTTCGGTCTAGGTGGCAACAAAAACATACTCAAAGTTGCAGAAACAACCATTCCTAACATTGCCATTGTCATCAACACTTGAGTTACATATGGTAAATTTTGCGCCAATAATGATTTTGAAAAAGCCTCACCACCAACAAATAATGGCATCCATCCAGCCAAAAAAATTATTATCGAATTTGTTGCCCAGGAAAACATACCTTCAACTACCCAAAAACCATGATCAAGTTTTTTAAAAAATGGAATCTTTTTATTCTTAGAAAACCTTGTTAATACATAAGGAATATTTTCTGCTCCATATGCCCATCTTCTTTGCTGTTTATACTGATTAACAACACTCTGCCAAAAAGTACCAGCCAATACAGTATCCATATAAACTGGTATCAATAAAGGCTCGCAACGATAATTACCATTATAATAATTAAAACATTGCCAAAAGATTCTTGAATCCTCAGAAACAACATCAGTTTCCCAAAAACCAATCTCGGTCAAAGTTTTAAAATTCATACTGTGGCTTGAAAAAGTATATAGTTTTTCCGGCCTGCCTTGCTCCATTAGCATCCAAAAAGTTGTACTCATTGCCACAATTCTCATCAACGCTGGAGAATCCCAAAGATTATTAAAAAACATCGGCACTGGCTGATATGAAGCATGCAGATGATCTTCAACTGTCAAAAATTTATAAGTCAGAACACCAAAATATTCGGGATGAACACAAGTATCAACATCAAATACAGAAGTTATCACGCTCTCATATGATAATCCTCTCTCATCAATAAATTTTTTAATCTCTTTTGCCGCCCATGTTTCATTTGAACCTTTACCTTTTAATTCACCAACAATATTATCGGGATGCTTAGTAATTTGAAAATGATAAAATTTGTCACCAAATTCAGCACTAATGAGACTTGCAACTTTTTCCGCTAGAATGCCAGCCCTCTCTTCAGTAGCCAATACAACAATCATTTTATCTTTTGGATAATTTGCGCAGACTAAAGCTTGAAAAGTCTGTCTTACAATTTCAATATCTTCAAAAACCATCGGAATAATCACCAAATGATATATTTCTTCAAATTTTGGCCTATCAGTAGATCTTAATTTTTTGCATTTTTCCAACCAAGCTTCTTTTTCATTCTTTTTTAATCTACGATAAGAAACAAGTAAATAGACGGCAAGATAAAGAACCTTTATCAACCAATAAACATCAAAACAAATAATGAATATTGCTACCCAAACTGGTTGTATAAAAGATAAAACAATACTGCCTAATAAAACTCCCCAAGATAAAAAACCAGGCAATATTTCATATAGCCGATATATAATTTTGTCTTTTCTATTTTTTATCTGATCTGCTCTCATAATTAATATTAGTTTTGCATAAATCCCAATGGAATAACAAAACCAAATAAAACTCCTTGAATAAAAAAATTATTCACACTCAAAAAATGAGTAATAAATCTTTCTTTATTATAAAACCAAATGCATAAAAACAAATTCAATACAAGAAATGCTACGCCTATTCCGGGTACAAAAAATACTTTATACCAATAATCGATATTATCAATTCCAACATATACAGAATAATGCAATGGTATCGGAAAATTAGACGGCTGTATTTTAAAATATAATAACATCCATAGACACAAATTCAAGAGCAAACTATTAAAAAACATAATAATACTAAATTTAGATCTAAAATATGGATGCTGTTTGAACAACTTTAATTTTTCTTTAATTTTCGCCACTTGTTTAATTTTATTTATTTTTCGCTTTTATTTTTTAGCTTTTAGTTTATTTATAATAGACCCAATTCTCAACTCTTAAATCGACATACTGCAAAGAACTTTTTTGATCAGCAACTTGTTTGTCTAAAACACTTTTTAAATCTCTTATTTGAGAATCAACACTTCTCTCAGTATTAAAATATATAATAAAACCATCTTTCGTTTTTACATCAACTTCAAATCCTAAAGAATTCGGTAAAGATACTGATTCAACTTCCAAATTAGTTTTATCTTTCAAAGATTCCAAGATATTTCTGATTATATTTATTTGCTGAGGAAAAGTTGCTTCCCCCTTGATTTCTACAGATTTATTTTGTTTATCATAAATAATCGGCAAATCCATATTAGTATTATCTTTAATTTCATAACAGACTTTTCCTTTTGAATCCACCAAATATTTTTTTCCACCTGTTTCCCAAACCGCAAAAGGATCTCTTTCTGAGATATTTAATTTTAAAGTATTAGGCAACATTCTTTTTATCTCAATTTTATCAATTAATGGCAGCTCCTCCATTATTTTATTCTTTATTTTTCCATCATTAAGCAACATTATGTTACTAGCTGAAAAAACGCCAAATCTATTTCCAGAAATAGTGTCTTTTAATATGTTTTCTATATCTTCACTTTTTATTTTATTATTTCCAACTAATACAGCCTTCTTAATTGAAAAAAAACTGCTAAAAAACAATATGCCAGCACAAATAATTACTATTACTAAAAATGCTATTAGAGTTGTCTTACCTCGCAAAGAAACACCAAAATTCGGCTTAGTTTTTCCTAAACTTTGAACTGACTTTCTCTTCATCTTCCGCATTTTTTTTGCGTAGATAGATAGTCCTTTATCACGCTTCTTTGAATAGTAATATCCTCCCAATTTTGCCATTTTTATTTTCGACTCTAAAAAGTTAATAACTATTTCTTATGCCATTCACCAGCTTCTTCAAAACTTGTTTTTAATTCTTTTTTTTCTTTATTACGCTCCATAGCTAGTTCAATCAATTTATCCAATAATTCAGAATAATTTAATCCAGATTTTTCCCATAATTTTGGATACATTGAAATTGAAGTAAAGCCAGGAATTGTATTTATTTCATTAATATAAATTTCTGACAAATCCTGATTTACCAAAAAATCAACGCGAGCCATACCTTTACAATCTACAGCTTTAAAAGCATTAATTGCTTGTTTTTTAATTTCTTCTGCTATATTTTCTGGCAATCTTGCTGGAGCTTCTGTTTTTGATTCTGAAACATATTTTGCTTCATAACTATAAAATTCTTCAGATGGAAAAATTTCACCCAATACAGATGCCTTCGGATCTTCATTTCCCAAAACTGCGCATTCTATTTCTCGAGGTTTTTCAACGCCTTTTTCAACTAGAATTTTATTATCATATTTTAAAGCCTCATCAATAAATTTATCTAATTCTTCTTTATTATGAGCTTTATTAATTCCAACACTTGAGCCCATATTTGCCGGTTTGATAAAATTTGGATAACCAATTTCTTTTTCTACATTACTAACAAAAGCTTGTTTATCTAAATCAATTTCTCTTTTTGTTGAATACAGATCCTTAACGATCTTCGATCCCGCTTCTCGAAATAATTTTTTCATTATTACCTTATCCATTCCACAAGAAGACCCAATCACTCCTGCACCAACATAAGCGACACCACTCAAATCCAACAAGCCTTGCATTGTTCCATCCTCGCCATATGTTCCATGCAAAACTGGAAAATAACAATCAATTTTAATTTTTTTTGAATTTTTCAAATCTATTAAACCAGAATCTGTAGGATCGCAAGAAATCATGACTTCACTTTCCAAAATTTGTTCTCCATCTTTCAATCTTTTCATTGCATTCTCACCATAAATAATATGGCCTTCTTTAGAAATGCCAATTAGAACTACCTCATATTTTTCTTTATTTAACTTTTCAATTACTGATGTTGCTGAAACTAATGAAACCTCATGCTCACCAGATCTACCTCCGAATAAAACACCAATGATTAATTTATTTTTCATAAAACATAATTTAATAACAATTTAGATATGCGAAAAATTACCCACGTCCTATCAAACCAATAATCAAGCCCAATCCTGCTGAAATAATTGCAATAATCCAAAATCTCATCGTTACTTTTGTTTCCGGCCAACCTAATGCTTCAAAATGATGATGAATCGGAGTTGAAATAAAAACTTTATGTTTAAACAATTTCTTAGAAATCATTTGAATAATCACCGAGCCAGATTCTAAAACTAAAGGCAAAGCAATAATTGGCAAAACTAAAACCGAATTAGTCAGCATTGCAATTACTCCCAAGGTAGTGCCTAAACCAAAAGCGCCAGTATCACCCATGAAAAATCTTGCTGGATAAATATTAAACCATAAAAATGCCAATAATGCACCAACAACTGCACCGCAAAAAGTCGCTAAATCAACTTTATCTTGCATAAAAGCAATCACCGCATAAGCGCTAAAACAAGTTAAAAGTATTCCACCAGCTAGACCATCTAAACCATCAGATTCATTCACTGAAAAAGAAGTCGCGACAATAACCAAAACAAATAGTGGAAAATACCACCAGCTAATTGAAAAATCACCAATGCCTGGAACATGCAAAGAGTCCCAACCCAATTTATAATAAAACCACCAAGCACCAATAGCTGCAACCAAAGTATACAAAACAATTTTTGCTCGCATTCTTAAACCTCCGCCTTTTGGCCCTACTTTAAAAACATTCATTAAATCATCAAGCAAACCGATCAATGCAGTTATAATTAATGCAAACAATGGCAACCAAGTTTCTGATCGTGACATAAAATTCATCCAGCCAAAATAATTAGGAAACAATTTGCCTAAAATCAAAAATAAAATAATCAAAATCAAAACTGAAGCCCAAATTAAAATTCCGCCCATTGTTGGCGTACCTGCTTTTTTTTGATGCAACTTTGTATAAACCGGCGCTCCTGATGATCTAATGTTTTTCCCTAATTTATATTTATATAAAAAATGAGTCAATACTGGAGTCAACAAAATTGCTGTTACAAAAGCAATTGCCGTCATAATCAAAACTTTTGCTGCATCAGTCACTAAATTTATATCTTGAATATGTTGCATGTAATATTATTATAAAATATTTTTGTTTGATTTTCAATTAAATATTATTTCCATTTATAATTGTCAAACGTCCAATCAATCAATGCTTTTGTATCTTGAAATTGATTACCATCAAGATCAGAATTCATAACAACTGAAATAATTCCATTATCTTTTTCGTCTAAGGAATAAGAAGCAAGACAGAAACCAGCAGCTTCAGTATATCCAGTCTTTCCGCCTTTCATTTTCGGATAATCATAACGTAATAGTCTATTTGTATTCAAAACATGATGAACAAGATCTGTGTTCAATGCATGGATATCAAATTCTTTAACCTTCATCGCCTCTTTTATTTCTTTTATTCCCAAAGCATAATCAAATATTTTTGCTATATCTGAAGCAGTAGAATAATGATTTTCTGTATCGAGCCCAGATGCGCCAGAAAAATGCGTATCTAGCAATCCTAATTCTTTTACTTTTTCATTCATTTTATCAATAAATTCTTTACGATTACCCAAAGTCAATGCCAAACCTTCTGCTGCATCATTACCTGAACCAATCAAAGCTCCCCATAGTAGATCTTTATAAGATATTTCTTCTCCAGGAACAAGTCCAATCCCAGCCCCATCTAAGACAGTAATTTCATAAGGAACTAAGAAACGCTCATCAGGATTTTTTTGGCTCTCTTCAAGAAAAACAATCGCAGTCATCAATTTGGTCAAGCTCGCCATTGCCATTCTTTGGTTTGGATTCTTTTCGTACAAAACTTTTTTTGTTTTACGATCCAAAACAATTGCCGATTTTGCTGTTATCTGCATTCCCAAACTTTCGGTTTTCTTTATCGGTCCTAAGTCATCAACTTTTTTCTGCGCATCAAAACTTCCACCAACAGTTGGTGTTATTTGAGCAGCCAATATTGCCAATAACAATAAAATTTTACTCATCTTTTCATGAAAATCTAAAAAAATAATATTTCAACAAATCTAACATATCTAACTAGTCTAACTAGTTTAACTTATATTTAATATCAAGATATCACAATATCCAAATATCCTATTTAGACAATAATTCATCAATCTTTCCTCGATCAAAACCAACAATATATTCATCGCCAATCAAAATTACAGGTACTCCCATTTGTCCTGATTTTTCAACCATTTCATTTCTGCCAGCTTCATCAGTAGCAACATCAACTTCTTCGTATTCAACGCCTTTGCTCTTTAAATATTCCTTTGCTTGAACACAATATGGACAAGTAGGCGTACTATATACTTTTACTTTTACCATAACTTTAAACTTAATTATTTAATAAAATTATGAATTTAATATTTTTGGGCTCATTAAATTTCTCATTATCTCTAAACTTTTCATATGATCATTCATATCGGCTCCATTTTTCATTGCTACAAACTTAAAAATCTTTTTTGGCGTAAATTCAAAAGTCAATTTTCCATATTCCTTAATCGCTGTTTTATCAAGTAAATTCTTTATCGCGTCCATTGTCATTTTATCAGCCTTATTCAATGGCAAATGCTCATCTAGCAAATCACTTTGGTTAGTTATCATTGATCTATTTATTTTCATCCATAACATAAAACCAAGATAAAACCACTTTGTAATACTTCTTTTTAAAAGTTCTTGAACATTATCAAAGCTATTATGACAATTATTATAATGAAGATGAGCATGAACAATTCTCTTAGACATTCTCTCTATAAATTCAGAGATATGAGATAAATGTTCGATATCATGACTAACACGAAATTTTCTATTCAAAACCTGCGTATTCATATGTCCTATATCAAATGTCACTTTCAAATTCGAATCATCAAGCCTTCTAAAAATATAATCAAAATCATCAGCCAAATATCCCAGATTCTTACGAGTTGGATTCCAATTCATATTTTCTAAAGTCAGAATAACGTTTCTTCTTCTAGCGTAAGGCAGGGCTCCCTCCAAATTAAATAGCAAATTATCCAAAGCTCTTTCCTTGCTACACCTATCAGCAAAACCAGGATGCAAAACCAATATCGGTGTATCCTTACTCAATCGAGCAGCAACATCAATCTGAGATTTCAATGCCTTTGGAATATAATTATCAGAGGCAGCTAGATTAAAATATAAGCCTCTAAAATTTTTTGGAAAAGAATCAAAACAACCATGAAAAGAATAAAAAGGATAGTTGCTTCTTTTATACTCTATAATCCTTTCTTTTCTTATATTCCAGTTACGATCAAAAAAACCCAATCCTGGAAAGTTAAGCTCCAACCCATCATAAAGGCTTTCCTCCCAGTATTTACTATTTAATTCTTTCAAAGCTTTATTTTTTTTCTGCAAAAATTTCAAAGAACTAAATTTTCTGGAAGCCATTTCACGCAACAAATAAAAAGGGCTTGGAGTAGCCGAAATACTACTAATCAAAATTTTCATTTTGTTATTTCGCATAAGTGATTATCTCTATAATCTTATTTCTTTCTTTCCCTCCCTTTTTTATTCTGAATCTATTTCCAGGAATCATAAAATATAAAGACAAGAGCCAAATCACTGCTTTATTTGCTTGACCTAATTCTGCTTTTTCTTTTACTTTCACAATAAAGCTATCTTCTGACTTCTTTATTATCTCATCTTTTTTTTCATTCGGAAATACTTTTACTTTGATTAACATATTCTTTTGCTTACTTTTTAGTTTATCGCAAACAATAATAAAAATCAATTTCTGAAAATATTAATACTAAATAATAAAAAAGGACTATAAATAGTCCTAAAGATCAGAGTGGAGGATCAGGCAATCCCAAGTTACTATCACCAGAATCATAATTAGCAGCAGCTGCCAAAGAGAAAAAAATAAAAATGAAGATTGCAACAACGGGAAGACCGAAAATCGACCAAAAAATGTTTTTCCAAATCAGATAGACGCCAATTCCAATGCCACTCCAAACTGAAACTGCCATCATCGCCAATAAAATACGAGTCAATATCTTTTTGCCAATCATCACAAAATAGTACATTGCAATTCCCCAAATAATCATAACCAATCCATTCACATAAGTAGCAAATACTGCATTTATGTAACTATTATAAAGCCTGAAGCTAAAATGAAAGATCAAACCAAGACAGGTCAAAAAACAAAGTACAATAAGAAGAATCGATCCAAAATATTTCTCAATCCAAACTTCCCCTTTGCTAACTTCAACAGGCTTTTCTTCTTCCATCTCTTTCCTCCTCTCTCAGAGTAGGACATATCAATATAATATAATAACACAAAAATTTCAAGTAATAAAAAAGATTCAATTAAGAATCTATATAGAACAAATTAGCAACAAGGCGGCATCGGAAAACTAATTCCATCTCTCTTTGAAATAATAGCCACTGCAATTATCATAATCAAAAATCCGACACCAAAAATAGGAATCAAAAAAGCCAACCAGATATTCTCCAAAAAGATAATTGCAATAATTGTTGAAACAAACCATGCGCTAAAAAAAGCAATTGATCTCCACAATCGACCTTTTGCTCTTGTCAATGATCTTTTGTTTGTATCCGAACCCCAAATTAAGACCAAAAAAACTTCATAGAAAACAAACAACATGCAAAAAGCAAATGCAGAAACAATTATTGCTGACATTACATGTTCAAAATAATTCAGTCCATAATGAACAAAACAGCCTGCAATTATCCAAACAACAACTGACATAGCACAAAAAACAAAAGGATGATGATCCGGCCAACGTTTTTCTTCAGCTCGTTCTATATCCATCTCTCTTCCTCCTGCTCTACAATTCATCAACATAATAACTAAATTTTCTATTCATTCTTGTAATTCGATATAAAGAAACAATAAAATCCAACCAAAAATATAATGATCGGAATGGAAAACAAATCAGATCCCAAATCAACATGGCCATCCCTCCTTGTTCTTTTTTTATGCAAAATTAATTTTAAAGAACATTAAAAAATATCTTAATAAATTATATTGCTATTAGCTCTAAAAAGCAATAAAAAATAAAAAATCAAATTAAAATAAAACAACCACACTAAAAATTCAAAAGAAAAAAATCAAATGAAAAATCAATGTGGTTAGATTATACGGTGTGAAAACTTAACTGTTTCACATTAGTCCTCAGAGGCCGTAACCTCCAAAGCAATCTGCCAGCAAAGTTATGGGAGCCAGCTAAAAATCCGTCATAAGAATGAGAGAGGATTTTAGCAATGATAATAAAAAAATATACGTGACTCTGTTTTCAAAAAACTCTTCAACAAAGCATTTTTCTAGCCTAGCTAAACATAATGTTTTTTTGTTTATTCCCATCATTTGACCTCTCGGTCAAAAGGGTAAGAAAGCATTAACCAGAAAAGCGCGCTCTCGCGCCTAAAAAACCTTCACTCCACTTCTCCCTTGCTGTAAAAAAAGAACAACATAGTTTATATAATAAATTTTTAAAAATATTTGTCAAGAAAATTTTTAAAAAAAATCGAAGATTAAACCTCGATCAAAAGTTCATTTTATTTATTTTTTAAGTAAGCCTGAAAATCTTCCCAATTATTAAAAATTTGAGAAAATTCAATTTCCTGATCTGAAACATGTACAATCATTAAAAATCTAATCTCTTCTGCATTAGAACTAGAAAAAGAATGTGCACCTTTCATTTGATGACACAAAATATTACCTGCCTCCAAGCCATCAAAACGAAAATGATTATCATAAAAAGCAGAAATTTCTTTTTTAACCTTCAATTCATCTCCACCTTTCTCCAATAAAAAAAGTTTCGCTGTCATACCAGACCGTCGAAAACGCAAACAAGGATCAACAAACACTATGGAAATTTGAGATCTCATTTTTCTCCTCTTCTCTGTTGAAAAGTTCTAATTTAAATACTTTAACAAAAAATAATCTAATTGTCAATCTCTTATATATAACTCAATTACTCCTTCTCATAAAACTAACTGGAGATTTTAATGCTTTTGGCATTAAAATTTTTGACTTTTCAGCCTTCAAATATGCTCCTCGAAAAATCGTATTTTCTCCATACTTATTATTAATTTTATCTGAAACTTTTAAAATTCTTTTTAGTTTATTATCTTCTTCAAGACAAGAAATCTGATTAACTTTAGAAAGACAAGAAACAGCAATGCCAATCATTCTAACAGATTGATTGTCCTGCCAACCCTCCAAAATCATGCAAGCAATTTTATAAATTTCATAGCCATCATTAATCCAATAATTTACTTTTTTTTGCTTATGAAAATAATGGAAGTTTGGTTTATCAAACCGTAGGTTAGAAATCGATTTCTCACCTACTCTGGAATTAAAAGAATATCTTAACAATAAAGACACACATTTTGCTGCAAAATTTTTTCGCCTCAATCTCCTGCCCAATTTTTCTGATAATTGCAAAATTACAGTTTTAATTTCTTTCAAATCCCAAACATCTTTTGGCAAAGTAAAATTATGCCCCATTGATTTTTCATCTGGTAATAAATAATATGGCATAACTTCTGAATTATCTTCTCCTCGAGCAATCAAATATAATTTATGGCCATAAGATTTGAATTCTTTTGTTAAATTAATATATGAGCAATCTTTCAACTGCCTTACTGTAAAAATACCCATTCTATTTAATCTTGCTTCTATCCTTTTACCGATCCCGCAAAAATCAATCAGCTCAATAGAATTTAAAATTTTTTCTTTATTATTTTCATCAATAATAACTAAACCATCTGGTTTTTTTAAATCAGATGCCAATTTTGCCAATAATTTATTTTCTGCAATTCCAATTGAACAAGTCATCCATTCACCTACTTCTTTTTTTAATCTTAATTTAATTTCTTTAGCAATATTTTCTGCTCCTCCAAATAATTTTGCTGTTTTAGTAACATCAAGAAAAGCTTCATCAATACTAAAAATCTCTAAAATCGGCGAATATGATTTAAATATTTCCAAAAATTTGTCTGTAATCCATTTATATTTTATATGATCTCCAGGCACAAAAATTAATTCCGGACAAATTTTTACTGCCTCCCAAGACGGCATAACAGATTTCACGCCTCTTTTTTTTGCCTCTTTAGATGCAGCCACAATCAAAGTCCTGCTTCTTGAAATTTCGCCTTTATGAAAAGATCTTGGATCACCTCCAACAGCTACAGGCTTTCCACGCAAAAAAGGATTCGCCTGCTGTTCACAAGTGGCAAAATACGAATTCATATCAATATGTAAAATCATAAAAAGGCAAAATTAAAAAGTAAAAAATCAAAAGCTACAAAGCAAAAGTAAAAAATTTGCTAAAGTTTTGTTTACTTTTTATTTTTTACTTGCAACTTTTTACCTTTTAATTTTTACTTTTAATTTTTTATGACTCCATCATCTCTTCTAATTTCCAAAGCATTTTTGAAGCGTCAAAACACAATTTAAAATAGTTAGCCTCATCAGAAACAGAAAAATAATACAGCATATCTCTACCACGCATCTCGCCATGAACAAGATTAACTTTTTTCACATCATATTGATGTATTCCCCATTTAAAACGATAAGGTATTATTTGTCCTCTTTTAAAACCAGCTAAAACTTCTATTTGATCATTGATTGTCTCATACATAAGAATAACTTAGATTAAAAATATTTTTATAAACTACTAGAACTTTCTCAATACTGCTCTAACTACTCCTTGTATCGCCGGATTAACAGCATAGATCGGCTTCATTGTTGAGTTCGCTGGCTGTAATCTTATTCGCTTTTTTTCTCGATAATATCTTTTCAAGGTTGCATACTCGTTACCTAGCAAAGCTACAACCACATCCCCATTATTAGGATAATAATTCTTTTCTACCATTACATAGTCGCCATCTAAAATTCCATCTTCAATCATTGAATCACCACGAACTTTCAAAGCAAAACAATCTTCAACTCTTTTACCATTCACAAAACCAATTGGTACATCCATCATTTCTTTATCCTCTATGGCCTCTATTGGCTCGCCTGCTGCGATTAAACCAACCAAAGGCACTTGAACCGCCTTTGCAAATAATCTGAATTTTTCTTCCAGTTTTATTGCTCGAGCTGCACCTTTTACAAAGTCTAAATAGCCTTTGTCTTTCAAATTTTTAAGATGTTCCCAAATAGTTGCTTTTGATTTCAGTCCCATCTCTTTTGTAATCTCTTGATATGAAGGCATGTAGCCATTATCTTGTTCATAATTTGCTAAATAATCTAATATCTTCTTTTGTTTTTTCGTTAAATTTTTCATAATTTTGTTATTTAAAATTTAGTTATTTTGTTATTTATATTATAACCGAACAAAAACCAAACATCAATAATTTTGTTGTGCATAACT
>JAQVVF010000010.1 GCA_028699085.1 Patescibacteria group bacterium | reverse complement strand
ACTGGTATAATCTCCCGTTAGTCATGATTAAAATCACCTCCCTTCTTTAGTCGAGGTGATTTTATTTTACCAGATGCTACGCTTTAAACGCACACACCAGCTTACGCTGGTGGTTTTTTAGGGTAATCAAAAACGGCATTTCAGCCGTTTTTTTATTTTCTTAATATTTAATTAATTTTATGCTTGTGCTGGCTTTTGTGTTTTTTTCTTTTTCATAAATATGGCAATAATTACAATAATTGCAACAATAATGATTGCTAAAATGATAATCAAAGCGACAATATTATGAATGACCATTGAAATTAGGATTGTTAATATCGACAAGCCTAAGGCAATGATAAATGTGATAAAACCGATAACTGCACGACTAGCAGAACCTAAGAATGGCAAGAAATCAAGAACAACGCTGATTGGACCGAACATTGCTGATAAACCGATCCACATCATTAGAAATCCGACAAGCCTCAAAATCCAAGTCATAATTGTATATTCTGTTTTCATTGTAGAGATTGCAGTTGCTCGATCGCCTAAGAAGACACGGAACAAGGTATTATCTTTTTCGTCTGTATATGTAGTTATTTTACCACTGCTTAATTTTCCGAAAACTGTAATTATTTCTTTTTGTGGTAAGACATAATAGCTGATTCTTTGATCGCCAATTACCGGATTAGAAATATTGCCTACTCCTTGATAGACATAATAATTATCAACTATTTTTTCAGCAGGCGTTAAAGTAATATTTTCTGAATTTAATTGTAATTTTTCGGCGCTAACTAAGAGACTAGTATCAAGCTTTAAATTAGCCATATCTAATTTGTATTGATCGATATTGGCATTGTTAGTCTTAAATGTTTCACTTGTTATAGATTGATTTGGATTTTCATGGCCTTCTGGATGTTTGAAACTAGAAGATTTTTCTGGACTTGAAGTCCAAGCTTTATCATAAGTATAAGTTGTTTCTGTTGTTTGACTGCCGCCTGTTTGAGTTGTAGTGTTGGTATCAGTTTTTTCCGTCCAAGCGTACATTTCTGATTTTCTATAAATGGCAACATAATCTGATTCATTCAAAAATAAATTGTCACTTATTTTTTCTGTTGACGTAATTGGACCGGTAACTGAAACCAATTTTTGATCAACGCTTGCGTCAATTTGACTTGATTGAACTTCAACTGACTTTTTTGCGATTTGGGACATGTCAACTCGGCCTTCATTCCAATAGAGAACGACAAATGAAGCGAAAAATAATACTATTCCGATGAGTATTCCGCCAAATGATCCAGCTACTCTTGATCCATAGCCTTGATGGCTAACTTCTTTAAATTGGTCAGGCATAGAAAAAATTTTAAATTATAAATAACTAAATAACAAAATTATCTTCTTATTTATAGTATAGCATAAAATTTGATTTTTTTGAAGTTGATAAATAAAAAACCCAAGTTAATTGGGTTAGATCAAAGAAGTATGAATGATCGAATGGTCATGAACTGAAAAAAGCTCTTCGTTTTTTTTCCAGACTTCTTGTGCACGACAGCTGAAACAAAACTCGTATTCTTTTTCATGTTTTTCGGTATGATGATCTGCAAGGATGACTTTTTTTATAAGCCCATGTTTTTTACAACAATCACATTTTTTCAGAAATACATTGATAAATACGGTAATAGCGGCATAGCCAATTAAAATTCCTGAAAAAAGTACTGCTAAAAATATGAATGTTTGTGCTGGAGTGTGCTGATAATTAAATGGAATAAATAGGACATGAATATTCAGAATCATACCGATGACAAAAGCAATTGCTGACAAGAAAATAAATATTGCAAAAAAAATTTCTGCTGTTTTGCTCATTTTTCCCTCCCTGTTTTGAAAGTACTGATTAATTAATATAATACTAAAAATATTCGTAGTCAATTATTTCCTTTTTCTCTTCGGAGTCCAGCCAATTTTTCTTAATGTTCCATAAACATAAGCTGCTGTTCTTTTTTTACCAAAACCTTTTTTCTTAGCTTGTTTTATTAATTTTTGCTCGATTTTTTTTGGCATTTATTTTGACTAAATAAATTAAAATAATTATGGAAAATAATATAAATAATGTTTTTGAATCTGCTCCGGCTTTTGGAATTTGAGTTAATCCTTGAGCTGGAGTAAAGGAAAATTTTCCGGCTTTGATATCACTAGTAAAACGAGGAATTAATCGATAACCACTGGAAGTCTCGCTGATTATGCCTTGAAAAGTAACCCAATCGCCTTTTTTTAATTTCGGTTTTTCAATATTTGAATTAGGAATATAAATTTTTAGAGTACCTGAACCATCGTTAATGTATAATGTTGAGCCAGCTAATTTTTCGATTTGGCCAGAAGCTAATACTAATTTGCCTTCAAAATCTTCGCTGACTTTGCCAGTTTCTATCTGAGTTGCTGATAAATTCTGATTATTTTCTAAAATTTTAATATCTTCTTTATTAGAAATCAATATTCTTTTCTCATTTGAAGCTTCTGATAATTTACCGATAATCTCAATTTTATCGCCTAACTTTAAATCTGGAAAATCTTTTTTTGAAAAATAAACCTGAATGCCAGCTGTTTCGTCTTGTATATAAAAATAGTTTTCTGAAATTATTTTTGGAGAAACAATAACAATACCTGATGTCTTGACTGGATCATAACGTTTTAAACCGCGAACTTCTTTAATTGTCATAACGTTTGTTTCTACGTTTTTTTGTTCTTGCGTTTTGACGTCTTCTTGTTTTTTTGTTTCGCTGTCTTCTTGTTTTATGATGTTGTCTTTGCCAGGAGTCAATGTCGAAGTCCATGACCATTTGTCATCTTTAAAACTATAAGACTGTCCTTCTTTTGCAGATCCACTAAATTTTATTTCTTGAATAACTTTTTTGTTTGGCCACAATATTCTGGCTGACTCATTGGAATTATTCAAGGATAGCTTGGTTTCTCCTTTATAAAAAACATAATATTTTTGCGGTTTTATTTTTAGATGCGTTTTGATTTGGTATGGCTTTGAACCGTCTTTTGCATCGTCAATATACCAAGCATAAAGATCAATTGTATGTAAGCCGATGTTTTTAATTTCAATAAATTCTCCTTTTGGTTCATTGTCTGAACCTTTTGGATTTGGCAGAATTTCTGTAATAATTATTTTTTTGGAATACGGGCCTTTGGGAATTTCCGGTACTGTTTCAGGTGTTTTGGGCTCGCTGACCTGTTCTTGATTGCTATGTGAAATTATGTTTTGGCTATTCGGTGTTATTGTTTCTGACCAACTCCAGATATTATTAAGCTTATTATAACTTTGTCCTTCAAAACAATTTGAATAACTGATTTGATCAAGCAAATTCTGATTTGGCTGATATAGCTTAACTGAATCAGCATCATTATTTAAAGCTATATTGGTAATAGATTTTGGCAGAAGAAAATAACTTTTGGCTAAAATTTTTGTGCTTGTGAAATCAGATGTCTTAATTTTATAAAGTGAATTTGTGTTATCGCCGATTTGCCAATCTAATAAATCAATATCAAAGGAATTATTATTGTAGAGTTCAATAAATTCAGCATCATCAGAATCTGTTGGATTTGGCAAAATTTCATTGATAAATATTTGATCGGGATAATTTGTTGGCTGATTATTTATTTCGCTATTGGCTGATCTAGGAGTTGCTAAATCATTGGCACTGTCATCTAAATTTATTTTTGTTTGAGCATTATGCCAATCAGAAGCTAGTAATCCATTATCTGGTTCATTATTTCTTTCCATAGAGATTTTCTGATCACCGCTAATTCCAGCAAGAGGTGCCTTGATTTCATCAATTAAATTATTTTGCGAATCAAATATTTTGTAATTTGTTTCTGAATTGGTCAATGAGAAAGTGGCAATTAAATCCGGATCAATATTCAAAATTGAATTTTCTTTTGTTTTCCGGCTGATTAAAAAATAATTATTAGCTTCCAAAATATTTTGGTTAACGGTTATTATTAACGTATCATTTTTAAAAATTGTATAATTGTTTTGGCTAAAATCAATTTCTTGGCTTGTTAAATTTCTAAGCTCTAACCATTCGTCATATTGATCTGATGATGATCCCATCCACATTAACTCATTAAAAACAACATCGTGAAAACTGGCTAAGCTAAAATTTGGACAAATAAAAAACCCTCCCAAAATAATGAAAAGAATTATTAATATAATCTTTTTCATATTCCCTCCTTTTTTAAATTGTATTAATTTTATTATATTAAATTTTGATAAATAAAAAAAGAGCATAACTGCTCTAAAATAAGTGCTTTCCATTTAGCGGAGTGCTTCATAGGCGCTAATATCACAATCAGATTTTCTTTCTTTTCTGCTTTTGACAACATCTTTTATAAATGACAAAAAGAAATCTCTTTCTGGCTGTGTATGAGATTTGATAAGCAATTCCACCAGATCGGTAATGACCTTGATCTCAACTTGACTGACAAAATTGGGCTGACTTTTTTTATCAGGAGCTGTAAAGTCAAGGATGCTCGAATCAATTTCTGCCAAAAGCTCTGGTATTTTGCGCATGAATTCCGCATGATCTCTTGAGACGTAGCTGCGTTCAATGTATCTTGTAATCATTTCGCGAACTTTCATTTTTTCCTCCTGTTCAATGTGCTGGCTTGATTAAAACAAAATTTAAAAATAAAGTCAATTCTAAACAAAAAAATAAGGCATTTTTTTGCCTTATTAATATAATATTTCTGTTATTTTTTCATCGAATCTTTGAACTCTTCAACCATATCAACTGGTGTTGGATCTTGATTGTAAGCTAAAGCTAAATAATATGATGTCCAGTCTGCTAAAAGCGAAGTTGCAAATACTTTTTCTAAAACTGTTGAACCTTTCATAAAAATAATTTCAACATTCACTCCTTTTTGCTCTAGCAAACCTTTAAAAATATTCATTCTTTTTTTATTTCGTTCATGATCTGACTCGTCTTGCATGACAATAATGAAATATTTGCCGACTAAATTCGTGAAGCCAACCATTTCGTTATGATTCAATTCTGGAAAATAATTGAAGAAACTTTGGGTCTTAGCATTTTCGTTAAATTTTATTTTGAAAATGCGAGCAATTGAATCTCGATAAAATTCTGTAGTATAAATTAATGGAATGTTGTCTTTAACTTTTGTAGCTAATTCTTGACCAGCAATTTCTTGCTCTGAATTTATGCTTTCTAAAAATTCGCCAAGAGATGTTAAATCGTTTTCGATGTTATCGATAACTTTTATTTTACTTAAAATTGTTAAAATAGAAGTAAAAATATAGCCTGAAGCGCAACGAGGCTGAAATGTCGGACCGTCATCTGGATACTGGATGTAAGGTAAGTTATTTTGCTGGCAAATTTGGACGATATCTTTACCTTTAGCAATGCCGACAGCTTTCAACTTTCGGCTGATGGCTTCATTAAGGCAAGAGATAACCTCTTCAGTTGAACCGGAAAATGAAGATGCAATAATTAGGCTGTTTTCGTTAGCCTCAACAGGCAAGTTGTAGTCTCGGCAAATAAAAATTGGAAAAGTTATTTTTTTAGATTTTAGATAAGATATAACCATATCAACTGGCAATGCCGATCCTCCCATTCCACAAACAATGACATTGTTGAATTCTCCGCTAATTTCTATATCTTTGGCAAAAGCTAAAGCTTTAGAAAATTGTTTTGGATAATCTCTGACTACTTGAGCAAAATTTGATTTGTCGATATTGTTTGTCATATTATAATTATAAATATTGATTACAGTTTAAATTTATGATAGTATAATTTAATGACAGTTACAAGTTGACAGTTCAAAGTTGTAAGTTACGACTGACTGTCAACTACAACTTTCAACTATAAACTTATGGAGAGATCAAGATTAACAATTACATTACGAAAAGATATTTTGCCACAAATAGACAAGGTTATTGATGGCGAAAAAATTAGAAATCGATCCCACGCGATTGAATATTTAGTTTTGAAAAGTTTAAGATCACGTGTCAAAAAAGCATATATTTTGGCTGCTGGACAAGGAGTGAAAATGCGTCCTTTTACTTATGAAATGCCAAAAGCGATGCTACCTGTTAAAGGGAAACCAATTCTACAGCATATTATTGAACAGCTGAGAGACAATGATATAAAAGACATCATTATTTTGGTTGGACACATGTCAGAAAAAATTAAAAAATATTTTTGTGATGGCAAAAAATTTGGTGTTAGCATTACATATGTAATGTGCAAAAAAAAAGTTGGTACTGCAAAAGCGTTGCTTAAAGCTAAAAAATATTTGACTGATGAATCATTTTTAATGCTGTATGGCGATACATTAGCAAAGGTTGATTTGAAAGATATGCTGGCATTTCACAAGGAAGAAGGAGGCTTGGCAACAATTGCTTTGACATCAGTTGCAAATCCAGAAGGTTATGGAGTTGTAAAATTAAGAGGATCTAAGATTTTGGGATTCTTAGAAAAACCAGAAAAAAAACCAAATCTTTCGAGATTAATTTCAGCTGGAATATTTGTGATTGATCCAAAAATTATCAAATTGATTCCTAAAAAAGAATATTCAAAGTTAGAAGAAGATGTATTGCCAAAATTGGCTGCTGAAGGAAATTTGTATGGTTATCACTTTGATGGCGAATGGTATGACATTAGCACACCAGAAATTTATGAAAGAGTATTGAAAGAATGGAACTAAATTAAATTAGAAATAACTAAATAGCAAAATTGTCCAGATATCTGGGCTTTTTTGTTTTAATATAATTATCCACACAATTATATTGACGCCTTATTATATACTCGTTTATAATTATATATACGTATATGATAGTGTATGATAATTGAATGAATTGAACCTTAAAACTAGCGGAAAACGTGGAGGAAAAGGAGGAGAACGGGATGGCACTTCGGATTGCGGTGCTTACGGGCGGCGGTCATTGTCCAGGCATTAATGATGTAATATCAAATCTGATTCTATTCGGAAATAATCATAGTCTGATTGGATTTCGTAATGGTTGGAAAGGCCTTGCTAATGGTAGACATAATACATTTTTGTCTGACAAAAATCTGGCTATGACAATTGCGGCAACATCTTTGTCTTATCTGGGCACTTCAAGACTTGATCCGTTTAAGCCTGGTAATGAAGTACATCTGGAAAAGATTCAACATGTTCTTAACGATTTTGATGTTTTGATTGCGATCGGTGGCGAAGATACTCTTGGAGTGGCTTCAAAGCTTTCTGATCTTGGCTGGCCGGTTATTGGAATTCCGAAGACTTTGGACAATGATTTGCCAGAAACTGATTATTCGATTGGCTTCATGACTGTTGTTGACAATTCGATCCACGCAATCTTGAATGCTCGAGATTCAGCTTTTGCTCATCAGAGAATCGCAGTTGTCGAAACTCTGGGCAGACATGCTGGATGGGTAGCACTTTTTGCAGGCGCTGGCTCGCAGGCTGATTGGATTGTGCTTCCTGAATTTGAAATCGATATTGATGCAATGTGTCAACATTTCGAAGATCGAGAATCTGGTTTGGTTGTCTGTGCCGAAAATGCAAAACCAGCTGGTTGCAATGAAACAGTAACTGTTGATGGCTTTAATCACGAATTGTTGCGTGAACGAGGTGTGGCAAAAACTGTAGCGGAAATTTTGCAAAAGAAAATTGGTATCGAAACTCGCTGGACTCAGCTTGCTGATTCGGTGCGCGGTGGATTTCCAAATGCATTTGACAGAATTTTAGCGAGGAGATTTGCAAAGCATGCTTTGAGTCTAGCTGAAGCTGGTATTTTTGGCAGAATGGTGGCAATTCAGCATGACGTGATCATGGATGTTCCTCTTTCCTGTGCTCGAGGAATCAAAAAAGTTCCGGCTGAAATGATGCGCAACCTGTGGAGGTAAGGAAGATGAAGAGAATCTATGAAGCAATCAAGACCCATTTTCCTGGAAGAAAGGTAAATCGTGTTACGTCTCTGGCTCATGATAGCGTGACTGGCGCACAAGTTGTTCATGTCATTTTGAATAAGACCAATGGTGATCGTCGTGCAATTGTGGTCAAGGTTGGGACTCCTTCAAGAATTGCTAAGGAAGTTCATGGTTACAAATTGCTGAAGCAATATTTTGGCAATCAGATCCCTGAGCTTTTGCATGTTGGAAAAGATTATATCATTATCCAATTTGTCAGAGAAGTTCGGGCAACGTTCAAAGAACTTGCTTTTGATCCTGACCATCGTGGGATACCGGCTGATCAATTTTGGGAAATGTATCAGAATATTTTGAAGGTAAAACAGACTATCTGGTCCCAAACTATCCAAGAAGGTGGTAGAAGCGAAAACTCTATCATCAGATTGGAGATGGCAGATACTGTAGCGGCCTTGAGTACTGTTTTTGGGAACGAGATTGAATGTCCAGTTGTAATCAGAGGAAAGGCTTATCCTTCTCTTCGATCTTGCATTGATGCCCTCAACAATTTCCTGGAAGAAGATTTGCCTTGGACTGTTTTGGCGCATGGAGATCTTAAAGGCGAGAACATCTTGGTCTATAAGGTGCGCCGTGGAAACCGTTGGGGTGTCAAAATCATCGACCTGGAATGGGCTGGTAGAATTGATTGGTGTGAAGCATTAATGCGAGTTGGAAAATATTGTTCGTCAAAAACGAGCATCGTTGATGGCACGCCGATGTATGAACGTCGCGATGGTGTCATCACTCTGCATTATCAAGTCAGACACAAAGAGATGTGCCGCAAAATGCAGCTTGGAGCCAGGCGTTTTGGAACTGAATTTAATGCGAATATTTTGCAAGGTAAAGATCCAGATTGGGAAAAAAGATTTGACTTCTATTTGGCAGCTTCTTTCTTGAGAGAAATTGTACTTCTGCAAAAAAGAAATCTCGCTCCTTCGTTGGTTGTTCCTTTGTGGGGAGAAATTGTAAAACTGGTTGCAAAGCACTCTTAATACGACAGCTCTATGAGCTGTTTTTTCTTTGACAAAGAGCTATTATTTTGTTACTTTATGCTAATAATTAATTATTAATTTATGTTAAAGGCAGTCATTTTTGACATGGATGGCGTTATCACAAATACAGTTCCGCATCATTTTTCTGCTTGGAAAAAGTTTTTTAAACAACATGGTGTAAATTTGTCTAAAAGAGATTATGAAAAGAAAGTGAATGGTATTCCAAGAAAAGATGGTATTACTAATATTTTAGGAAAAGTTAACAAGAAAGAACTTGAACAAATGATGGAAGAAAAACAAATCTTTTTTAAAGAGGCAGTGAATACTAATCCTCCAAAAACTTTTCCAGGATTCAAAGAATTTATTTCTGATTTAAAAAGGAAAAAAATAAAAATTGCAGCTGCATCATCTTCTAAAAATACCGAATTTATTTTAAAGAAAATAAAAATTTATAACCGCTTTGATAAAGTGATAACTGGCTATGATTTTAAAAAACCGAAACCAAATCCAGAAATTTTTTTGACAGCTGCTAAAGAATTAAAAGTAAAACCTAATGAATGCGTAGTTTTTGAAGATGCAGTTCTTGGAGTTGAAGCTGGTAAAAAAGCAAAAATGAAAGTTGTTGGCTTTGCTTCTGGAAATATTAAAGATCTAAAAAAAGCAGACTTGATTTGCAAGAGTTTTGAAAAAATTAAGTTTAAAGATGTTTCTAAACTAATTATATAAAATCGTTAAATTTACTTAACAAAAAGAAGCGATCAACGCTTCTTTTTTAATTATAAAATTTAAATGCCGAGGAAGAGACTCGAACTCTTATGGGCTTGCGCCCGCTAGCTCCTAAGGCTAGTGCGTCTGCCATTTCGCCACCTCGGCATAATACTAATTATAAATTATAAATGATAAATAACAAAATTTATTCTTTGTCATCCTGAGCCTGCCTGCCGGCAGGCAGGCGAAGCGAAGGATCCCGTGATTTTCAATAAATAACGGGATTCTTCACTGCGGTTCAGAATGACAATAATAATTTTGCTCGTTATTAACTTGCCTTAGTTAGTTTAACCTGTTTTTTTTGATTAATCCAGCCTTTTTGGCTATTTTAGGATTTTTTTGCTTATTTTAAGCCAAAAAAACTATTTAATCTTGACTTTTTTGTGCTCATATGATATACTACAAAGTCCAAGAAATGGCAAGAAACTTCAAATTTGAGAAGGAGGAAGAGATGGCAAAAGAGAAGTGTCCGATTTGTGATAGTGATGTTGATTTTGGTGGTGGATTTTTGTGTCCAGTTTGCAATGGTGATAAGCGCAATGCAGTTGCCGATGATGAGCCCCAGCCTGACGCTGGTGGTTTTGATTTGGCAGGCTTGGATGCATTGGTTGCGGCTCCGGCTGCACCAGCAAATCCTGCGCTTGTTGTGCCGCCTGTGGTTGCGCCGGCTCCGGCCGTTGCACCGCGTGGCGGAGTTGTGATTGATGACGATGACGATGATGATGACGAAGCACCGGTTTCGGTGCGCGTGGCAGCTCGCCCGGCTCGTCCGGGTGCAGCTCCTGCTGCTCCGGCTCCTGCTACTACGCCTGTTCCGGCTGTGCCTGCTGCTGCACCCGCTCCTGCAGCTGCTGCTGCCCCACCGGCTGGTGGTGGCGGTGGTGGTGTCGGCGCTGGTGCTCCTGCTGGTGCTGCGGCTCCGGTAGCTGCTCCGGCTGCGCCTGCTACTCCGGCTGCTCCGCCCAAGCCGGCGATCACAGTAACCCTCGCGGTTACTCGTCCGGTGAAAAGCGGAATTAATGGAGAGCGTGACTATTGGCAGGTGCAAGCTGTTGCTGATGCTGCAGACGCCGAGAACGGCGGACTGCAGATTTTCTGCAATGGCCAGCTGGTATCCTGCCCTAACGCAACAGGCAGTCATCTTTGTATCGATGTTACGTTGCCCGGCAAAGCTGGTAAGGTCTTTAAGTTCACGGCAAAGCAGACGCCTTCTGGTGTTGAAGCAAAGCCAGTGACTATTAAGACTGATACCGTGGAAAGCCAAGTCAAGATTGCTTGGTTCCACAGGCTTTGCGATTGGGCAGAAGACTTGTTTGAAGATGATGAGAATCCTCAGGGAGGTCAGCGATGAAAAAACGACTTAAGAGGATTTTGACGTTTGCAGCGATTGCACTGGTCCTGTTCGGATCGGTTCGACTGCTTGCATGCGTTATTGATATCTTCACTGAGAAAGAGACATGGTTTCTGCTGATTGCGGCTGGACTTGGTTTCCTCTGCACTGCAGGAATTGTGTTTTATGCGGTTCAACATTTACTGCCAAAACCATATTTGAAAAAGAGCGTCATCCTGATCACGACGTTCTACGTTGTGGTTGGGATTTCGATGTTCTTTCTTCCTGCGAATTTTGTACATCCACCAGCTTCGGCTAGGTTGATCGATGATGCTGGACAAGCCTTACACTCGGTTTGTCCAAAAGACGGTCAACTTTTCCCGAAGGGACAGAAGCTCTGTCCTTATCATCTGGTGGAGCTGATCAATGCAGATCGGGAAGCATTAGAAGAAGCAGGAATCGATTTGGATGGCTCGCCATTCCAGCGGATGTTGCATCAGCCTGGAGAGGAAACTCTAACTGTTTCAGCAACGAACTTCGGTGGGCAAGATCTGCCCTTCAAGCTCAATGCTGGACAGAAGCTGACTGTAAAAGCTTCTGGTGAAGCGAGAGATGGAATGACCGGTCGGGAAAGCGGTCCAGATGGCAAGGAAGGTACACCTTTCTTGCGGCTGGATCGTAATTACCAATGCGGTTCTAATTTCTTGGCTTTGTGCATCAAGGTCGGCAGTCAGCCTTGGCAATACTGCGGATCTGAATGCACAGTTGTATCAAATGAAAGTGAGGCACTTGTGACATTGAACGTGAATGACGCGACGTCCGACCTCAACGGCCGCTACCATCCTGAATGGTGGGCGGACAATGCAGGCGGATTCGAAGTCACTTACGTTCGACCGTAATTTGTACTTTTTTTGTAACAGACTATAAGTATCGCGAAAGCGAACTTGCTAGCCTGTTTTTTCTTGCCTTTAATTAGTCATAAGGATTGTTTTTTATTTTTATGCTAAAATTATATTTATGAAACAAAAAAATCTAAAAATTTTAAAATATATCCTAGTTTTTTTAATTGCAGTAACTGTTTTTTCGATTCTGCAGTTTTCATTAGAATTATTTTTGTGTCCTGATTCTTATTATCATGTCAAAATGACAGAGATGATGATTGATGGCAAGATTGTTCATCAGGATTTTCCTTGGATGCAATTCTCTACTTTGAAAGAGCATTATGTTGATCATCACTTTTTATTTCATATTTTACTGATTCCGTTTATTGCAATTGATCCGATAATTGGCGCAAAAATTGCTGATATTTTATTTGCGTCTTTAGCTGTACTAGCCTTTTATTTGATTTTAGATAAAAGTAAAATTAGATTTTCTTTTTGGTGGGCGATTTTATTATTATTTAGTTCAAGCTCTTTTTTGTTTAGAATGATTTTGATTCGCGTTCCTGCATTGTCTTTATTTTTTTTAATTATAGTTTTGTTTAGTTTTTATTATGATTTTAAATTAAAATGGCTTAAATATTTAATGATTGCCTTGTTCTCTTTTTTCTATGTCTGGTTATACGGCGGATTTATATTTTTGATTATTTTTGCAGTTGTTTTTTATTTAACCAAATTAATAATCGCAAAAAGATTTGAATGGAAAGAAATATTGATTTGTTTTGGAGCAGTTGCTTTAAGTATTTTTGCTAATCCTTATGCGCGAAATTTTTATTCTTTTTTAAAAATTCAAGTTTTGGGAACTGGACCATTTACAAAAATTCCGGTTGGAGCAGAATGGTATCCGTTCAAGGATTGGGATTTTTTGACAAATAATTTTTTGGCTGTAGTCTTTTTTATCGCTGGGATTATTGTATTAATTATTGATATTATTTTAAAAAAATACAAAATAAAAAAAGAGTTATTTGCTTTTAAGATAACTCTTTTAATAATCTCAAGTTTGTTTTTTGGCTTAACTTTGCGATCGCAAAGATTTGTTGAACTAATGGTGCCATTCTGCCTACTATTTGGTGCTTTTTGTCTTTCAGATCTTCTAAAACAAATAGATTTTAAGAAATGGATTAGACAAATTTTGGTTGTGATAGATAATAAACAACATTTTTATTCTATTAGAACTTGGTTAAAACAATATTTTCTTTTGTTTTTTAAGTCTTTTATTTTTATTTTAGTTTTAGTGGTGATTATTTCTATTGGTGTTAACAATATTATTTCTACACAAGCAAGTGTCAGTAATTCATCAGCAAAAAATGTGCCGGATCTGAAAAAAGCAGCTGATTGGCTCAAAAACAACACTCCTAGAAATACGATAATTTTAAACTTAGATTGGAGTGATTTTCCACCATTATTTTTAAATAATAGCGATAATTATTATGGTTTTGGACTAGATCCGACATTTACCTATAATTATAATCTAGATTTATATAATAAGTGGCAAAATATTTCTAAAGATTACGAAAATGCTTATTCAACAATTAAAAATGATTTTAAATCTGATTATGTATTAGTTAATAACAAAAATAAAAAAGTGTTTAGTATGTTTGATCAGGATTATAATTTTGAAAAAGTATTTGATAGTAAATATTGTAGAATATATAGATTAAAATAATAACCAAGACACAAGATACAAACAAATTGCAAATCAAAAGATCAAATAACCAAACACGACGTCGAGTTTGGTTATTTTAAATTTTAATATTGAATATTGTTTGTATCTTGTTTCTTGGTCATTTTATTTTATAAATAATATAGCTATTATTTTCATAGACTTTCTCAAGGAAGTCTTTTTTATTTAGATTAATTTTTCCAAGCTTTCTTTCTTCTGGACCATAAAAAATATATTTGATATTTCTTTTCTGCAGAAACTCCTGTTTTTGCTTAATTTTTTGATTGTCTTTGAAAAACCAGACAACTGTATTTTTTTTAATAAAATAATCTTTCGTCTGAAAAACAAATCCAAGATAAACTCGGTTTGTAGTTAGACCAGAAATGAAGGGACCGTTTTTTTGCGAGGCTAGAATTGTTTGATCAGATATCTTGTTATCATTAAAATACTTTGTGGCTTGATAAAAATCTTGGCTAAAATAATATGGCAAGGCTTTTGCTTTGGCGTAATTATTAAAATAATTGGCAACGCGATTAATATTGCTAAAAGGCAAAGACAATGCAACGATCCATAAAAATGCGACTTTGGGAATATGAGTATGGATTTTATGTTTGATACTTTTTTTATTCAAAAAATTATAAACCATTAGAATGCCAAAAGTTGCCAAAATAGTTAAAGGAATGTGCAGGCCTTCAGACATTCGCCTTTGAAAATTAACTGGCAAATATAATAGAAAAATATTAACAACTGCCCAAATATTAATGAATAATAAATTTTTATTTTTTGTTTTGAAAAATTTTAAGAAACCAATAATTGCAAAAATTGTAATAATGCCATAACCGATTATCCAGGCTAAAATTTCTGGAGATTTTAAAATATTTTGATCATTCCAAGCTTTGGCAATTGGCTCGATCTTCATTGTCCAATATTGATAGATGACTGGAATAACTGAAATCGCGCCATAAACTAGATAATTTAGAATTCTATTTTCTTTTTTCCAGAAATAAAGTATTACAAAATAAACAAATGGAACTAAAAGTGTAACTGGCAAATCAAATGGGTGCTCTAGCCCTAAAACAAAATTTGCTAAACCAGCTAAAAAAGCAAATCGAAGCTCTTTTTTTAATAAGAAAATAAAGCAAATTAATATTAATATTTGCGATAAAATAAAATGAGGCTGAGTAAAAAATGAGGCAAAAGTTTGCGATTCTGGAATCCAAAGATCTGAAGATAAATAACCAAATAATCTCTGCCCTAGAAAGCCAAAGCCTGATGAAAATAATAGTATGGCTAAACAAATTATGCGATTTACTTTTTCGATAAAGAATATGGAAATAAATTTATATGCTAAAAAAATAAATATTGCAATAAAAATAATTTTGAATAAATGAAAAACAAAAAAGTTGGATAGATGCAAAAACTTAGCAAAAAGACCCATTCCTAAAAATAAAGGTCGAAAAAATATTGCCTGATGGTCTTCGGAAGTATAGAGATTTTTAAATAAAATCTTTCCTTCTTTCGCCTGCTCCATCATCGAGAAATAGGAATAATCTTGATCAAAGGTAACGCCAGTAAAAATCATATTTTGAGGCGTGGTTAAATAGCCAAATAAATATGGCGCAATAACAATGATGATCGTAATTAATGCAATCAGACTAACAGTTAACCATTCTTTTTTTGTGATATTGCTCAACATAAATTTTGTTGTCATCCTGAGCCTGCCTGCCAGCAGGCAGGCGTGCGAAGGATCCCGCGAATCAAGAACCAATGGGATTCTTCGCTTCGGCTCAGAATGACACTGCTTTTTCTAATGATGATTCATCAAGCATTATCTCGTATTTATTTTTGCTTAAATTAATGATAATATCTGATTCTTCTTTTTGCAAAGAATTATTCAGTTGATAATTATTGCTATAAAAAATATTATTATCAATTACTATTTTGGGCTTTAATTTATTTTCAACTAATACTTTTTTAAGTCTCTTTATTCCTTGCTTGCAGATTTTTTTATTATTCGATAATTGCTCTTGATTTTGACAGCTTTTGTAAAATTGTTCGTAATTTATTAAAGCATAATTTAGTTTTGGAATATTATAGTCTTGATCTGAATATTGTTTTTTTCCTTTGATTAAATAAAATGTTGCATATAAATTTTCGTTATTTGATAATGCTGGCAAAAAATCATTAGTAGCTAAAATATAGTTTTTGGAACATTGGCATTTCGGAATTTCATTGATTAAGCTTTGTTTATTTTTGCTTTCTTGCTGATCTAGATTAATTAATTTTTTTGATAAATTGTACGAAGGACTGAAACCAATGTTGCTTGCAATTGTTATGAAGATTAATAAAAATATAATAAAAATATATTCCTTTTTTCCAGGTGTAATTTTTTGAGACGTCTTGGATGATTGAATTCGAGATGGCATTAGTCGTATTAGGGATAATATTCGAGAAAGGCCATAAATTGTGGCAATAAAAATGAATGGAATAAATAATGCTAAATAATGAGTAAAAAAAATGCCTTTAAAACCAGAATTTGCCAAGCCAAACTGCAGTAAGATTGGAACAAAAAAAATTAAAGTTTTCTTTCCAAAAATTGGCAAGAAGAAAACAGGAATTAGCAAATATAAAATAAAAATTAGATTTTCTAGATTTAGAAAATGCAATAATACTTGCGGCAATTTTAAGAAAAAATTGGCAATTAAATTTATTATGCTATTCCCTAGCCAAGAATAATGAATTAAAAATTTGTAAACATGATCAACATTAAAATAACTGATAATTTTAAGACTTAACAAAAAATAGATAATACTAATAATTATAGGTGGTAAAACCCATTTTAAAGAACGTTTTTTTAGTAAAGCATAGATCCCAAACATAAACATGATTAGCGATAAATCTTCGCGAACTAGCAAACACAGAAACACTAAAAAAATAAAACACCTAAACATCTTTTTTTGGAAAAAGTAATATGTAATTAGCAATAGAAAAACTGCAAAAGATAAAAAACTGAATTCATATAAATTAATACTGTGAAGAGCTGGATTGCATAGAAAAATTATGCTGATTATTAAAGCTAAATTTTTGTTTCGTAGTTTTTCTTTAGCAATTAAATAGACTGGAATTGCACCTAAACTTAAAATTATGGTCTGTAGAATTAATAATGTTTTTGGACTTTGAAAAAAATAATAAAATGGCAATAATAAAATAATGATTGGCGAAAAATGATCGCCTAGATAGCTTTGATTTTGTATCGCAGAACTAAATGAATTGAAGTTGGCTAAATTATGAAAGACTTGGTTGATGATACTCAAATCTAGACCTTGATATAAAAAATTACTGTATTTTAAAAGACATAACGTTGTAAAAAATGCTATGTAGATTATTATCGCCAAAATTAAAATTATAGATTGTTTTTTAAACATTGCTTAACAATTTTAAATTTCTAATTTATAATTTTTATTAAATTCTTAATGAATAATTTTCAAACCTCTTTTATCTCGCTTAGATTTTGAAATTAGTTTATTAGAAATTGAATAAAAATTGAAAATTAGAAATTAGTAATTTGTACTGTTATTTTACCATAATAAAAACAGGCTCGCTAAAGCAATAGCGGCCTGTTTTAAATAAAAATATATTTTTATTATGCTTTAGAATGTTGGGAATAATGCCTGAATAATAAAGTCTGTCAAAACATAAGCTAAGGCAATTATGACAACACCGATAATTGTGTAAACCATAATTTTCTTACCATTCTCGATTTTTTCTTCAGAACCAGCTGAAGTTGCATATGTAACACCGCCATAAACAAACAAAGCAATCATAATTACACCAATAATTCCCAAGACCCATTTAATGATTCTACCAATAAATGTTATCAAATCAGTGGTGGTATAATTGGCTTCATTACGAAGATTCTCTAATGCATTTTGTGGTCCTGTGTCACCTGTTGATCTTGCTGGTGCAGCCAAAACTGGAGTTATGGATAAGCATAAAATTACACAAATTCCTAATACTGCAAAAAATTTTGTCAATTCTCTCACCCCCTTTCAATTTAATTAAAAATGATAAATGAAAAATTACTTTTTCTTGTAATTAATCCCAGATTCAAATAAAGCATTAATAATAAAATCAGTTAAAACATAGGCCAATGCAATAATAATCACCCCTATTATAGCATAAACAAGAACTTTTTTGGCGCTATCTGTTTTTTCCTGACTTCCAGCAGCAGTTGCATAAGTCAATCCACCATAAATAATTACAACAATTAGAATGATTCCAATAATAAACAGTACCCATCTGATAATTCGACCAACGAAAGTCGGTAGATCAGTAGTAGAAACTGGAGTTGCCTCACCAAATTCTTCCATCTGTTGATTAATTTCTGGCGTCTCTTGAGCCTGAATTGATGATGGCAAAACTGCGCTAAAACTTAAGAGTAAAAGAATGCAGGCTAAAATAATTTTTATTTTTGAAATGATATTCATTTTTTATAATTTAAAGCTGTGGTTTTTCACAAGTCTGATTATCTTGGTTTCTTCTTAATCCTGGACAGCATGGTAGATATTCTCTTTTGACTAAAGTCTCTTTAACATAACTTTCGCCATTATTTGCACATTTTTTGATACAAGTTTGAGTGCTGATATTGCAATCTAAACCGCTACAACAAATATTAACTGGCGCAGTGCCTTGAATTTGTAACGTTCCATCATCAACTGATGCTTCAGGTGAAAAAAGACATTTTTCGCCTTCTTGTTTACAAGCTTCTGTGTCTAAAGGATTAGTAGTAATATTTGTGCCATGAAGATCATCAAGCGTTTGCTCTAGACCCTGTGTTTTATCTTGCGTTTGACTTTTGGTCATCTTGTCTTCTGGAAATACAGCATTAATAATTAAAGTTGTAATTCCATAAGCCAAAGAAATGATAATAATTCCGATTATTGCGTAAAGTAATATTTTTTTACCTGTTTCAATTTTTTGTTCATTGCCTAAAGCTGTAGCATAGGTAAATCCGCCATAAATTATCAGAACAATCAAAATTATACCAATAACTAATAAAATTGTTTTTATAATAGTGCCAACAAATATTTCTGGAGAGCTTTGAGATAATCCTTGAATTTTCTGGCCTTCTTCTAATCCATATTGAGCAGATGCAAAATCAGGATAGAAGCTACCTAAAGCCAAAATAATTAGAAAAATAAAAATTATTTTCTTGAACATACTGTTAGCTAAGGAGTTGTCGTAGGAGGTGTTGTTGGCAATGTTGTAGCTGGCGGGGTGGTTTGGCTTTCTGTGGTTGGAGCTGGCGCAGATCCAGATGTTAAAGCAGAAATTACGACACGAGCGATTATATATGCTGCAAAAATTACAACAACGCCAATTATTGCATAAGTTAAGACACTCTTGGCTGTTTCTGTTTGCTTTTCATTTCCACCCCCAGTCATATACAAAAATCCGCCGTATATTATCATCACAATTAAGATAATGCCAATAAATCCTAAAGCATAACTAACAATTCGAGCAATAAAAGCACCTGGCGTATCCAGTGGAAGGCCAGTATCTTCTAAATTTTCAAGACCCCATTTTGCTAAAACTGTTTGAAGGGCAATTAAGCTTGTAAACAATGCTGCAATAATAATTGAGAGCTTTTTCATAAAATTTTACAATAAAAATTTCTAATTTTAAATTTCTAATTTCTATTAAATATCTAATTACTTAATTTTTAAACCCAAATGTCGCCGGATGGCGTTTGAAAATTAATTTATTAAAAATTTAATAAAAATTAGAAATTAGAAATTGAAAATTCTAGCCACCGATTGCAGATATGACAGCATTAACGATTATGATTGAGGCAAAAATAACAACTAGACCAATGATGGCATAAGTAAGAGAATTTTTGGCTGATTCGATTTGCTTTTCATTGCCACGTGAAGTCATATAGACAAAGCCAGAATAAATAATTATCAAAACTGCTACTGCGCCAACAATACCTAAAACATAGTTGATTATTTTTTTGATTAATTCGGCTGGAGTGCTGACACTAATTGGATTGCTAATACTTGTACCTGGGATTTGAGTGTCTTTTTTTTGTGGAGGTGTAAAGGATTTAACTCCGCCCTTTCCTTCACATTTTGCAGTACAACCAGCTGAATCTGTAATACTGCTATCTTTGAATCCATTTGTACATTCACAGCCTGGTGCTGTTTGACTTGTGCCGGTTTGATCTGTCGACTGTTGTGTTTGAGCAGATGCTTCATCGCAACTTTCAAATGTTGAGCCTGAATCTGTGCAAAGTGCCGTGCATTTGCTAGATATATTATCTTTACAGTCATCAACTGGATAAGAATTGCCATCAGAACAAAAACAGTCACTAAAATCTGCTTTAGTATCTGTTTCTGGCTCTTCCGGCAACTGTTGCAAATATAGTTGCTTATATTTTTCTTCTAGAATCACGGCATCTTCATCACTTTTTTGATAACCGATAAATTCCCATTTTTTCTCAGTGCAATAATCAGTGCAAAATTGCTCTGCATTTGGATTTGCAGTTGGCAGATCTTCCTGTCTAAAACTTATATTACCTGGCGTTGGATTTGGATCAAAGCAAAAACAAGTATGTGTAAAAAAAGTTGGAGTTGGAGTAGTAGGAGGAAATTGAGCAAAAACACTAGTACTAAAAAATAAAATAAACAGTACAGCAAAAATACCGCAGAATAAGCTTGATAATTTAATTAAATTTTTGGACATTTGTTTTTGAAATTAGCATGTAAAATTTGGCGCAAACCAACTACCGCAATTATAACCTAGGACGGTCATTATCGTATTAATCAAAATCCAACCAGTAAAAATTATTATTAATCCAACTATTGAAGCTGTAAGAGCAGCTTTTGCTTTGCCAGTTTTTTCTTCATTGCCACGAGAAATAATATACATAAAACCAGAGACTATGCTAGCAAATACGGCAAATAATCCTGTCATTTGTAATGTACCGTTGATTACGTTTGCAATTACTACCATTATATCACGCGATCCGCAATTGCCACAATTAAAACATTCATTAGAGACGCCTTTTGTGAATAGTCCTGGTGTCGTTTCGGCATTACAATAATTATTCATTTGATAATCGAGAGTACTACTGAATTTTTGTTGTTCAGCTTTTTGCTCCTCCGTTAGAGGATCAGCATCAGGTTTCTGGCAAGTGCCTTCTGCATCTGATTCATTATTTTTTTTACAAATCAATGGATTGTTGCATGGCTTACTATCGCTGCAACCAGCTGATTCTTTCTGTGCTTCTTTACATGTGCCACTTTCTCCACTTGTTACAGCTTTGCCTGAAACATTAACACAAGCAAAAACATTTTTGCATTCATCCTGGCTTGTGCAAGGATCATTGATATCTTTCTGGTAGGTACACTCACCAGTTTCTGATCCTGCCGGAATTACACAATACAAATAAGAATTAGGAGCACATTCTTTGCTGAATTTACATTCATCACCTAGTTCTTGTGTTCCATTACCATCTTTTAAATACAAACATGCGCCTTTATAGCATTCTAATCCTGAGTCACATTCTCCTGAATTAGTACAGAGGTCATGTTCTTCTGCTTCACCTTTCTCAGCGCATTTTCCAACTTTTTGATCTTTTTCGACTTTGCAAAAAAAATCTGGATTGCACTCTCGATCACGAGAACAAGCTGTTCCGTCTTCTTTATATTTATTTTCGTCACAACGCCAAGTTACGTGGCTACAAAAAGTTCTTTCTTTATTATCAAAATATAATTCACAATTATCATCTTCCAGACATGGAGAACCTTGTTTGGTCACCCATTTACCAGTTTGAGCGCATTTTTTGATAGCTAAATTACACTTAAGATCATTTTGTTCACGTACACAATCTTTATCATTCTCACATCTACCACCAATTCGGCCATCAGCAGCAAAAACTAAGCTTGGTACAAAAAAAATAAATAAAAATGCAAATAAGATTATTTTTTTCATCTCATTAAACTAGTTACTTGTTGTGCTAAAGTATTTATTTCATCACTAGATGTTGTTTGCTGACTGACAATGGCATCAATAGCATTATTGAATAATACTTCAGTTTCAGCTGGATTTGTTTGATACCAAGATT
Organism: Patescibacteria group bacterium; assembly: GCA_028699085.1. Classification (GTDB taxonomy): domain Bacteria; phylum Patescibacteriota; class JABMPQ01; order JABMPQ01; family JAQVVF01; genus JAQVVF01. The sequence continues at coordinate 14,083 of JAQVVF010000010.1, read as the reverse complement.
TTGCTGTTAAAGCTTGTTTAGCGAATGTTTTTAGGTTTGGATCATCTAGTTGAGTCTGGAGAACATCAATTCTTGAAGCTGGACGATCTGTTTTTTTGCAGTAAGCATCATCATTTTCCTTGCTAGACATAAAATTAACAAAATCCCAAGCTTCGTTTTGATTTTGTGAGGCTTGTGAAACAACATTTGCCCAATAATTTGCATAATTAACAGCTTTTTGCGCGCCTAAAATTTGAGGGGCAGGAGAAACGCCATAATTTAAATTTGGAGCTTTTATTTTCAGATAACTTCTTTGGTAAGAATAATTAAACATCATAGCTGTCTTCTCTTCGATAAAAGCATCGATTGAATATGGCATATTTAAATTCCAGGAATAAATTTCTTTTTTGGAATTTGCAAAATCAGTATAAAAAGTCATTGCTGCTGTGCCTGGAAAATATTTTGGATCATTTTGATCTGGCAAATTAAATGTTGCTTGAGTAAATTGGGAATTAACCATTTGTGTTCCATTTTGCAACATTAACAAATATAAAATATCAACTGCGCGATTAATATTTTTTGCTGTGCCAATTGCAGCACCTGATTGTAAAATATTATCGGAAATATCTGTTTTTGTCAGTCTTTTAACTGCATCCTTAAATGCTTCCCAATCTTCTGGAGCTGTAACTATTCCTTCGGTATTCAATAAATCTTTGTTGTAATAAAGCGCTAAAGTGTCTACGCTCATGGGAATTCCATATATTTTGTCATCAACAACAAAATCAGAACTGGCAACTTCGACAAAAGTATCATTATACATTGCAGAAGTCATAATAGAATCAGGCATTGCTGCTAGTTTACTTTGATGTCTTGGAAGCCAAGTATTGTGAATTGACCAAATATCTGGACCTTGCCCTGCTGCTAAACCTTCAACAACTGCTTTTTCGTATTCTTCATATGTTAATTTTTTGTAAACAATGTTAACGTTTGGTTTAACAGTTTTGTAAGCAGTAATAATTGGATCATAAACCTCTTTGTCATCAAAAACAGACCAAAAATTAATGTTAATAGGCTCTGTTTCATTGGCAGTTGGCTTTTTCTTACAACCAAAACCGGCAAAAACTAAAAGAATTGCTAAACTTAATAAAACGGCTGTAAAAATTGATTGTTTTTTTGTTTTAAACATTTTTTTAGTTTTCAATTCTCAATGATCAATTTACAATCAATTTTCAATAAACAATTATCAAACTTAACATCATTGGATATTGGAAAATTGATAATTGATTGAAAATTGGAAATTGGTAATTGGAAATTACTTTATATTTTCGCATGCTTTTTTCATGTACTCACAAAGCTCTTTGCCCATTTCTGGATGCTTCATGCCAAAATCAATACAAGTTTTTAAGTACTCTAATTTGTTGCCAGTATCATAATATTTGCCATTTTTTATTTCGACAGCATAGACTTCTTCCTCTTGCATTAGTGTTTTTATGGCATCAGTAAGCCATAATTCACCACCCTTGCCAGTTTTTTGTTTTTTTAGAATTTCGATAATTCGAGGTGGCAAAAGATACGCACCATGTGTAGCTAGGTTTGATGGAGCCTTGTCTGGCTCTGGTTTTTCTACTATGCTTTTAATTTTGTAAACATTATCTGAAACAGGCTCGACATCAGCAATGCCATATTTAGATAATAATTTTTTATCTTCTATTTTGACAGCGGAAATGACTGGCTTGCCGTATTTTTCATAAACATCAATCATTTGTTTGATCCTTGGAGGATTGGAATAAATAAATTCATCGCCCCAAGTCACGATAAATGGCTCGTCATTCAAGGCTGGCTCTGCACACAAAACTGGAGTGCCATTGCCATAAGGACCTTTCTGGCGGATATAAACAAAATCTGCCATCTTGGCGATATCCTGAATCTCTTTTAACTCTTTTTCTTTTCCTGCTTTTTTGAGATGTTCTTCTAATTCATAATTATTATCAAAATAATCTTCAATGCTTCTTTTATTTGCACCAGTAACTAGAATAATTTCAGTAATTCCTGATTTAACACATTCTTCGACTACATAATGAATAATTGGACGATCTATGATTGGCAACATTTCCTTTGGCATTGATTTTGTTGCTGGTAAAAATCTAGTTCCCATTCCTGCTGCTGGAATAATTGCTTGAGTAATTTTAGACATAAAAATAAATAATTTAAGTTAAATTTATATTAACATAAAAGTTAATAAATACAAAGTTAATAATCAATAACCAATAATCAAAGAATAATCAAAATTCAATAACCAAATTTTAAAAAAACTTTTAATTATTGATTTTTGGTTATTCTCTGGTTATTGATAATTGGTTATTTTCGTAATAGTAGATTGGTGTATTTTTATTATAGCATTTTTCTACCAAAACAAAATTTTTGAGATTCAATAATCCAAATCCATAAGAAATAATTCTAGTTTTTGATGTCAATTCATGGTCAAGTTTTAGGCTTAATTTTTTGCAGGCGCCTGGCATTAAAAAACAGAAGATTACATCAGCATCTGATAGGTCTTGATTTAAGAAATTTTTAAAATATATTTTGGATTTGTAGCCTTTCAAAAATTGCCTTGTTTTAGCTAAAAGATATGGGTAAGGAGATAACTCAAATCCTGATGCTTTTGCCTGAAAATCTTTTTCTGCTTTAAAAACAAATTGACCATTGCCACAACCCAAATCATAAACTTTTTCATTAGGCTTGATTTTAGCTAGTTCAAACATTTTGTTCAGACCTTTTTCTGGTGTTTTGACATAAGGAACTTTAACGTAACCAAAAATTAGCAATGAGATGATTGTTATTATTGCTATTGCTGTTGTTATAGCGAGGATAATTAAAGATAAGGCGATAATTATATACATAAAAAATTCTAAGCACTAATTTCTAAATCCTAAACAAATACATAATTAAAAATTCAAAATCAAAAACCTCAACGATGAATTTTGTGATTTTTGATTTTGGTCATTTAAATTTGTTTAGTTTTTAGAATTTATGATTTTAGAAGAGGTTCGATCTTTTAATAAATCATACATTTCGTGAAATTAAAATAGTCTTATTGAAAAATAATAGCTTATGGTTTTAGTGAAAGGTCGAACCTCCTACTGAACAGAAATAGTTCCAAACTCTCCATCAAACCCAGGCTTGATATTGACCTTGCCTTCACGAACATTTTTGATTCCTTGAGCAATTGAAAATGAGGAAACTTTGGCGATTTCTTCAATTGGAGCCTTTAGCAAAATATAAAATTCTGATTTGAAATTAGTAATTAAATTCTCATACTGCAATGTAACTTTTTTAGTTTGAGATTTAACTCCCAGACAATTAGCAATGATTTCAGCTAATGGAATAATATGCTTTGACTCTGGAGCATTTTTTGGTTTATAGCCAATTTTTCGATCAGCTAGCTTTTCTACGCGATGCATTGTACCAACTGTAACTGGCTTTTTGCATTTTGGACAAAGATAATTATTTTTGATTGTTTCTTGAGGTGTTAAACGGACATTGCAATTTCGATGACCGTCAAAATGATACTTGCCTTCTTCAGGAAAGAATTCAATAGTGCCCTTAAATTTTTTAAGATCTTTTGATTTAATTGCGTCTGTTATACCAGCGTAACTTAATTCACAATCTAGCATATTAGCTTCGCGTCCTAATTTACTAGGAGAGTGGGCATCGGAATTTGAGATTAAAGTAATATTATCAAGCATTGAAAGCCGCCAATTCATTTCTGGATCTGAAGATAAGCCTGTTTCAATTGCATAAATATATTTTGTGTATTCTTCAAAACATTCTGTAATTGAATCAAAACCAGATTTGTCGCCAAAAATGGAAAACCAAGGTGTCCAAGCGTGGCAAGGAATGATTAAATTATTGGGATTAATGTTAAGAACTATTTTAGCTAATTCTTTGGCATCTAATCCTAACATTGGCCTACCGTCATAATTGATGTTGCCAATTTTATCTAACGTTCTACTAATTTGTTCAACTGTTTTTAAATCTGGTGATAATATTAAATTATGAATTTTTCTAACTTTCTCATTTTTTTTGTAAACGCAAGAAATTTCCGAAGTCAGTAAAAAACGCATTTGGCTTTTCGATTTTTTAATCATAAATAAGCCTGATTCTACGGGCTTTAAATTTTTTTTAATTTCTTTAAACCAAATAGGATGGGTAAAATCGCCTGTGCCTAAAACAGTAATTCCTTTTTTGTTTGCCCAAAGATCTAGATGTTCTAGATCCATGTTTTTTGCTGTAGCAATAGAATATTTAGAATGAATATGAAGGTCTGCAAAAATTTGCATGAGTTTAACAATTAAATTGTAACATTTAACAATTAACAAAGATAAAAAATGATTAACTGTTAAATGTTAACTGTTAACTGTTTTAATTCTAACTTCTTTAGAATAAAAAAACAACAAAATAAATTGCTGTTTAGAATTTCCCTTCAAAGTTCGAGATAGGAGATCTCTGCTGATGATCTTCATGATCTTCTGGACAAATATGGCCATGACCTCTTTTATCAATGAATGCAAGAAAAATTTCTTTGATTTTGAATTGCTTGACTGTTACGATGGCTACGGGTTGTAAAAAATCGATAGCTGCAGGCACTTTGAATTGCTGGTTGTGATTTAGCTCATAATTTGCGCGATAAATTAAAGTAATTTCAATCTTTGCTTCAGCTCCATACTTTTTTATGAACGTTTCATGCAAATGAGATCTAAATTCATCGTGAGTCATGTTCTCCTCCTTCAAGGTGCAGGAAATAATTTACACTTAAGATTATGCTAAATCGAGATAATTGTCAATAATTTTGTATTTAAAAAAAATACAAAAAAACCGCGATTGAGCGGTTTTTATGATAAAACGGCGGCGACCTACTTTTCCATGCACATAAAGCGCAGGTATCATCGGCGCTGACAGGTTTAACTTCTGTGTTCGGGATGGGAACAGGTGGTGCACTGTCGCAAATGCCACCGAGAAGAGAACACGAAGTGTGCTTTTCTCGAAGGCTTTTGTTAGATAATTACTAATTTCCAATTCTCAATTTTCAATCAATTTCCAATGAATCAATTTACAATTATTTTTTTGAAAATTGGTATTTGAAAATTCAATGAAAATTGAAAATTGATCATTGATAATTCACGAATTGCATTTACAAACTGCTAGTCAATACGACCTATTAGTACTGCTTGGCTACACACCTTACGATGTTTACACCTACAGCCTATCAACCCAATAGTCTATTGGGGGTCTATGATCTAATCTTGGGGTTAGCTTCACGCTTATATGCTTTCAGCGCTTATCTAGGCCAGACATAGCTACTCTGCAATGCCGCGGGTGCGACAACAGATACACTAGAGGTCTGTTCATCCGGGTCCTCTCGTACTACGGATGAGTCCCCTCAAATCATGACGCCTATAGCAGATAAGGACCAACCTGTCTCACGACGGTTTGAACCCAGCTCGCGTACCACTTTAACCGGCGAACAGCCGGACCCTTGGGACCTTCTCCAGCCCCAGGATGTGATGAGCCGACATCGAGGTGCCAAACCGGGTCGTCGATATGAGCTCTTGGACCCGATCAGCCTGTTATCCCCGGGGTAACTTTTATCCGATGAGCTTCCGCGCTTCTACAAGCAACGGTCGGATCACTAAATTATACTTTCGTAACTGGTCGACTTGCATGTCTTCCAGTAAAGCAGGCTTATGCTTTTGCACTATCGCTCCGGTTTCCATTCGGAACTAGCCTACCTTTGTAAACGCCTCAGTTACTTTTTATGAGGCGACCACCCCAGTCAAACTACCCACCAGGCACTGTCTCCCCGCACTACCTTGACCAAAAAATAGATTTTTTGAGCAAAGTGGTGAGGGGGTTAGATTCAAAATTCAGTAAGGGTGGTCTTTCATTGTTGCCCGAAGGCTCCCACCTATTACTAAACATAATAAACTTCAAACCAATGCCAAGCTATAGTAAAGCTCCACGGGGTCTTCCTGTCTTGCTATAGGTTAACGGCATCTTCACCGCTAATGCAATTTCACCGGATACTTCGCTGAGACAGTCTTCAAGTCGTTACGCCATTCGTGCAGGTCGGAACTTGCCCGACAAGGAATTTCGCTACCTTAGGACGATTATAGTTATCGCCGGCGTTCATTAGCGCTTCGGGTCACCACTTGCATGGTTCGCCTTAACGTTCTAATACTGGCCAGGCGTCAGCCCCTATACATCCTCTTGCGAGTTAGCAGGGACATGTGTTTTTGGTAAACAGTCGCTTGAAGTCGTTCGCTGCGCCCCACCGAAGTGGGGTGTTCTTATTCCAAAGTTACGAACGCTGTTTTGCCGAGTTCCTTAGCGAAGTTTCTTCCGTACATCTTGGTATACTAGCACCAATCCACCAGTGTCGGTTTAGGTACGATTGCTTTATGCTAAAATATTTTGCTTTTCTGGATACTTTTTTCGACTAGATTGGGTTTGGAAAACCTCACCCTCTTCACTTACATATTAATATAAGCAAGTGTATATAACCGAAATACACCTAGCCTAGTAAAGTATGTCCCAAAATATCAGCACATAAAACAGCGCAGGAATATTAACCTGCTGTCCATCCCTCACGTCAGTTCTGACGAAAGGTAAGGGTCGACTAACCCTAGGATGAAAGTCATTGCCTAGGAAACCTTGGATTTTCGATGTTTTAGATTTTAACTAAAATTTTTGTTACTCATGCCAACATTCTTTTTTCTGTCAACTCCACCAAACCTTGCGATTTGGCTTCGCAGTGGACAGAATATTCCTCTACCAATCCATGCAATAAAGCATGAATTCTACATCTTCGGTAATATGCTTAGCCCCGTTATATTTTCGGCGCATGACAACTAAGTTAGTGAGCTGTTACGCTTTCTTTAAATGATGGCTGCTTCTAAGCCAACATCCTAACTGTTTAAGTCATCGCACATCCTTTACCACTTAGCATATATTTAGGGACCTTAGATGGTAATCTGGGCTGTTCCCCTTTTGACTATGAAGCTTAGCCCCCACAGTCTGACTCCTATTATGTGATTGTCTGGCATTCGGAGTTTGATTGGAACGAGTAGGTATAAACCATCTCATTCCATCCAGTGCTCTACCTCCAAACAAGTAATAATAAGGCTAGCCCTAAAGCTATTTCGAGGAAAACCAGCTATTTCCAGCTTCGTTAGGTTTTTCGCCTCTACCCACAGGTCATCACCATGTGTTGCACGGCATGTGTGTTCGGACCTCCTTTGAACTTTCGTTCAAATTCATCCTGCCCATGGGTAGCTCAACTGGTTTCGGGTCTAATATATGTTACTGAAGCGCCCTTTAAGACTCGGTTTCCCTACGGCTTCGTTAAATAATAACTTAGCCTTGCAACATACATTAACTCGTTGGCTCGTTCTGCAAAAAGCACGCAGTCACCCCGCCGAAGCGGGGCTCCTACTCCTTGTAAGTATATGGTTTCAGGTTCTATTTCATCTCCCTCATCGGGATACTTTTCACCTTTCCCTCACGGTACTAGTTCACTATCGGTCTAATTAAATATTTAGTCTTGGAAGAGTAGTTCTCCCGTCTTCACACGAGATTTCACTTAGCTCGTGATACTTTGGAAAACAACCGTATCTGAAGCAGTTTTTGTTTACGGGACTATTACCCACTATGGTAGTTCTTTCCAGAAGCTTTCAACTAACCACTTAGAATTACGTAAATGTTGTTTCCGAAACCCCGATAAATTAATTATTAATAACCAACAATAAAGTTAAGTTACTAATAATTAAGATACGGTTTAGACTATTCCCCGTTCGCTCGCCGCTACTTGGGGAATCACAATTGTTTTATATTCCTCCAGTTACTAAGATGTTTCAGTTCACTGGGTACCCATCTCTACTAAAAGCAGAGATATCCTACATAAATGCAGGATGAGTTTCCTCATTCGGACGTCCCCGGATCAAAGGTTGCTTGCCACCTCCCCGAGGCTTATCGCAGGCTGCAACGTCCTTCATAGGTTTAATTAGCCAAGGCATCCGCCATATACTCTTATAAAATTGACTAGCAGTTTATAAATGCAATATTAAGTTGTGAGTTTGCTAACAGTTAACAGTTAACAGTTAACAGTTAACGAAATTCGTTAAGAGTTAATTGTTAAATGTTAAATTGTTAAGTGTTAAGGTTGAAAAAACCGCGTTGCCGCGGCTAAGATATTTTTAAAGAGTTTAAAAATATGTCTAAATGATTAGCCGCTGTTTCAATTTTGTGTTTCTTAGGTAAATCATAGAGAAGTTATTTGTATAGAAAAATTATATACGTTGAAAAATAAGATGTCAAGAGATTTTGTGGATATTTTTATCGAAAAAATTATTTTATTTTTTCTGCACAAAAGGATTGTTCATATTGAATACAATTTTTGATGTTTGATTATTAAAAACGTCTTCTCGAAAATTATATTTTCGCCCATAGAGTGTCCCAACAGCGCCGAAAAATGCTTTATTATAATCAAAACCTAATTTTCCTGCTACTTGTTTCACGGCTTTTTCTGACCTGCCTTCAATCTCAACAAATGGTTCTAAAAATGGCCATTCATCAATTGTAATCTCAACATTATTTAAATTCCAGATTTCTCTTTTTGTTTCTTGGTATGCTTTTTCTTTGCAACCTAATATTTTTAGAAATTGTTTTGCTTTTTTAAAATTATCAATCTGCAAACAAATTTCTTTTTGGTCTGTTATTTTTGAGCCATCAACTATTTTTATGCTCATAGTATTTTTTTCATCTTCGTTTCTGACTCTTGCCCACCCGCCTTTTATTTCATGGCCTTTTGGAAAATTAAATACAGATCTTTTTTGCAAAAATTCCGGCTTAATTAATTTTGCGCCGGATTTTTTCAATCTTTTTCTTATTAAGTTTTTGTCGATGTCTGGAAATGTTGCTTCGAATTCAATTTGCATATTAAAGATATAAAAAAATGGGTCGTAGAGGGATCGAACCTCTGACATTCTGCTTAAGAGGCAGACGCTCTACCAACTGAGCTAACGACCCATGAAAGTGAAAAACGTAAAGCTAAAAACGAAAAATAACGATTATTATTTTGCACTTTTAACTTTACGCTTTAATTTTTTAACTGCCCTCAGCAGGAATCGAACCTGCATATCCAGCTTAGAAGGCTAGTGTTCTATCCATTGAACTATGAGGGCGTTTTCTAACACTTAACCTTTAACAATTGATAATTAACAACCTTGAAGAAAGTTAACTGTTAAATGTTAAAAGTTAAGTGTTAATGTAAAAATTATATACTAAAAAGAACTAAAAATCAAGGCTTATTTGCGATGATGATATTTTTTGGTAATTTTTTTATTTCTTAAATGAAGAATAATTTATTTTAACGTAAACTATGTTTCTCAATTTTTGTGATGTTCTCATCAGTTAAAACCCTACCGTTTTCAATTTGCTTTTTACTGTTTTGCAATGATTTGAGCCTGTTTTTAAATTGATCAACTCGAGATTCTAGGCCTATGCCACGTTTCATTTCTTGTACTAATTCATTTGTAATAGCAATCTTTTTTTCTAAAAGGTCTCTTGTTCTTTGATTATTAATGTATCTAAATTGTGCTTGATCTATTGATTGTTGCTGCCTTAAATTGGAATAATATTTTCCCTCTTCTGTTTTTTGGTATTGCTCAAAAGAATCGATTGCCATTTTTAATTCTTTTTGAGTAATTTCTAATATCCTATCAACATAATTTTTTGCGTTTTCTGTGACTCCTTTTCTAAGTTCAGCTTCAATAGTTCCTAATGAATTAAGAGCCTGTAAAGGAAATTCTAATTTTCTGCTTCTTTCTTTTTCTAGCATCTTTAATCTTTGTATTTTCATTTCTTCAGAGCTTCGACTAGCAACAGCCCAATTTCTTACTTGTTCTAATTCTTTTTCAGCTTCTTCTTTAATTGATTTTTCTTGCTGTAACCAAAAACTCTTTTCATCATCACAAAATGATTTTGGTACGAGAGGACTTTCAAATTGTTCAGGAAATGCTATGGTTTCATTCATGTTCTGTCCTGCTGGTTGTTCTTTTATCGTTGGTATTTCTTCTTCAGATACGACTGTTGGATTTGATTCTCTTTTTTGCATAGTTTTTGTGTATTATTATTGCTTTTTTTTAATTCTAAAATCATTTTCGATGATGACATTTTTTATGGATTTCACGCAAGCCTTTGTCTGTAACGTGGGTATAAACTTGAGTAGTTGTAATGTTAGAATGACCAAGCATAGCCTGAACTGATCTGATATCAGCATCATTTCTTAATAAATCTGTAGCAAAAGAATGACGCAAAGTATGCGGAGTGACATTCTTGGTAATACCTGCTAATAATGCGTATTTTTTAACAATTCTTTGAATACTTCGGGGGGTTAAACGATTGGCATTGAGATCGGTAATTTCCTTCTCGCTATTTTTACTAGCTTGTTTTGGGTGATTAATAAATAATGGTTTTAAATTATCTTTACGCTGTTTCAAATAACTTGATAACCAAGATTTTGCTGCAGTTGACAAAAAGACAACTCTTGGCTTGTCGCCTTTACCACGAACTGTAAATTCATCATGGAGCAAACTGATACTATCTCTGTTCAAACTGACTAATTCACTGACACGAAGACCTGTTGAAAATAATGTTTCTAGAATAGTGCGATCTCTTAGGCCATTCAAATTGTGAATGTTAGGCTGAGATAAAAGCTTGTCTAATTCATTTGGCTCTAAGAATTCGATTGTCCTTTCGGAAATTTTAGGTAGTTCTAATTTTTCTGCAGCCATGGTTTTGATATCACGCTTGGCTAAATATTTTAAGAATGATCGCAATGCAATAATATAATATGCCTGAGTAACTGATTTTAGAGCTTGTCCTTTTTCATCGCGATAATGATTAAGATAAAGGCGATATTTTCTAATCAGATTAAAATTAACTTGAGAAATGCTTGTAGCCTTCGACCATGCCAAAAAAACACGAAGATAATGATCGTAATTTCTGATTGTTAATTGCGATCTGTTTTTTTCGATTTCTAGATATTCTAGAAATTCAGTAATCAATGTATCAAAACTAGACATATTATTTTTATTATAACAATTTTTTAAACAAAATAAAAACAGGCATTTTTCGCCTGTTTTTTTTATAAGTTTGATACTAAAAAAATCTTCTCGTTTCTAGCTGTAATCCTAAAGCTCCTTTTTCTGCCAAGATGAATTTAATCTTAGTTAAGTCTTTAAAGTAGAATGTTGGAGAGTAAGTTCGGTTTGCTGAGGCAATATCAGCTGTATCGTCGGTTAGAAGATAATTTCTAATCTTGAATTTGATGACATTGTTGTCTTTGTTTTGATAGACAGTGTAAGGACCTTTCCAGATGCCAGTTTCTGTTTTGTAGTAAAGTCTTAATTTACCTTCTTTGAGGTTTAGCTTGTTGATCTTGTTTTGAGAATAACGAATAGCAACTTTGAATTTGATATGTTTATCAACGTTTTTGTAATAGTCTTTATCTACTAAACCAATGTTTGAGGTTAAAGTAACATGACCTGGATAGCTTAATTTCTTAATAAAGTTAGAGTTATAGCCTTTTTTGTTACGAGTAAGTTTAACATAGAGATCTGTGATTGCTCCTCTTTTTGGCAATCTGTAGAAAACGAGATCAGTGTTAGATAAAGTGCTGTGATAGGTAGTGTCTAGAGTAGCACTTTCAAGATTAACTTTTTTGGTGAATGGAGTTGGAATGGGCGTAGGAGTAGTAATATTGTAAATTTCTGTTTTTACTGCTTCAATATTTCCAGCATTATCAACTGAAAAGAATTTTAAGGTTGTTGTTTCTGATATTGTTATCGGCGAAGAATATTGAGTTGAGCTTGTTGTTGGATCTGTACCGTCTGTTGTGTAATACGTTGCTGCTACTCCTGAATCAGTGTCAGTGGCTGTTAGAGTTACAGTTTGAGCTTGAAAATATGTTCCTGAAGCTGGAGAGGCTGTTGTAACTGGAGCTTCTGAATCAGTAACGATGATGTAGCTTTCTATTTTTGGTGTTTCAGAATTACCAGCAGTGTCTTTGGAGAAAAATTTTAAGGTTGTTGTTTGTGAAATTGTAATTGGCGCTGAATAGACCGTAGATGCTTCAGTTGGAGTTGAGCCGTCTATTGTGTAATATGTTGTGGCTGTTTCATCAGGAGTAAGAGTTACTGATTGAGCGCTATCGTATGTTCCACCTGATGGTGATGCAGTTGTTGTTGGGGCTTGAGAGTCGCCGACATAGCTTAAAACTACTCCGCTGTCACCGACTGCCCAGCCAGTATTTGCATCATAAAAATCAACTGCATTAAGATCTGATGAAATGCCGCTAGTTTCAGAATTCCAAGAAGAACCACCATTAGTAGTTTTGTAAATTACGCCACCTGCGCCAACTGCCCAGCATTTTTCAGTTTCAGGGCAGCTGATTCCGGAAAAATTGATAGGCAGAGCAGTAATAATTCCAGTACTCCAGTTTGAACCATTGTATTTATAGTAAAAGCCATAATCTCCAACTGCGTATCCTTCGGAAGCGCTTATCATAGAAACATCTCTTATGGAAAAAGTACCGCCTAATCCTTGGCTTGAAAATTCACTATCAGCACTTGTTTTAACAATAGCGCCATTTGCGCCAACCGCAAAACAGACGTTTGTATCTAAACAATCAATTGCATATAGATAATCTGCTACAGAATCTGTATTTGTTAGTTCCGTTCCACCAACACCGTAAACAGTTTTAACAATAAATGGCACAGTATCATATCCTACCTGATAGCTAGTTGTTGAATCAACCATTTTTATGGCATATTTCATTCCGTATTTTCCTGTGCTATCCGTGTTCCAGGTGTCTGAATTTTCTAAATCATTATTGTAGTAATACGACATGTGATCTATGTTTCCAAACATTGCCGAATAGACTTTGCTGTCAAGAATATTAAAATAAGTACTAAGCCATCCTCCGGAAGTTCCTGTTGATGATGCCCAACTATCACCTCCATTAGTAGTCTTATATACGTATTTTGATCCTGAACCAGGATCAAAGCCGGTAAATGCTCCAATTTCGCTAGTGGCAAATGAAACTCTGTCTATCGGACTTGTTATTCCGCTAGTTTGTGCGCTCCAACCGGCAAAAGAAGTGCTAGCTAGACATAGACTGAAAAAAACAATAGATAAAAAAACCATTGCTCTTGTTTTAATAGATTTCATATTTGTTTTAGATGAATTATAATTATTGTTTTTATTATAACATAAAAATGATAAGACATTTGTTGATAACTTTTTAAGAAACAAAAACAGGCATTTTGTGCCTGTTTTGTATTATGTTTATATTAAAACAAAATTCTTTTCTGCAGTTGATTTAAAGCTCCTTTTTCTGCCAAGATAAATTTAATCTTAGTTAAGTCTTGGAAATAAAATGTTTTCAAGGATTCTTTTGATTTTTTGAGGTAGTTTCTAATACCAAATTTTATAGTGTTGCTAGTTTTGTTTTGCTTTACTTTATAAGGACCTGCCCAGACTCCGTCGTTAATTTGAAAGAAAATTCGCAAGTTTTTTTCTTTAAGTTTTAATTTTTTAATTTTATTTTGAGAATAATTAATTGTTAGCTTTAAACCAACTCGTTTATTAACCTTTTTAGCATAAGCTTTTTTAACTAAGCCAATATTTGAGGTAAGCAAAAGATGACCTGGATAACTTTTTGATTTTAAAAAACTAGAATTGTACTTTTTTTTATTGCGAGTGAATTTGAGATAAAGCTTGTTAATTGCTTTTGCTTTGGGAAGTTTACTGAAAATGAGTTTGATATTTCCTGTATTACTCTCATATGTCTGGTCAAGTTCTGCATTTTTGAGCTTAATTTTTTCATTAAATAATATTGATTCTGGCATTGTATTAATCGTATAGGTTTCTGTTTTAACTGCTTCACTGTTTTCTGCATTATCAACTGAAAAGAATTTTAAGGTAGTTGTTTCTGAAATTGTTATTGGAGATGTGTAAGCTGTTGATGATGTTGTTGGGTCTGTGC
>JAQVVF010000029.1 GCA_028699085.1 Patescibacteria group bacterium | reverse complement strand
GGAATTACCGCAGAATTCATAATGATAATTTTTGACATTTTTTGACTCCTTTTAATATTTTATTTCTTTTTGAATTATATATTTTTCATCATTTATCTGCAGATCTCCTGATCTGTCAGTGTTGATTCTGCAGATATCATCATAATTACATTGCCAACAATTTTTGTAATTATGAATCCACTGATTTTTCTCAGTACAAGACCAAATCATTCTGCATACTTGCAGAATATCCTCCCTGATTGTACTGATATTATCCAAGAATTCTGATTTATAATATTTATATCCAAATTGTTGAACCTTGTTTTTTTCGGTTCGCAATAATGGGAAATAATATGCTAATCTTTTCTGCACATCAGATCTAAGTCTGATTTCGTAATTCCCCAGCTCTTCGTCTTTTTTCATATATGTTTCAGGCCACCGAATTGGCAAGAAATACGCATACTTAACTTGCAGATCTGGAATCATCATAAAATAAAACTGCAATTGCCCTGTTGTGCCAAATTCGTTCAAATATCGGTTCGGCTGTCCAGTTAATTTCAGATCTCCAAAAGTTTCATTATCAAGCCAACAATCAACTGTTCCGTACATCTCAACATGTTGATTTAATTGCAAATTGTAGCGCTGCTCGGTTTTTTGAAAAGTCATAAACTGCTGCAACTGTGCAGCTAAAATTTCAATTTTCAAAATATCAACTGGATCTAATTGATCTAATTGATCTCTTTTGCTTTCAAGAACTAACTGATGAAAAGCAATACCACGCCGCAGCGGCATCGCCTTGAAAAGCTCACGAGGTTCTATGTGATTGATATAATTAATATAATAAGACATGGGACAAAACAGAAAACTGTGATATCCCGACCACGATAATTTAATTGTCATTTTTTTTGTGTCTCCAAACTTGAAATTAAACCTGTTTTTTTTTGAATGCAAATATTATTTTCTGGAATCAGACAGCAATCAATTGAACGCATTGATAAGTAACTGAACAAAAAAATGATCGCTTTTTGATCGCAATGAATTGTCAGGGGGCAGTAGCCCCCCGAACCCCCAAGAACCCAAAATCAGGAGAGTCCCAGGCCTCACGATCAAGGGATTCCCTGCCCTGCTCTCATTATGTGCAATTTCTATACTTCATTTTTCTTTTATTTCCCGCTGCTACTGCTGCTGCTGCTACTGCTGCTGCTGCTGCTGCTGCTGCTGCTGCTGAATTAGATTTTTTTTCAATAGCAAGCTTTTCCTTCTTTTTCATTGTTTCGTCTATGCAAAAGTTGCACAATTTTGCTATTAAAATATCAATATAGCCCGCAGAGCACGGAACGATAAATATATAAAAAGTAACCAAATGTGCAAAATTTACACATTTGTTCAAAAAATTACCTAATTTGGGGTAGACGTTTTTGAAACAAAAAAATACAATACCAGGTAAAATACAGGGAATGGATAAATGTGTAAAAAAAACATATTTGGCACGTGTGTTGCATCTATATATATAGTATAGAAACTAAAAAGGAGAAATTAAATGAAGAAAATTACAAAAAATGAGTTAAAAAAAGCTCTAAGGATAGCAAAAAATAGAAGGGAATTACATTGTCAACCATCTACTGATGACAGACCATTTATGGTCGACAAACTTTATCATGAAGCAATCGAAAAATTGATTCATGAAGGATATGTTGAAGAGGGATATTATAATACTTATCCTTTTCAATATAATGCTTCAAAAATCATTACTGAAGTAATGATTCTTGAAAAAATGAATGAATTATTGCTGCAATAATTCATTCGACTAACCCCTGCATGACAAAAGCGGGTGTCTGCAGGGGTTTTGATGATTTCCGCCTTCCACCATCATCAATTTTTGAGGAACAATGATAACAGGAATCCCTGACCGTTTGGTCTGGGACTCTCCTGATTTTGGGTATATCTATTTTATATATTAATAATTCATTTTTTTCAATTCAATTCTAATCTTATTTTATTTATTTTTTAATTCACCAAAAGTTTCAATACTTTTCCAAATGCGATCTCTGATCTCGTCACTGAGATCCTCTTCTCTTATTATTTTTGCAATATCACTCATAAGATAATGATATTGCGCTGGAATTAATATATTGAGAGCTGAAGCCATGTCTTTCAATATCCTGCTTTTCTGTACTTGAACTTTCCAATCAATTTTTTTGTTTTCAATGTGTTTTTTTATCTCAATTAACATTACTTTTGATAATATAATCGCATAGTTACTGATATTGTCATGCAACTCTATTCTTCTGCCGATATCTATTTTTCTCACAGCTTCTAGATCTTCTATATACTTTTTCTCTGCCATGCGAGCCACGGCTGGAAATTTTAATTTGGGAGATCCTTTCTGAATTATTCTATTGATAGTTTCACGCCTGAGCCCTGTTTTTTTTATTATTGCCACAATCGGCTCTTGTTTCTCATACATCTCTTTGATTATATTATACAATTCTGGAGTTACATTGCAATTCATCTTTCACCTCTTTTTTCTTATTCTATATATATTATATATTTTCATACAGAAAAATCAAATTATAATAATTATCGATTATCAACTATGCAGCTATGCAAAAGTTGCACAATTTTGCTATTAAAATGCCAATATAGCCTGCAGAACAGCAAATGACAAATATATAAAAAGTAACCAAATGTGTAAAATTTGCATGTTTATTCAAAAAATTACCTAATTTAGGGTAGACGTTTTTTTAACAAAAAAATACAATATCAGGTAAAATACAGGGAATGAATAAATGTGTAAAAA
>JAQVVF010000028.1 GCA_028699085.1 Patescibacteria group bacterium | reverse complement strand
TGTCTTAAGGATTAGCTATTTGTCAATTTGGCAATTTATCCTGGCCGTTTTACGGCCAGGATAGCCGATTTATTTTATCGTGAAATTGTGAAAAATTTTAAAAATTATGGCGTTATATTATACTTTAAAAGTTTATAGATTCAAAAAATATAAAAATAAATCAACAAGATGATCAAAAAAGCATTAATTTTTACAATTGCCAGTCTCGCTTTGTTGTTTAGCATTAATTTTGCAAAAGCAGAAACTCTTTTTGATAATCTGATTGTTCTTAAAGATGCAGTTGTTGATTACAAATACCAGCTTGATCAACAAAATGCGGATATCAAATTTTTCAATCTGCCAAAAACAAAAGCAATTAGCAAACTTTACATCCAATTGGATAGAAACAAAAAGAATTATCTTGATAGCTTTACCAAGCAAAACAGCTATTCAGGCTATCTCAAATTATCGTCTAATATTGGTTCAGTAGAAAAAGATTATTACAAAAATATAGACAAGCATATCAATTTCAAAGTTACAATTCATTATTCAAAAGCAAAGCTGAATAAGGATATTGATGAAAAAACATTAAGACTTTTTATCAAAGACAGAGACAACAATTGGCGAGGACCATTCAGAATTTTTCAAAACAGGACAACTCACACAGCGAGCTTTAAGATCAGAAATTATCTGATAAAACCATCAAAAAACATTACTCCTTATCCGCAAGATGTTAAAACAAAGAACAGGCCATTTGCTCCGACATTCTATTTTGGAACGTTAGAAGAAGTTACCTTTGTCATTGCCAAAAAGAATGCTTTATCAAATCTAACCCATTCAGAAACACGCAATGAAAAGAACTTGATATTTGAATAAATTAAAATGTAGAGACACGATTTATCGCGTCTATCAAAAAAAACAGATCAATAATTATCTGTTTTTGTTTTTGTCGAAGCGTAGGGAACAACCCTGTCATTCGACAGGGCAAGAAATTTTTGTTCCCTACCGGATCGTAATCAAAAAGACAGATCATAATTTTGTGTTTTTGTTTTGTCATATCTGTTGACTTAAGCGTTTTATTTGATACTATTATAAAGGTTCTTTATGACAACAAAAAGAGGAGGAAAGACAATGCAATTAGTTGGAACACGATGCAATACTTTGGAGACCTTGAAAGATATGAGCAAGATAACAAGAGCGATTGAGCTTGATCTGATGTTCTCTCAAGGAACTGGAATGTTGATGGTCGGTCATCCATTAGAATTTAGGAACTTTTCAAGAACACGGGTGTTGATTTCTTTGCATGATGTTTTGCAAATTGCGTATGAAGGAGATTTGACAGTTTTTTTGGATCTGAAACCAGAAAATATTGGTGAATCAGTAGCAAAAGAATTGTTGAAATATATGATTGAAAAAGGTGATTGGTTGAAAAGTCATGTGATCATCATTGCGCGGAGTCAAGAAAATTTGGTGGCAATAATGCGAGCTAATCTGGGATTGCAGACTGGCTGGATTTTTGAAGGAGCCTTAGTAGATCCAATACGCGATGCTAAAAGATTGGGCTGTAAATATTTTTTGGGCAGATCTTACAATTGGACAGAAAGATTTTTGACTAAAGTAAGGGCTGGAGAAAATTTGAAGGCTTGTGCTTGTCTGGTGTCGAGTGCCGACGAGATATCAATTTGTGAGAAATTGGGAATGGAATATGTTTTTATGCGCGCTAGTGTTGAAGAATTGCGTCTTATTCAAGCTCTTTTTTCGGTTTGTTTATAACAGGGATTTTGTTCCTGTTTTTTTGTGTTCACGAATATCGTGTATAGCTTTGTCCGTAAATTGCACAAATAAATTATTTGCGTTATTAGTGGCCTTAAGGCATTTGCGAGATTAGTAAGCAAAAAAAGACAGGAATTAGATTCCTGTAGAGTTTGGACAGAGGTTTAACATTGGGATAGTTGGACCAACTGCAATTTTGATTGTTCTCATTTTTTTCTTTTTGTTCAGAAAGACATCGCCATCAATAGTTAAATCTTCATCAGTTTCTAAAATCAATGTTTGAGCGTTTCCGTTAAAGACTTTGCCAGCCTTAAGATCTCTTTGAACAGGCTTGCCCCAGAGATATCGAAAAACGTGGCTAAGAAGTTCGTAGGCATTTAATGCATAAATTCCAAGCAGAAATGATTCTGGTTGAATTGTTCCAGAAAATGGTTTGAAAGTTAGGACAATATCTTTAACGTTGGAAGCAAGAATTCCGGCAAATTTGGTCATTGGAAATTGATGATCATCATAGAAAACTTTTGCTTGAGCATAATGGTAAATTTTTAATCGCCTGATAGCAGTTCCAAGAATACAATGAAAGATTAAGCAAATTGCAGCCCAAAAACCTTTGCTAGTTTTTTCATAATATTTAAGACAATCAACGACAACGCCAATTGAAAAAATAAAACCATAATAGATTTTTCCAGCATCATCAATTTGAATTAATTCTTTTTGATAGACAGGTTGGCTTGGCTGTGATCGAAGTTTCAAGACTGTAGCTAGATTTTCATGAGGCTCTTTTTTAAAGCCCAAAGCTTTAGCAATCATTGACATTGATCCGCCACCAATATGAGCAATAACTGGCAAGGCTTGAGTTTTGTAGACCTTAATTGTTTCTTGGATAATATGACGCAAAGCTCCATCGCCTCCACAACAGCATATATAGCCAACTTTCATTTCTTTCAGTCTTCGAATGATATTTCTGACTTGTCTTGGACTTTGAGTAATATAGACTTGAACATTCTCAAAATTTGCAGCGATACTTCTGATTTTGTTTATATATTTAAAACCTTTTCTTCGAATTAACATAGCATTCAAATTGATAATGACTGCAACGAGTGGCGGCATTTTTCGACCTCCGTTCTTTTTTATTGTAAGGTGCAATTAGCTTAAATTAGCACAAAAATAAGTTATGCACAACAAAATTATTGATGTTTGGTTTTTGTTCGGTTATAATATAAATAACAAAATAACTAAATTTTAAATAACAAAATTATGAAAAATTTAACGAAAAAACAAAAGAAGATATTAGATT
>JAQVVF010000009.1 GCA_028699085.1 Patescibacteria group bacterium | reverse complement strand
TGTGGCGCTGAATTTATGCGCTGGGCAGGAAAGTGTGAAAAATGTGGAGAATGGAACTCTTTATCTCAAATTACCAAACAACCAACAATATCTATTGGCAGGTCTTTAAATTTAGCGGTAGCGCTAAAACCGCAAATATTTTCAGAAGTTCAAAGTCAAAATTTCAAAAGGCTAGAAACAAATATCTCTGAATTTGACCGCGTTTTAGGCGGAGGTTTTGTTCCTGGTTCTGTGATTCTTTTAGGCGGAGATCCAGGCATTGGCAAATCAACAATTGCCTTGCAAATTTGTTGTATTTTGCAAAGCTTAGGAAAAAAAATATTGTATGCTTCAGGCGAAGAATCAGCTCAGCAAGTTAAAATGCGCGCAGAAAGACTTAGCCACAAGTCAGACAACATTCAATTTTTAGCTAATAATAATATTGATAGTATTGTTCAAACTATTGAACAGATCAAGCCAGATTTAACGATTATTGATTCTATTCAGACAATGCAGACCGAAAATATTCAGACAATCATGGGTAGTGTCAGCCAAGTAAAGACTTGTTCGATTATGTTAACAGAAGTTGCCAAGAGAAATAATTTGCCAATAATTCTTATCGGTCATGTTACAAAAGAGGGCACAGTTGCCGGACCAAAAACATTAGAGCATTTAGTCGATACTGTTCTTTATTTAGAAGGAGATCGTTATCATTCTTTACGCGTTCTTCGCTCAATCAAAAATCGTTTTGGTTCAACTAATGAATCAGGTATTTTTGAAATGAAGGAAAATGGTTTAGCTGAAGTAAAAAATCCTTCAGGAATATTTTTAGAAGAAAGATTGAAAGGCGCTGAAGGTACTTGTGTTACAGCCACAATTGAAGGCTCGAGATCATTTTTAATTGAAGTCCAAGCTTTAGTATCCAAAACTAATTTAGCTTTTCCAAGACGTACAGCTTCTGGATTTAGTTTAAACCGTTTACAAATGTTGATTGCAGCAATTTCTAATAAAGCAGGGCTAAGACTTGATAGCCAAGATGTTTATGTCAATATCGTTGGCGGGATTAAAACTACTGAGCCTGCAGTTGATTTGGCAGTTTGTCTATCAATTGTCTCTGCATTGCAAAAAAGACCAATTGATGCCGAGACAATTGTTTTGGGAGAAGTCGGTTTAACAGGCGAAGTTAGAACAGTTCCGCAAATTGAAAAAAGAATTGCTGAAGCAGAAAAATTAGGTTTCAAAAAAATTATTTTACCAAGATCAGAAGTTAAAACAAGTTTGCAAGTTATTCGAGTTAATAGTTTGAGAGATGCAATTACTAAAATATTATTCTAAAAAATATTAAAACAAAGAAACAACTAAACAGTTCTAGAAGTTGTTTTTTTGTTTTAATGTTTGTTTGTTTTCTTGATCAATAAAAAAACTAGCCTAGGCTAGTAAAAAAGAAAGTGCAAGAATAAAAATGTGCTAGAGCAGACCCTTTTCGGTCAAAGTGGGGATGTGAATCTTGGGACACCATTTCATATTTGGCAACAGCTTCATTGCTTCACGAACGCGCTTCAGCTCTGCTTGAGTTGTTGCAGCTTTCACATGACCAAAAAGCTTTTCGCGAAAGATGGGACCTGGAAAAGTAATATCACCCTTGAGATAAGCTCGAGTCAAAACCACAGGATCCTTTTCCATCTCAGCGACAGTTGCCATTTCCCTCTCCTCCTTTTCCTCCACGAAAGCTTTCCGCCTCAATCCATATCCTTGCGGAAAGCTGGTCAATAAGACCAAGAAACAACTTGTTAATATTCTATAACAAAATCAAAAAAAAGCAAGTTTTTTTACTCAAAATGAGTAGTTTGGCAAAAAATATTTATTTTTTCCCTTAATAAAGGGAATTTTTTTATATTATTTTTCACTAAAAACCTTTCTGCTTCAGCTTTTGCCAGCTTTAATAAATTGCCATCCATCAAAGATGCCATTTTTAAATCTGGAAGTCCCGACTGTCGTATTCCATAAACTTCACCTGGACCTCTCAATTCTAGGTCTTTTTCCGCCAAAACAAACCCATCATCACAGTTGACTAAAACCATCAACCTGTCATAAGATTTTTGCGACATTGAATCAGAAAAAAGAAAACAAAAAGATTGAATTTCCGATCTGCCAACACGTCCTCGGAATTGATGTAATTGCGCCAATCCAAAACGTTCAGCACCTTCAATCATCATAATCGTTGCATTCGGAAAATCAATTCCAACTTCAATTACTGAAGTTGATACTAATATTTTAATTTCATTATTTCTAAATTTTGATAGTGTTTTTTCTTTATCTTCTTTTTTTAACTTGCCATGCATCATCGCAATACTAAATTCTGGAAAGATTTCTTTACTCAATTTTTCATATTCTTCTTCGACAGCTTTTATATCATCCCACATATTTTGATTTGAATCACATTTTTCTTCACTTGCTTTGATTCTTGGACAGACAACAAAAACCTGTCTGCCCGAATTTATTTTTTCTCTGATAAATTCATAGGCTTTATCGCGATTATATGGCGCAACAAGCTTTGTTAATATTTTTTTACGTCCAATTGGTTTTTCTTTCAAAATCGAAATATCTAAATCACCATAAAGTCCTAACGCTAAAGTTCTTGGAATTGGCGTTGCGGTCATAGACAATAGATGAGGCGAGTTCTTCAGGTTAATATTTATCTTTTTTAGTTTTGCTCTTTGCTCCACACCAAATCGATGCTGTTCATCAATCACAGTTAAAGCTAAATTTTTTAGCTTGATATCTTCCTGAATAACAGCATGCGTGCCAATCAAAATGTCAATTTGTCCTTTTTTAGCCTTGTTTACTAAAAAGCTTTTGCTGACATTTTTGTTATCTATTTTACGATCAACTCTAGTCAACAAGCCAATTGTTATCTGTTTCTTTTTCCGGAGGCGAGAAACCGATTTCTCGCCTCCAAGTAATTTAGAGATTGTTTCATAATGTTGCTTTGCCAAAATTTCTGTTGGTGCCATTAGGATTGATTGCTTTTTAAAATTCGCAATCAAATACATCGCCATTAATGCTACAACAGTTTTTCCAGAACCAACGTCTCCTTCAAGTAATCTATTCATCGGCTTATCTTTTTCCAAATCCAAGAAAATTTCCCAAGCTGCAATTTTTTGATCTTTAGTTAATTTGAAGGGTAGGGAAGCAACAAATTTTTTAATTAATTTTTCATCAAACTTAATTTTAAAAGCTTTATTTTCTTGCCACTTTTTTTTCTTTAGTAAATTATTCAATTGTAATAAAAATAGCTCATCAAATGCCAATCTCAATCTCGCTTTTTTCAAAATCTCTAAATTATCCGGAAAATGAATTTGTCGTAATGCTTCACTCAAATCAATTAAGCTTAATTGATTCTTAATCTCATCAGGCATAAAATCTTCAAATTTTGTCGATAATTTTAATAATGGTTTTAAAATAAATCGCAAATATTTTGAAGACATGCCATTTGTTTCCGAATAGACTGGCAAGATTTGACCGCATTTAGAATCAAACTTAAACTTTTCAAAAGCAGGGGAATTCATTGACACGGAATTATAATTTAATTCTACCTTGCCATTCAAAGTTACATATGTTCCAACTCTCAAGAATTTTTCTAAATAAGGCTGATTAAACCAAACAATTTTAAGCTGGCCAGATTCGTCTTCTACTTTTGCTTCAGTTAACACCAGCCATCTCTTTGATGTTCGTTTATTTTTGATCGATTTTATCATTCCTCTGATCGTTTGTTTTTCGTTTATTTTTAAATTTTTAATTAAGGTAATATTGGAAAAATCTTCATAGCGAACTGGAAAATATAAAAATAAATCTTCCACATTTTTCAATTCTAATCTATCCAAAGCACGTTTATGTTTTAGATCAAATTTTCTCAAATTATTTAATTTTGTTCGCAAATTGATTTTTTGCATCTCATATAATTATGGCTGAAAATAAAAAAAGAGCAATATTATGCTCTTTAAAAAATTATTGTTTTATATTTTCTGCAATTTTTCTAGCATTCTCTTCAGCGCTATTATCCAAGTCTTTTAATTCAACCTCGCCATATCTTCTTTTCAAAGCTAATTTTATCAACAAATCACAAAATTCATTATTTTTTGGCAACACAGATCCATGCATATAAGTTCCAAAAACATTTTTGTATCTTGCGCCTTCAAATCCATCTTCACCATTATTGCCCCAGCCTTTCAAAACTTTGCCCAATGGTTTAACGCCCTCGCCTAAATAAGTTTTTCCAGAATGATTTTCAAAACCAACAATTTTTTTAGAATTGATTAAACCTGATTCAATCAAAATATTGCCAATCATTCGATCATTACTAGCTAAAGTTTTAATATTTAAAATTCCCAAACCCATTAATTTTTCGCTCTTCAGAGGTTGATAGTAGTTACCCAATAATTGATATCCTCCACAAACAGACAAGATTACCGCTCCTTTTTCGACAGCCTCTTTTAAATTCGCTTTATTTTTTCGCAAATCTTTTGATGCTAAAATTTGTTCTTTATCTTGACCGCCACCAAAAAAATAAAAATCATATTTTTCAGAATCTATTGTTGTATTAATATCTAAATCTGTAATTTCAGTTTCAAGTCCTCTCCACTCACATCTTTTTGCAAAAGCAATCACATTACCGCGATCGCCGTAGATATTCATGATATTTGGATATAGATAGCCAATGTTTAATTTCATAATATTAAATTATGCCCAAGTTTTTTTAACACAGCCTTTTTCTGCAATTACTTTTCTCAAATCTAACATTGAGGAATAAGTAGGCAAAATATATAAAGTTTCGTCATTATCTAATTTAGCTAAAGAAATTTCAAGCAGTTTGCAATAATCTTTTTCTTGTTTTAGACTATTCAGATTAAAGCCAGCATATTTTAATCTCAAAACAAGCTCTTCAGCTCTCTGTCCGGCAACAAAAATATAATCCGCAGTTTTTATCAATCTTTCAAAATCAACATCCCAAATCCAAGAAATATCGCGTCCATCCGGAATATTATCGTTCAATGTAATAATTATCTTCTTTTTTTTGCCATCAATCTCAAGTAATCTTATTACTTCATTAAAGCCTGTTGGATTTTTGACAAGCATCAAAATCGCATTATGATTATCAAGTTTAAATCTTTCTAATCTGCCAAATGCTGCTTTGGTGTTTTTTATGCCTTGTTTTATTTTATCTTCAGAAATATTCAAGTTTAATCCAACAGTGGTTGAAGCTAAAACATTATAAGCATTATAAAAACCAGGTAAATAGGCTTTCAAGTCTAACTGATTAGTATTTTGTCTTAGTTTTAATTCTATGTTTTCAAAGCTATTCAATCTAATTTCTTCTGCACTTAAATTCAAATTCGGTCTTTTAAGTCCGCATTTAGGACAAACATACTTTCCAATATGAGAATAAAAAAGAGCACTATAAACTAATGGCTCTTTGCAATTCGGACAATTTTTTGAATCAGCAGATTCAGCTATCTTTTCGATTTTATAATTTTCGTTATTAACTCCATAAAAATAAATATTTTTATTATTTATTGCGATACTTGAAACAAGGGGATCATCAGCATTCAAAATAATTTTAGTTTCTTCTGGTAAATTATTTATTGTTTCTCTCCAAAGATTGGCAAGTTTTTCAAGCTCTCCATATCGATCTAATTGGTCGCGAAACAAATTCATTAGCACTATCACTTTAGGTTTAGTCTGTTCTGCGACTTTCGGAACTGTTGCTTCATCAACTTCAAAGATTGCCCAATCTTGATTCAAGCTGCCAGTTATAGAACATTTTTCTAATAAACTTGAAGTAACTCCAGATAGCAAATTTGCTCCAGCTCTATTATGGATAAAGCTAAAATTTGCTTCTTTCAAAATATTCGAAATTAATCTAGTTGGTGTTGTTTTTCCATTGGTGCCAGAAACAATAATTACACCTTTTTTTAGTTTTCTACTTAGCTTAGCCAAAACCTTTGGATCAATTTTTCGAGCTAAAAGACCAGGCAAGGAAGTAGCTTGTCCTTGATTTAGCGCCTTTACAAAAAAAGAAGCTAGTTTAGCTATAATTATGGCTAAAGTAAGACGCATAATGAAAATTTAAAATTAAAAAATCAAAAATAAAAATGACAATTCAAAATGTAAAATTTTTCATTTTGCACTGTCATTTTACACTTTGATTTTTGCATTTTTAATTTTTATATGCCCTCACGAAGAATCGAACTTCGATCCCAAGATCCGCAATCTTGTGCTCTATCCGTTGAGCTATGAGGGCCAGTTAAAAGTGTATGCAACACTTAGTCGTACTGTCGTTTAATGCAAGTTAAAAATAATACTTTTTATCATTGATTACATAAACTTTTAACTGGCCAGGGCTTTAAATAAAAAGACGATGTTTAAACATCATCTTTATTTTACATTAAAGCATTTAAAAATCAATATGATTCGTGTTATTTGGGGCAGTAATGCATTCGTGCGATTCGGAAGAACTAAAAGCCAATTTTCCTTGACATCTTATCAATCGTGCTCTCATCTTGTGTCAAATCTTCAGGTAAGAATTTCAACAGCATTTCTCGAATTTTTAAAGGATTCTGATCTTCAAGTTGAATAACGAGAGCAGGCAATAAAGCTTGTCGTCTTTTAAAATTTAAAACTTTTAGATCTGGCGGATTGTATAAAATCCAAAAATTTTCTAGATCATCTTCATATGTATAAAGAGTATTATTAATTTTAAATCCTTTTTTCATTACTGCGACCTTCAAGATATTCGGTTTTCTTTGCGTGTAGATAACAATTACGATAGTAAATAAAACAACCAATACTGCGAACAGAAAATTCATTGTCCAAATTGCATATACTAAAGTAAGTGCAGCTAAAACATAGACAACTAGAATCCAAGCTGGATTTCTATCATATTGAATAAATTCTCTTGATTCCCAACTCATCAAAACATCCTCTTTTTTAAATAGTTGAATTTTTTCACCAGCAACTGTAGATTCAACGGGTTTTTCCGATAATTTAATTGGCATATTCTAAAATTAAAATATTACAAAATCTTATCAATATTATAACACAAAACATAAAATTATAAAACTTTTCTTGGCAAAAATAAAATATATATAGCACTTATTAAACACAAAGCTGACATTATTACAAACAAAGCATTGAATCCAATTTTTGTAACTAAAAACCCACCTAAAACAGCGCTTACTGCCATTGTAAAGTAATTCATTGATTCCCATGCTCCCCATTGTGTTCCGGTTTTATTGCCATCTAAATGTTTTGAATACAAAGCATCAAAAGCAGGAGCATAAATTGCTTCTCCAAAACCAATAATAACTTGAACAATTAATAGAAAGATAACTGAATTAACAAAAACATAAAGCATAAAACCAATTGCCATAATCAAATAACCTACGACAATAATTATTTCATTTTCTTTTACTTTATCGCTGAACTTTCCAAATAATAAAACAGTAATTCCAGCTGCTAAAGCAAAAAGTCCGCCAGCAAAACTTGCATCAAGCAAATCACCGCCAATTTTCTGCACAAAAAGGGCATAAATCGGCCCAATCATTGCTGCAGCAAATAAAATCATTGAATTCGTTGCTAGTAATATTTTTAGAGGTCTGTTAAATGAAAATTTCATAATTATTATTTAATTAATATAAAACAACACCCTCAGTTACTCCATGGTTTGTCTCGTTATCATAGTTATCGTTAAGTTCGCCAATTTTCAGTAAATATTTTTCGTGAATTGGATAAACTTTGTCATCAAAATCTTGGCAGGAAGTATAATCTTTGATATTCTTTATTTCCTCAAAATATTTTTCTGCTTCTTCTTTCACAATTTTTCCGTGCGTTTCTTCATGTTTTAAAAGCAAAGGATAATAGTTATCCCATTTTTGTTGCATATCCAATGAAGCTTCTTCATAATTTATCCAGCGTGGCATGATATATTCAATTTTTGTTTCTACCTCAGTCTCCGTACATCCTCCATCATTAGTTTTTAATGGCAATGACCAATTAATTGAATAATTAGCCATCGCATAAACTCGTTCAGTACTTGTCCATTCTGGGCCTAAAGTCTGCATTTGTTGGTTCAGTTCTTCTGATGTTAGACCAGAAATATCATAATATGTAGTTTTTTCCTGTACTTTTAATTCTTCTTTGATAGGAACAAAAACGGTTTCCTGTTTTTCAATTTTATTATCTGTTTCAGTATTATAATTAAGATTTTTAGAAGTACTATTTCTATTCATTAATAATATATAAATAGTGGGATAAGCTTTCCAAGCTAAAAATGCACAACCACTAAAAGTTAAAGTGCAGATAATTAATAAAACAATAATTAAAACTATCAAAAAAGATTTATCATTTTTTAATTTTGAGTTTATGTTTTTCATATATTTTTTTTATTTTAAATTCTATTTTGGTTCGACATGGACTATTACTCTTTCCACGTTTGGAACATTTTCTCTGATAATATTTTTTAATTTCGTTGCTTGTGCATGAGATTCTTCCAGAGAGATAATACCATTAGCATAACAGTGCAAAGTAATATATAATTTGCCTTCGATTTTTCTGACAGAAATATCATGGGCATCAGTTATTTTATCAATATTTTTTGCTAATTCCAAAGTCTTTTGCTTTATTAATGAGAGTTCTTCATCGGAAATATTATCACTTTTTAGCTCTTTCATAATGATTGGATCAATATGAATATTTAGCTCAATCTTAGTATTACAAGAATCCTGAACTAATTTTTCTAAATAGCTTGCTTTTTCATGGGCTTCGGAAACTGTCAAATTCTTTGGTAATTCTAAATCAAAACTTACAAACTTTTTATCATTCAAATTTTCAACAATAATATCATGAACAAACATGCTGTTTTTTGCTGCTAAAACTTGAATTGTTTCAACAATTGTTTCATCTTCAGACTTTATTGAGCTAGTTCTAATCGCAATTTCAGCTTCAGGTATTTTTTTAGAAATTTCATTTTTTAAATTATTAATAATTTCATCAACTTTCTCTAATGAATGCTTTCTGCTTATTTTTATTCCCATATCAATAAAAACATTTGGACCTAAAGATCTAACTCGTACATAATCTACAATAATTTTTTCTTCTGATTTCAAAATAATTTCATCAACAGTTTCTTTCACTCCTTTTGGAGCAGTATCGACTAAAACATCAATCGTCCTTTTTCCTAATCTATATCCAGCAATTAAGACAAAGAAAGCAACGCCAATCGCTGCAATCGAGTCTGCTCCTTTTATTCCAAAAGCAACAAAGACTAAGCCAAGCAAAACAACAGCTGAGCTATAAATATCAGAATTAAAATGTAATGCATCAGCCTCTAAAGCTTGGCTATTTGTAGATTTTGCAACTTTATATAATGCTCGTGATCTTGAAATATCAACAATTATCGAAATTATAATAATTACAAAAGCATACCAAGTTGCGTGAACTTCAACATCATGTGTAATTAATCTTTTTATTGCTTCATGAATAATCCAAAAACTTGTCAAAAATAAAAGACCTGTTTCAATCAATGCAGACACGCTTTCTATTTTTCCATGTCCATATGGATGATCGGAATCTGCAGGCTTGTCTCCAATTTTAACAGCAAAATAAGTCATAATCGCAGCAACCAAATCCAAAGCTGAATGTGCAGCTTCAGAAATAATACCCATACTGCCAGTGAGCAAGCCTACAACTAATTTCATCGCCGTCATAAAAAAACTCGCAAATACCGAGCTTAAAGCAACTTTTTTCTTCTTTTTTCCATTATCATGGTTTTGATTGTGTGACATAATATTCAAAAAATAGACATTAGCATAAATAATATCGCTAAAAAGTATTTTGTCAATTCAATAAGTACATAATAAAGTTTAACATTATTATATAAATTGTTGAATCTTTCTTCTTATGGTATAATATCACCATTAATAAAAAATATAATAAAAACAAAAAGTAATTTAATAAAAATGAAGAAAAAACAAAATCTTTTAGCAAAAGCAAAAAATTTTTTCCCAGAATTCACAAAAAAAGAACGTCCATCTTGGTACACTGATTTAAAATGGGTATCAAGCTTATTATTTATTATTTTCTTTGTTTCAGCTCTGCTTCTTTACAATTTTAGTCAGATTGTTTCCAAAAAAAACGTTGTTGATCAAATGACAACAAACATTCAAACTTCCTTGCAAAAAGAATTATCTGATTTTTTTCAGCTGGCTAATCAAATTTTAGCGACAAACGAAAATTACGTTAAAATAATTCTAAGTGAAGCAAAAAATGAATTAGATAAATTAGCTCAGACTTCAGAGCAAGCTTCTAATGAAGCAATCCAGGATGGCGAAAAGATTCAGCCAATCAAAGGTATTGATTTTTCAATAGACAAAAATCAAATTGACAAATATTCAAAGCAAATCGAAACTGCAATCTACAAAGAAATTGCCAGCTCATTGCAAGAAATTCAAGACAAAGGTTTGACAAACGCCACAGACAGAGAACAATGGCAAAAAGAATTAACTGAAAAAGTTAATTTCCCCAAAATTTATTCTAAAGATCTGCATCGCAAATACGTTTTAATTTCTGCTTTGCTATTTTTCGTTTCCTTTATCTTATTTATCAGTGCTATATTCTTTAGTTTTAAATGGGGCAGAGTATTGACTCCTGGACTTCTAATCTTATTAACAAGTATTCCCGGATTCTACATCTTCAATCGAGCTCATGATTATTTAGTTCATTCTACTTTAAAAAATCTAGCTGATAGCAGCAATTTCTTGATTCAGCTATTCGCTCAAGCAGTTTTTGATGCTTTCAATCAGCAAATCAATTCAATTTATCTAGTTTATAAAGTTTTACTAGCATTAGGTATTGTGTTAGTTGTTTGTGCAATTATTGGCAAAATTTATACAAGTACTAAAAATAAAAAGAAAAGAAGATAGGTAAAGATTTAAAAACACCAGCTATATATCTGGTGTTTTATTTTTGAAAAATATTATATTTATTTAACTTAATCTCTTAAGCATAAAGTTTAATAAAAAACATCATACCACGATAGAGAAGAAAGGCTCCGAAAAGAATAAACATTGCAAATAATATATATTTGCTGTATTTTTTTACATAATAATTTAATTTTTCTAATGGCTTAACTGCAAGTTTTGGAAAAAATAAATAAAATAATAAAGGTAGTAAAACTGGCAAAATAAAAAAAGACAAATTCATAATTAAAAATATGGTTTTGAATAATCCATTTGCATCTGGATCAGAAACTGTTTCCTTAGCAGCCATAAACAAAAATAATTCAGCATCAGTATTTGTTAATGTTAGGACTAAGCCGCCCAAAAATATTTTCCATAAAGCTAAACCTTTTTGGTCTGTTATTTTTTTGGCTTTTCTTTCTTTAGATAGAATAACTTTAATTCCGAATATAACAAAGACAAGCCCAAGCACAAGATCAACAATTGCCGATGTCATTGTCTCTTCTTGATCTGTCGGCGAAACTTGTCCTAACGATACTCCTAATAAAGTAATCCCAACGCCGATCGTCAATATTCCAAGCATAAAAGCAAAAGTCTTTATTTTTGGCTTGTATTTTTCGGCAAGTAAAAGCAAGGCAATCGCTAGCATTGCTGGCGAGCCAATAATAATTGCTAAATCTAAGGGTATAATTTTTGCTAATAAATCTAACATAATTTATTTTAATGCGATTAATAAAGTAAAAACAAAAATCATAAATATAAATATCCAGCCTAAAGTATAGAAAAATAATCTTACCGCCTCATTTTTTTTATTGTCTAAATAAAACATTATTGGTCTGCCTAAAACTAATGTGCCAGTTAATGCAGCTGAAAAAACAAATAGCAATAAAAATGCAATTGGCATTAAAAAATTGTCCTCTTTCCCAAATAAAGTATTGCCATTATACATTATAAAAGACACAAGCAAAACATAAACACATACACATAGTGCATTTAATAAAGAGATTAATGCCAAATTTTTTAATCCTAAATAATTCTTCAACATAATTTTATTTATAAAGTTTTTCTAACTCCTAATTTTACCGCATCTGCTCTACGCTGTAAATTTGACCTTGAAGCATATTTCAAAGCATTGGTTGTAAATTTTGTTGGATAAAATCCTTCTTGATATTCAATAATTAGTTTTTGCCGACCACCTTTCCAGTCTTTAATTTTAAAAATACCGTAATATATCCGATTATTTTCTGTATTCGTTATAGTTAACCGATTCTTCTTATAATTAATTTTCGCTCTGCCATTAATATACCAATCAGCATTATTGGATAGCTCTTCGTCGTCATTGGCCATTACTTTCGTTCCTTTAAAATATTTATTATTAGCAGTCACAAAAGTTAGAATATCATTAGGATAACCATACTTCCATTTTTTTAAGCTATACCAAACACCATTAATTTTATTCTCTTTTCTTTTAGCCAAATCTATTTTGTTAGTCAATTTGTATTCGTAAGGCTCGAAAAGAATTGAAGGATCGGCACCAGTCTGTAAATATGGTTTTAGCATATGGTTTTTATAAGCTTTGATTAGTTTTGTTTTAGCTTTAGGTCTTAAATAATCATAAGGTGATACTAAATAACTGTTTCCATTATAAACACCATCAGTGCGATTACCATCTGCTAATTGGAATTCAGCACTAGATTGATCTGTATCATAGCTCATTCCCAAACCAACTTCCTGACCGCGTTTTACTTTTTGTCCCTTGCTAACATAAGGCGTCATAATTTCCATATGCGTTCCAACCAGTTTATGACCATAATTGATTTCAATAAAGTACTCACCACCATTATCATAAACATCGTTAATAGTTCCAGCTGCCCAGCTTTTAACAGCTGTACCAGGTTTAAGTTCAATCCAAACATGGTCTAATCCTTCTAGATGTCCACCAGCATGCAAGCCAAAACCTACTAATCCAGTCTTAGAACTATAAAAAAGGTCATCAATTGTTGCTGGTAGACTTAAACGCACTGGCGAGGCATTATCTGGCAGTGTATATGTTAGACCGTCTGTTTCAGGATCTGGTTTAGCTTCCGTTGCTGCCAAAGCAGAAGAAAAAGTTAACAAAATTCCAAATAATATCAAAAACAACCATTTTGAAAAAAAAGATTTTTGTCTGTTCATAATTTTTAATTTATTTTAAAAAATTTTATTATTTTTATCTTTATGAAAATCTAATATTACTATAAAAAATAATTTCGTTATTTACAATTTAGTCATTAGAATTAATTCGGTACTGTTTGGACGAAATCCGAACCTTTTTTGAGCAAAATCCAGAGGATTTTGCGGATTGAACCCCGCCCAGCGTTTCCGCCCGCCTCCGCTTCGCTTCGGCGAGCAAAACAGAAAAATTTTCTCTACATTTTTTTAATCGCGCGCCCCCAAAATTTTTTTCAATTAAGGAAAAGAAAATTTTTCTGTTTTGATATTCCGCTTTTGGCGGAATGGCGGAAACGCTCCCACCCCAACCGCGCCTTCGGCGCGGAAAGCGCAAGCGGGCAAAAATTCCTTCCCCCCAACCCCCTTCCTTTTTGCCCGCTTGCTTCAACGCCCGCAGGGCGGGCGCGGCGTCGGCTACAAAATTAAAAAGGGTGGCGGGTGGGTTTAGCTAATTGCTACTTTAGCAACATTATCGGAAAAAATCAAAATTTCCTTTCCTTGCCTTGCTTCAAATGCGCTGTGGTTTATCGTAAATTTATTTTTCTTGAATTTATCGTAAAGATTCTGAATATAGGAAACATCGTCATATGTCATAACCCATTTTAACGAAGATTTTTCAAGAAGTTTCAATAATTCCTTGTGATCTTTATCAATATAATGGTTTAAGTATAAAGATTTGCCTTTTTGATAGTATGGCGGATCAAGAAAAATAAAATATCTGTTTTTGCATTTATTTTTCTCCAACTGCTTCAAAAGCGTAATTCCGTCCAAATTTCTAACCGATATTTTATCCCTAAATTTTTTGATTTTTTCCAACCTTGAAATAATTGTATTTTTTGTAAAACGAGCCTGAACATTCCAAAATCCCGCTTGCTCCATTCCTCCTATTGGTCCGCCCTCAATAATCCCCGAGCGATTTGTTCTGTTCAAAAATAAAGTCGCAAACGCCAAATCCTTGATTGACGATGACGGATTATTATAAATTTCTTTTTGTTTTTTCCATTCTTCAATATCAATATTTACTTTTTTTATTTTATTTATCAAAAAATCCGTATCGGCAATAACAATTTTCCAAAACGCAAAAATGGCTTTATCCAAATCATTGATAATAATTCTATCAACCTTACCTGAAAATAATAATTTCAAAGAGGCTCCTGCTCCGCCCGCGTATGGTTCAGCGAGGATAATTTTTTCATTTTTGGAAAAATTTTTTTCTATTGCTTTATATAAAAAACCAGCCAAGCGAGTTTTCCCGCCGGGATAACGAAGCGGACTTGAAAATTCAGATATTATTTTATTTTTTTCTTTTCGCATTTTGTTTTTTGGTCTTTGCCTTTTTATTCAAATCACCCCAAAGAATCTCAAAAAAATCTTGAAGATTGTCCCATTTACTTTTTAGTTCGCTTGAGCTTGGCTGGGTTGTTGTTGAGTGGACATATTCGTGGAAATTTTCTATTGATAAATAACTTTTTTGTCCCGTGGACGAGCCTACCTTATTGATATTATTAAACTTATTTTTATCATATTTTTTATCCTCTAAACTTTTAACCACCCAAGAAATTTTTTGATTTATTGTGTCATTTTTCTTAAATCCGTGGCTGTTCATTTTTGCGTAATAATCCAAGGATATTTCCAAAAATACCCTAAAAAGCACCCCGACTGCATTTGGAACGGCATTTTTGGAATCATCAATCAACAAATCATTTTTCAGCTCGCAATAAATGTTATTTATTTTTGTTTCCTGAATCTGCAAAACACAAGTTTTCGGAATTAAGTAATTTCGAAGTGAAGATTTTGGAATACTGCGGTTAGCCCCATTATTTTTTTGAACAGAAGTGGATTCTTTGCCAAAAAGATCCGTCTTGGTTTGTTTTTTTATTTCGTCAGCGACTCTTTTATAATCATCGTTCTTTATTTGCTTCAAATAGCTTTCAATTTCTTTCGTATTTAAACGTGAAAATAATTTGTTGTTGAATTTTCCTTTTTGCAAAACATCAAAAATAATAACTTTCAATTTTTCATCAAACTCTTTGTCTGTGGTTTGAAGTTCGCCATTATCGTCAAGACTAAAACCAAAAGTAGACCATGCGGGATTTTGTTCAATAAGTCTCCAAAAGGTTGTAACAAAACCATGTCCCAAAACCTGTTCCTTTAATTCTTCTGGGAAATCCAAGTCTTTGATTCTTTTTGTAATTGCCACTTTTAATAATTCTTTTTGACTTGCGTTTCCTCTGCGAGCATTATGATGCGCTCTTTCGTTGTCGCCCCAAGAAACCTCGTTATTGCCTCTTAAATGCTTTCTATCAATATAGCGAAGCCCCTGATCTTTGTCTTTCGTGATTAAGCATTCAAGTTTAAAATTATCGTTTATTTTGATTCTTGATTTTAATCCATTAAGTTTGTTTTTGATTTTTACATTGTCTGTTAATTCTGGGTTATCCAAAAGCTTATAAACCGCAAGACGACGATTTCCTTCCAAAACTATATTTTTGCCGTTTAATTCATAGATAACGAGTTTTTCAAGCTGGGGCAAATCAAACTCGTTCACCACTTCTTCGGCTAATTCGGCCAATTTAAAATCTTTCTTGGAAAGAAAATACTCAACTAACTCTTTTTCCGTTTTATTAAAATATTTATCAGGAAAACGAGCATTTTCATCCCAAAGAGAAAGATTTTTTATTGAAATATTGTTTTTGGTAAATTTTTCCGCCATATTTTTAATTATTGCAAACTACATAATGTAAATATTCAGTTGTTTTATTTGCCGTATAGTTTCTATTTTCTGACTTATCTGCCTTAAAACGATTATATTCTTTCGTAAAATTCCCATATTTGCCCCGCAGGCTCATTATTTCTTTAATATCGTCCAAAGTCATCAAGCCCTCGTTGTTGTAGCTTAAAAAGATATATTTTGCCTTTGCTTTCAAAATCAAATCTTTAAACGCTTTTTTCACTTGTGTTCTTGAACAATAAAGCGATTTTTGATTTTGATACTCGCGCAAACCAGTTTTCCCATGAATTTCAGGATTGTCATATTTTGCGATAGTTTCAAGCATATGATAGTTTGTCGCATATTGCCTTTGATTGTATGGCGGATCTAAATATAAAATATCACCCGCAATTTTTCCTGCTACCGTATTTATATCCTCGTTAAAAACTTCGTGGTCTTGGTCGTTTATTATTAATTCAGCGGGTTTCAAAATTAAATTATTTTGAGCCGTCCTTTTTAATTTTTTCAGAAAAGCACCATACACGGAAGCCGTATTTGCGTATTTATCAATTGACTCGACTAAGCTCGTGATCAAAAAGTAATATTCGTCATCGGAAATTAAATTCTTCTCTTTCCAATTTTCTATTTTTTGACGAATTGCATCGCAACGCATTCCGTTTTCATCAGAAAAATATTGTCGTGGTTCCTCTTTGTCTTTTGTTCCGCCAAGACAATAATTTTTATAAATAAACCCTTTTACTCCTTTTAAATTTGACAAATAATCGCAAACAAACTTTTTGCGATTTTTCACCTCAATATTTTTTAAATCAGAAAGTTCTTTTGTTAGTTTTAAAAATGATAATTCCTTATGATTTCCAATATAATGCCTATTTAAAACGTAACTGTAATATTGAATGTCATTTGCGATTATTTTATAACCCTTTCTTTTAAAATAACTTCCTACAATTCCTGTCCCTGCAAATAAGTCGCAAAAAGTATCGCAGTTTTTATCAACTACTTTGTTTATGGATTCTTCCAAAAATTCCAACAATGATAATTTACTGCCGATATAATTCATAATTTTAGTTATGCAACAGAATTACGAAACAAGGCACTTTATAACTTTTATCTCCTTGAACTTTATGCTTAAAGCTAAAGTTAATTTCAATTGGTTTATTAAGGTCAGTACTTTTTATTGTTTCCCTAATTTTTTGAATTGAAATATCCTCATCAAGATAAACTACTAATAATCTTGGGTCAGCCCCAAATCTTCCCTCATCTTGATATTTGTATAAATATTCTGCAACTAGCCCAGGATTTTTAACCGCCTCTTCTTTCCAATTATCTTTAAACCTTGTCTTAAATTGATTAGTCGGACTTTTTGCGACTTTTTGATCAAAAGAAACGCCGTCAATGAAAAAATCAACTCCTCTGCGGTGATTAAGGGTCGGCAAAATATTCTCATTTTTTTCAAAAATCAAAGTTTCAATAAAATCATTTCTAACAGTATTTATTTCTTTAATTCTTCTATATTTGACTGCGGCTACTTTGACTTTTTCATCCTTAACAAGCCCGTTGTTGCTCTCCGAATTTATTCTCTGGACGAACCCGTCAAAATCGCCTTGAGAGAATGGCCATTCTATGTTGCCCAACTTCAATGATTCCCATTCTTTAACCAATAAATCCATAACATTATTGGCATCTTTTCCGCTTTTATATTTTTCTGTTTCCTTAAACAATTCGCGTATTGCGTTTTTGCTTAATTCATAATCCCAGTTGTTGACTACGATTTTCCATATATTTTGTGGATCAATGCAGGGCATATTTTGACCCTTATTTTTACCACGGCTACAAATTTTAAATTCCAATCCCGCCACTTTTTTATATTTATTGATGTGCAACAAATATTTTAAAGCATTGTCCTTACTGCCAAGTATTTTTTTCGCTAAATCTTCTGATAATTTTGATTTGATGTATTCCATAATTATTTTTTGAAAATTAAAATATATTCGTGTTTAAAAATATAATAATCGCTTGAAAGCGCCCTATATCGCCAAATTCCTTCTTTGTTTTGTTTGGCGCGATTGCCCGCCATATTTTTAATTATAATACTTTTTAGCGTCAATCCTAATTTTTGCGCTTCATTCATACAATAAAATCCCAAAGGTATCCATTTGCCAGCTGTATATTTATCGCCGATGACAATTGCTAAATATCTGCCGTTTTCTAAAATTTCAATTGTATTTTTTAAAACCTCTGCAAATTTCCCTAAAAATTCTTTTAGTGATTTTGCGTTTGATAAATCATCTTTTAAATCACTAAATTTAATTATATCGGCATACGGCGGGTGCAAAATCGCCAATTGGATATTTTTCTTTTTGTGATTTTTTAAAACTTCTCTTACTTTTTCAAAAGTTTCAATTTTTTTACTATCGCCAACAATTAAATCAGAAAAATTATTTTTTGGCTCAATATTTTTACCGATATAATCAATCAGTTTTTTTTGAATATCAATGCCAATAAAATTTCTATTTAGGCCCTCCGCTTCATAAGCTGTTGTTCCACTCCCTAAAAATGGATCAAAAACAACTTCATTTTTCTTTGTGTATCTTAAAATTAACTGATGTGGAATTTGCGGAATAAAATTGCCGTGATAAAAGCCGTTATGTTTTCCTGTTTTATCTCTTTCGGGAATAATCCAAAGACTATCAGTCAAAATTTCTGATTCTTTCCAGTTATCTAAATTTAAATCATTGAAAATCGGCATGGGTTATTTTTTCATTAAAGTATCCAGGCTAACGCTTAACGCATTGGCTATTTTTTGAACAGTATCAATCGTTGGGCTTTTAATTCCGCCCGATTCAATTTTAATAATTGTGGCATGAGCCACATCCGCCAATCGTGAAAGCTTGTCTTGGGACAAACCTTTCTCTTTCCTAAGTTTTTTAATATTTTTAGCAATAGTTGGTATTGTGTTTGGCATTGTGATATGATAATATATATACTATAATATAGATACAGAATTATTATTGAGAAATTATCTATATCATTATGATACCAAATTTTTTAATTTACGGCAACAAAAATAAAGGGAGTTCCTTGATGTCGCCCGCGAATGGGTTGGGTGGGTCAAGGGCGACTATTCTTTTTCTTCTTTCTTTTCTTAAAGCCGCCGCGCCCGCCCTGCGGGCGTTGAAGCAAGCGGGCAAAAAGGAAGGGGGTTGGGGGGAAGGAATTTTTGCCCGCTTGCGCTTTCCGCGCCGAAGGCGCGGTTGGGGTGGGAGCGTTTCCGCCATTCCGCCAAAAGCGGAATATCAAAACAGAAAAATTTTCTTTTCCTTAATTGAAAAAAATTTTGGGGGCGCGCGATTAAAAAAATGTAGAGAAAATTTTTCTGTTTTGCTCGCCGAAGCGAAGCGGAGGCGGGCGGAAACGCTGGGCGGGGTTCAATCCGCAAAATCCTCTGGATTTTGCTCAAAAAAGGTTCGGATTTCGTCCAAACAGTACCGCCATTTTACAATTTCAGCGTTTTGGGCGGTGTTTGCCTTGCGGCTTCGCCGCTCGGCTGGCGCGCTACGCGCGCAAAGGGCTGATTTTGAAAGGATTTGCCACGCTCCGCGCGGCAAAAAGGAAATGTTTTGGTTTTGGATTAGGAAGTTCGTTTTGGCGAAGCCAAAAGCAAAACGAAGTTTTGCCAACCAATCTTTTTTTGTTCCGCCTTCGGCGGAATGCAAAGCGATAATTTTTTAATATTTTGACTGCTAAAAATATGACAAACAAAAACAAAACAACAAATCAAACCAGAAAGTTTTTCATCTACGCCCGCAAATCCACTGACACGGAAGATCGGCAAGTGCGAAGCATTGGCGACCAGATTTCTGAATTGCAAGAATTGGCTAAAAAAGAAAATTTGGAAGTAGTGGACATTATCGTTGAAAAACAAACAGCCAAGAAACCTGGTCGCCCCATGTTTGCCGATATGCTGAAAAAAATTGAAGCGGGCGAAGCAACGGGAATTTTAGCTTGGCACCCCGATAGATTGGCAAGAAATAGCATAGACGGCGGACAAATCATTTATCTTGTTGATACTGGCATAATTCAAGAGCTAAAATTCCCGACTTTCTGGTTTGATCCAACACCACAGGGAAAATTTATGTTATCAATAGCTTTCGGGCAGTCAAAATATTATGTTGATAATCTTTCGGAAAATATCAAACGAGGACATCGGCAAAAATTAAAAAACGGACTTTGGCCTCAAATGGCTCCACTTGGATATTTGAATAATCGGGAAACAAAACAAATTTATTTGGACGAGGAAAAAGCTCCTTTGATAAAAAAGACATTTGAGGCTTACGCTTCGGGAAATCACACCTTGAAAAATCTCCGAAAGATTATTAACGGGCTTGGTTTGCGAGGGCGGCGAGACGGATTGCTTTCCGTTTCAAATTTTCAGTATTTGCTACAAAATCCATTTTATTACGGCATAATCCGATATAACGGAGAATTTTACAACGGAAAGCACGAACCGATTATAACAAAGAAACTTTTTGACGAATGCCAAGAAGTGATGAAAAGAAAATCTAAGCCGCAAAAAACGGACAAGATGAAATTTTTTCTTTACAGAGGATTTTTCCATTGCGCGGAGTGCGGATTTACAATAACGGCGGACAGAAAAATCAAAAAGAGCGGGAAGCAATATGTTTATTATTATTGCACCAAGAAAAATCCGAATCATGTTTGTTCGCAAAATGTTTTCACGAGAGAAGAAAAAATTTCATCTCAAATAAAAAAGGAAATTCAAAAAGTTTCTTTGTCCGATGATTGCGCCGATTGGATGTTGGCGGAATTGGAAAAAGAACAAAAAGAAAAGGCGCAATCATCTCGCTTTTTTGCTCAAAAATTTCAAGAAGAAATAAAAATGATTGACGAGAAGCTGGAAAAATTGATGAACGCTTACCTTGAAAGCGTTTTGAATATCCGAGAATATCAAGAAGTGAAAAACAAACTCGTCAATCAAAAACAAGTTTTGAAAGATAAAATAACAGCTTTTGAGCAAAAAAGCGTTAATCGGTTCGAACTCGCCGCCAAATTCATAAAAACGAGCAAACAAGCCAAAATTATCGCTTTGCAAAAAAATCCCGAAGGGATTCAGGATTTTCTAAAAAAGATTGGTTCGAACTTCCTAATCCAAAACCAAAACATTTCCTTTTTGCCGCGCGGAGCGTGGCAAATCCTTTCAAAATCAGCCCTTTGCGCGCGTAGCGCGCCAGCCGAGCGGCGAAGCCGCAAGGCAAACACCGCCCAAAACGCTGAAATTGTAAAATGGCGGAGAGAGTGAGATTCGAACTCACGAGCCCGCTTACGCAGGCGGAGTTTAGCAAACTCCTGCCATAGCCACTAGGCGATCTCTCCACAACAATTACAAAATAACTAAATTATAGATAACAAAATTATTCTCAATTCTTTTATATCTTATCTCATTTCTAGCTTAAAATCAAGTTAAATAAAAAATCCTATATTAAGTATAGGATTAAAGATCAAATAATTTATCTAGATCTTAATGCTGCATCTATATCTAAAGCAGCAGTCATATTCTCTAATTCGGAAGTCAATGTTTCTATTTCGTTGTTCATTAGCACAAAATCTGGTAAATATGTTGATTCTCTTAGTGTTCCTGTCATTTGCAAATTTTTTGCTTTATCATGAAGCAATTCTAATCCCTTTATCACTGGTATCTGTTTTTCAATTGCCTCTTTCAAATAAGACATTCTATGTTCTAGTTCAAGAGCTGATGTTTTTTGAGCTATAGTTCCGAAACTATTAACAAATTGAATCTTATCTACTGCCAGATTATAATTTTTAATAGCAACATAAATATCATATTTTGCCTTAGTAAATTTATTACCTGCAAGTTTTCGTAGCTTCCAAATTTTTCGTAATTTCATAGCCAAAAAGAGGATTATTATACTCAGGAACAGAATTGTTGCAACAGCATAATTATTATGCCCCAAACCCAAAAAATCACCACAGCATCTTGCCAATTTTAGTACAGCAGTGATTGCTACTCCCACCAGAATTGCAGCAAATATAACTTCTTTATCTTCATTTATGCCTTCAAACACAATAAGAGGTAGAGTGCACGCTGATTTTATAAAACCCCAAAAGCTGAATTTATAAACTTTGTCATCTTTAAAATTAGTTATTGTTTTGCATGATTCAAACATCCGTCCAACTTCATCAATATCTGAATGGCCGTAAATTTTTTGCAACATTGCTTCTTCTCCTTTTTCTGATTGTCAAAGGACATTTAGAATCTATTTAACAGCAAATTAGTTTATAACTTTTTAGTGAATTTAGCAATGCTATTTTCCTCTTGCCAAAACTAATCCCCAAATCTCTCGAGGTCCATAATCATAGATTGCTTTAGCGCATTCTTCCAAAGTTGAAGAAGTCGTACAAACATCATCCACCAAAATTATTTTCTTATCTTTAATAAATTCAGGCTTATTGCAAACAAAAGCCCCTTTAATATTTTTGCGTCTGTAAATTGGATTCAAGCTCATTTGTGATTTAGTATTTTTAATTCTAATAATAACATTATTTAAACAAGCCAGCTTAAAATATTTAGCTACCTCTAAACCTAACAATTCAGCCTGATTAAAACCTCTTTCTCTAAATTTTTTCTTGTGCAAAGGAATTGGCAAAATAATATAATCATTATCAATTTTATCCTTGAACAAAGTCATTCTTAATCCAGAAATTAAAATGTTACCCAAAGGTTTAGCCAGCTCTTCAATATATTTATACTTTAAGGTATGAATTGTTTTTTGCAGCAAATCATTTTCATAAGACGCCGAAACTATAACGCCATTTAGCCTTGAAGTATTCTTGCATTCTTTGCAAAAATTTCCTAATTTAGTTTCTTTATGGCATTTTGGGCAATCCTGTTTTCTGTTTAATTCTAAATCTTCAAAACAATGATCACACAAAAATTTACCCTCTTCAGAACATGAGATGCATTCAATAGGGAATAGAGTATCTAAACAAAAATTTTGAATTTGTTTTAACAATTTCTAATATTCAATATTAAATATTTAATATTAGCTATTTTTCAACGTTACGCCATTCAACCCTTTATCAACTTTAATCAACGCTCCCTCAACAAATTCTTCTGAAATAATTCCTTCAGCCAATGGATCTTCAATTACTTCTCCAATTGTACCACGCAAAGGTCTTGCACCTCTTTCAAAATCAAAACCTTTATCAGCAATTTCTTTTTTTACCACATCGGAAACTGCAATTTTAATCTTTTTATTCCAAAGTCTTTTTTGTAATTCTTTAATTTGCAAATCAATAATTTTTTTTATTGATTCCGGACTTAGCGGTTTAAAAATTACAATTCTATCAATCCTATTTAAAAATTCTGGACGGTATTCCTTTTTAACATCCGCCAAAATTTCCTGCTTATATTCCTCATAAGTTTTATCAAAATTTTCTGGATTATATTTTTCAGTCTCGCCAAAACCAACAGCATTCTTGGTAATTGATTTTGTGCCAGTATTAGAGGTCATAATAATTATCGTATTTTTAAAATCAACTTTTGTTCCTGCCGCATCAGTCAATACGCCATCATCTAGAACTTGTAAAAACAAATTGAAAACATCAGGATGTGCTTTTTCAATTTCATCAAACAAAACAACAGCATAAGGTTTTCGCTTAACTGCTTCAGTCAATTTTCCGCCTTCTTCATAGCCGATATATCCAGCAGGTGCGCCAATTAATTTTGAAATATTAAATTTTTCGCTAAATTCTGACATGTCAATTCTAATCAAATCATCAATATTTCCAAAAACTTCCATTGCTAAAACTT
The DNA here is from genome assembly GCA_028699085.1 of Patescibacteria group bacterium. Lineage (GTDB taxonomy): Bacteria > Patescibacteriota > JABMPQ01 > JABMPQ01 > JAQVVF01 > JAQVVF01. The sequence continues at coordinate 22,154 of JAQVVF010000009.1, read as the reverse complement.
TTGCCAATTCAGTTTTACCAACTCCAGTCGGCCCTAAGAATAGGAAAGAACCAATTGGTCGATTTGGACTAGAAATTCCTGCTCTAGCACGTCTTATAAATTTTGCGACTAATTCAATTGCTTGTTCTTGGCCAATTACTTTTTTGCCCAAAATATTTTCCAAATTCAGTAATTTCTCTTTTTCCTTTGTAACCAATGTATCGAGGGGGATATCTGTCATTAATGATAATGTCTTGGCAATATCTGTTGAAAAAATTTCCGGCCAGTTTATTGTATCATCTAAGATCTGATTAATTTTTTCATTTAATGCCAATTCTTCTTTTTTTAAAATTAAAGCATCCTTAAATCTCTCTTCTTTCACTTTTTTTTCTTTCATTGCTCTTATGTCATCAAGCTTTTGGGAGAGCTTTGCTAATTCGCCATTGATTGTTGTCTTTCCGTGTTCAATTTTATAGCGAGATAATGTTTCATCTAAAACATCAATTGCTTTATCTGGCAAAAATCTATTATGCAAATATCTTTTTGATAAGTATGCAGCACTTTCAATTGCTTCATCAGAAATTTTAGTTCGATGAAATTTTTCAAAATTATTTTTTAACCCCTTCAATATTTTAATTGTTTCAATTTCGCTTGGCTCAGCAATTTTTACTATTTGAAATCTTCGAACTAAAGCATTATCATTTTCAATTGTTTTTTTATAATCAGCAAAGGAAGAAGTGCAAATAATTTGTAAATCGCTGGAAGACAAAGCTGGTTTTAAAATACTGCCTGCATCAAAAGCTCCATTTGCTTGTCCCATTGAAATTATTGAATTAATTTCATCTATAAACAAAATTACATTCTTATTTTGTGCTAATTCGTCAATCAAAGATTTTAATCGCATTTCAAATTCTCCTCGAAATACTGTTCCTGCAATTAATTTCGCCGAATCTAATTTAAAAATCTTTTTGTCTTTGAGAAAGCTAGGTACTTTTTTTTCAGCAACTTTTTTCGCTAATCCATAAATGATTGCTGTTTTTCCAACTCCAGACTCGCCAATCAATAGAGGATTATTTTTATGCTTTCTTCCTAAAATATTAATAATTCTATCTATTTCTTTTTCTCTTCCTATAATCTTATCAGAATTTTTCAAGATATTTTTATCGCAAATATCATTGCAATAAAATTTTAATGCAGCTTTATTTTTCTTATTCGATACATCATAATGCTTTGTCATATCCGCAAATTTTTCTGTATTCTTCAACATTACGTTAGCTTGTTCTTCTATATATTTAAGATTGCACTTTAAATCTCGTAATAAAATAAAAGCTTGGCATTTTTTGATTTGTAAAAAAGCCCATAATAAATGTTCTGTGCCAATAAATTTATGATTATGCTTATTTGCGCAAGAAAATGCTTTAAGAAGCAGATTTTTTGTATCTTCAGTCAATGATACAAAATCATCATTTTTAGTACTTTTATTTTTATTATTTAATAATTTTCCTAAATTAGCATTTGAAGATGTATCTTTTTGCTTGATAATTTTTACTTCTAGCTCATTAATTTTTAATCCAGCATTTTTCAAGATTTCCGCTGCAATTCCGCCTTTTTGAGACGCTAATCCATAAAGCAAAAAATCAGAACTCAATTGATTAGTTCCAGATCTTTGCGCCGTTGAAAAAGCAATGTTTATTGCTTCTTTCAAATTTGTCGAAAATTTATTTAATATTTTTGGTATTTCGTCAATCATTTGGTTTATGTTTAAATCTAATATATTATATATTAGATAGATAATAATTCAAGTCTAAATTTCTCGATCATTTTTTCTAATTTTTTCCCACAAAAAAACCGCGTCTTTACGCAGGTTTAGATAAAGAGTGCATCAAAATTAACTGGAAGATGATACAGATTTTCTCTCAAGCTGCGATTTGATTTCCATATTGACTCGAGCCAAACTTTCGTCATCGCCGAGATGGAGAATATAGGCTCTACCCCCGACCATATGCCAATCAATAGGAGCATTAGTCAGCTTGGCAAGTTTTTTCACCCATTCTTCAATTTCTACAGATTTGCCTATGAGCACAAATACTAGTCTGCCTTTTTCAAGAATTTCTTTGTCGCAAAGGGGCAAATCAAGCTTGTTGTTTCCCATGTTTTTCTCCTCCTTTCGGTGTCTTGCAGTATTCTAATAGTATATGATAATCCTGATAATGGAAAAATCAACTCCGATATAAAAAACATTATTCAACAGGCAATTTATTATGTAATAAAAAAAGAGGCAAGATCGCCTCAAACAAATGAACCATTATCCTTCCATTTTTTGCAATAAAGCCTTTGCCGCTAGAGCCGTATCTAGGCTTGTTTGAACTTCATCAAGCAATTTCGGACCAGTTTTAAGAACAAATTCCAGAATTTCTTCTACATCTGATTCAAAAATAAAATGATAATGAGTTTCAGATTCAAATTCTTCATGATTTCGAGATCCGGAACAATTATGGTGCAAAAATTCATAGCGCTCGATTGCAGAACCATTGGGAAAAACTTTCACCGAAAGTCTATTGTATCGATAGCGGTGTGCAAAACGTCGCAATTCTTCGGAAAGATCTCCATATACAGCAAACGGACTAATCACAACAATCACTGGAATTCGAGGAGTTTCATTTTCAAAAAAGATCCTTAAAGCAGTAGATCTTATCATTCCAAGTGGCATGCAACGAATTTCTTCAAATCTTTCCATCATCTTTTGATTTTCATCTTTGAATTCTGACATTCCTTCCTCCTTTCTTTCTTTTCTGTTCAAAGAACATATTAGTATATGCCAAATCAACAATTAAATCAAGCCATAATTTATTCTCAAAAACTTCTCTCACAATATCAAAGAACGGTTTTTGAAATTACAGAAAAATTAAAAAAGAAAAATTATCAGCCAGAAATAATTGCACAGGTTATAAAATATTTATTAAGCAAAAATTATCTTAATGATTCTGAATATGCCAGAACTTTTCTAGAATTTGAATTAAAAAACAGGCCATGTGGTAGAATGTTATGCTACAAAAAATTAGTTAAAAAGGGAATATCCAAAGATTTAGCCAGTCAAATTTTAGGTAAAAATTATTCTGGAGAAAAAGAATTAGAACTAGCTAAAATTTTAGCAGACAAAAAAATGCGTGAATTAAAATTAAAAGACAAAAAAACGATTTATCGCAAATTAGGTTATTATTTAAGTAACAAAGGTTTTTCTAACTCAACAATATTGGAAATAGTCGATAATTTTTCATTTTGAATTTAAATTTTTAATTTATTCATTCTGTGGGTATCTTAATTGATGTAGTAGTAATTATCTGCTATATTAAGTTTAAGAATTTATAACTTTAAAACTAAAAATTGACAACAGAATATTATTTTTAAAAAACAAAAATATTTTTATTTTTTTAGTTTTTTATATTTTTAAATATGCAACTTCAAGATCTTTTAGCTGAAGTCGTAAAGCAGAATGGTTCTGATCTGCACATTACTGTTGGCAAACCGCCAACAATAAGAGTTAACGATCAACTTATTCCAATCGCCAATCAAGAAGTAGTTACGCCAGAAACAGCGGAAAGTTTAGTTTTGAGTTTGTTAACAAATGAACAAAGAGAAATTCTTCTTCAAGATAAGGAATTTGATTTTTCTTACGCTTATAATGATCAAGGAAGATTTCGTGTTAACGCCTATTTTCAAAAGAGTTATTTAGCTGCATCTTTAAGATTAATTCCTGCTAAAGTCAAAACTTTCGAAGAGCTAAATTTGCCTGAAATTTTAAAAAGTTTTGCTGGATCTCAACAAGGTTTCTTTATTTCTTGCGGGCCTGCTGGACATGGAAAAACAACCACTATCGCTGCCATGATTGATTATATCAACAAGCAAAGATCAGATCACATTATTACTATCGAAGATCCAATTGAATACACTTTTATTCAAGACAAATGTTTAATTGATCAGCGTGAAGTTCACCTCGATACTCATTCTTTTCCGCAAGCTCTGAAGTCTTGTCTCCGTCAAGATCCAGATGTTGTCTTTGTTGGTGAAATGAGAGATTTAGAAACTATTTCCACGGCAGCAACATTAGCTGAAACAGGGCATTTGGTTTTATCGACATTGCATACCAACAATGCATCAGAAACAATCGATCGTATGGTCGGCGTATTTCCTCCTCATCAGCAAGAGCAAATCCGTTTTCAGCTAGCTAGCTCATTGTTAGGAATGATTTCTCAAAGATTAATTCCTAGAATAGATAAGCCAGGACGTATTGTTGTCGCCGAAGTTCTAAAAATTAATTCAGCCGCTAGAAATTTAATTCGCGAAGGCAAGACATATCAATTGAATAATATTATTTTAACTAGCAAGCAAGAAGGTATGATCTCGCTTGATACTTCATTAGCCGAATTAGTTAAATCAAAAATTATTAGTAAAGAAAGCGCTATGTCTTATGCAATTGATCAAAAAAATTTAAGTATGTTATTATAAAGAAATGGAACAGCGGAACATAAAAATTTTCTTAATTGTTGGCTTAATTATTATAACGCTTATAACCATTTTTTCCTGCATTCTAATATTGATTTTTCTTCAGAATTATTCCGCTTCACATTATTATGGTCCAATGGACAAGATCGATCCAAATGAATTTAATATAGACATAAATTCAGCCATTCCTGAAGAAAAAGATTCTACAAATTTAAATAAACCAAATATTGAGCCTAATATTATGATTTTGAATGACGAAGATTTGGATTCAATTGATGAAAATGACATTCCAAAGGAAGGTATTCCTCTTCAAGATATTGAAGCACCTATTAGATAAAAAATAATATTATTTAAAACGATTTTAATAAATAAATTCTAAATGGAAGGGGGTGAAAAACAAAAAATGAAAAAGTTCTTCACGTTAAAGAAAGACCACAAAGGTTTTACATTGATTGAGTTATTGGTTGTTATTGCTATCATCGGTATTTTGGCAGCTATTGTCTTTGTTGCTTTAGGAACAGCAAGAAGAAAAGCAAGAGATGCAAGACGCGAATCCGATGTTCGTCAAGTAGCCTTAGCTATGGAGTTGTATCATGATGACAATGGAGCTTACGTAACTAACGCCGGTCCAGCAATTCCAGCTATTGGCACATATATGCCAACAGCACCATCAGATCCAGGAGCTGGCAGTTATGTTTGGGTAAGCAATGTCGCTGATAACCAAGATTATGCTGTTTATGGAACATTGGAAAAATCTTGCACCAACACTTGCTATATCGTAGCAAATCCAGACGGAGTTCAGGAAGTTGATCAAGCAGCTGCACCAACATTAGCAAATCCATAATTTTCATATTTAAACTGGCGGAGCAAGAAATGTTCCGCCAGTTTAATGTGCAGTAATATTTAAGAATTTATAATAGATATCTGTTCTAAGCTCTTAGATTTTATGCTAAAACAAAAAAACACCTTTAACATTGAAGCTGGCTTCACTTTGATTGAAATTTTAGTTGTTGTTTCAATAATAGGTATTTTAGCATCTATCGCCCTAATCGGTGTTGATGATGCTAGAAAAAAAGCCCGAGATGCGCGTCGAGTTTCCGATTTATATCAAATTTCTCAAGCAGTTGAAATGTACAATAATGCATCTGGCCAATATCCAGAGAACCTTGCTTCTAATCTTTCTTCCTATTTTCCTAAAGGCCTACCAGTTGACCCTAATCCAAGCAAAAATTACGATTATATTAGAGACGGCTCTAAATGTTATATTCTACGGGCGACATTAGATCGGAATAATAAAGATGTTCTAAAAAGAGATTTAGATAATGAAGTTAACTGCGGTGTCACGTTAGATTGTAGCGACGATTCATTTTATTATTGTATAGGAAATAACCAATAATTGATATGCTAATTTTATCCATTATAATAGTTTTTGTCTTTGGCCTAGTTATCGGCAGTTTTCTTAATGTTGTCATAAATCGGCTGAATATTCATCAAAATATAATCTCGCCAAGGTCATATTGTCCGAAATGCAAACATACTCTCAATTTCTGGGATTTAATTCCAGTTTTTAGTTACATTTTTTTAAAGGGCAAATGTCGATATTGTAGAAAGAAAATTTCTTGGCAGTATCCATTAGTAGAATTTGTAACAGGAATTTCTTTTTTACTAATCTTTTTTCGATTTGTCGATATTAATAACATTAATTTAGATTTTACCGTTATTTTAGAACAACTTTTAATCTATTTCTTTTTTGTAAGCATTTTAATAATCATTTTTGTTTACGATTTAAAGCACTATTTAATTCCAAACAAAATAATCTATCCCGCGATTCTAATCGCTTTGATTATTCAAATGCTACCGCTTCCAGCATATCCAAACATTTCAATCCAAAATTTAATTATTGGTTCATTAATCCCAGGAATTTTTTTTCTGATTCTAGTTCTTGTCTCAAAAGAAAGATGGATGGGAGCAGGCGATGTAAAATTAGGATTTTTATGCGGTTTAATAGTTGGCTTCCCAAATATTTTAGTTGCTTTATTTATTTCTTTTGTCGTTGGCGCGCTAATTGGAATTATTCTTATAATATCTAAGAAAAAAGATTTAAAAGACAAAATGCCTTATGGCACTTTATTGACTTTTGCGACTTTCGCCACAATTTTGTTTGGCAATCAGATTATCAACTGGTATCTTAACTTTTTGGGCATAATGTGATATAATATTTTTTGAAATACAAAAAATATTACCTAAATTAGTAATATATTTATAAAAAATAAAATTAAAAAAATGAACAAACTAAAGTATTATCTGGCAGGTCTATTTTGCGTTTGCCTAACTTTTGGGTTAAGCCATTTTGCTTTTGCTGATTCAACAATTTCTGGCCAACTCCTGAGAGCCGACGGAACGCCAATCGAAAACAACACAGTTTATATCTATAATGACGAAAATGCCTATCTTGATTATACAGACGACAATGGAATTTATTCAATTACTATTGATACAGCCCCAATTTCCGGAATTTATACTTTAAAGCCAGCTGATTATATCATCAATTATGATATCGGTTTTATCTTTTATCATTATGAATATTTCTATCCACAGTATACGACAATCAATGTTACAGACGGTGCTAATCAAACAATAAATTATTCTTTTAATCAACATGGTGCTGTATCAGGAAAAATCACTGATTTATCTGGCAATCCTCTCAATATTGCTTCCATCTATTTTTGGAACAAAAACGGTCAACCCTTTTCAGGATCAGCAACAACAAACGTCTTAGGAGATTATTATACAACAGCTTTACGTAGTTATTCTGATTTAGTTACGCCTGCTAATGGTAATTATCAAGCTTATGTTTCTTTGAATGGCTATTTGCCAAAGTATATAAGCGACGTTACAATCACTGACAATCAGGTTGCTACAGAAAATGTTACTTTAACTAGAAAAAGCTATGTTTCTGGTAACATAAAATCCAAGAGCGGTTCTAATCTTTCAAATGTAGTTGTTAAAGCTTATCGTTTAGGAGACAATAGCGCTTATGCAATTACTCAAACTGATGCTAATGGAAATTACAGTATTGAATTAGGACGTACTGGAACATATTATTCTTTTGGAGATTTTACTGCCAAGGGAAATTATGTTTTGCAAATTGCCGGTGATGATACCGCAGCTTATAATAAAACAACAAAAAATATTACTATTTCCTCTGACGAAACAAATCTTACTAAAAATTTTACATTATCAAGAAAGAAAGGCTCTCTATCTGGAAAAATAAAAACAGCAAAAAACAAAAAAATTAAAGGTGCAACCATAAAAGTAAATCTATTAAGTGATCCAAGCGTAACTTCCACAGCTTATACTAATTCTAAAGGCAAATTCACTTTTTCTCATTTAACAAAAGGAACATATCAAATCACTGTTAGTAAAGATGGATATGTTAATTATGAATCATATAAACTGAAAGTAAAAAAGGGTACGAAAAAAAATGTTAAATTAGCAGCTGCTGGTAATATCTCGGGTTATATTTTTGATAACATTACTAAAAAACCTATTTATGGAATTTATGTCTACGTAGCAGGTTCTGATTTATATGCCTATAGTGATGTCAATGGATATTACATTATAAAAAATATTCCAGTTGGTAATAAAAAAATTTATGTTCGTAGTTACAATTACCAAGAACAATTCTATTCCAGATCTTCAACTATTAATAATGCAAAAATAATTAAAGTAAAAAAGAATAAAGAGAATAAAAGCAATAATTTTTACCTTACATCATATCAAAGACAATATCGCTAATTATAAACAAAAAAGACTAGATGTTGATCTAGTCTTTTTAATTTACAAAAATTTATTTATTCACCAATTTCAATCATTCTATTCGCATGATTATTTCCACTAATAGTAACTTCAAAATAATGATAAAAACTTTCATCATTTTTCATGAAATCATATTGAGGTAAACTTCCAGAGCTTCCAACAATTGTCATTGTTATGCTTTGCAAGTTAAATGGGAAATACATATGCAAATGTCCAGAATAGACTTCTTTAACATTATTTTTGGGATTATTAATGATTTCATAAAATTTGTCATAACTAGCATATGTTTGTTTTGTTCCGCCATCATTTATTTCAAAAACATCTTCAAAGGGAATTTTTGTTGGCCGATGCATAAAAATATAAGTCGGATATTTATTGGCGTTTAGATCTTGAGTTAACCAATTTAACTGTTCATCAGAAAATCCTTCTAAATTCCAAGAATTATCTAAAATAACAAAGTGATTTTTTTCAAAATCAAAAGACTGATACAGATCTTTATAATAATTTAAATAAACTGATTTATTTTGCTCGTCAGCTAAAATATCATGATTCCCAGGCGCAACATAATACGGAATCTTCAAATTCCTAGACATATAATTTTTGAATTCTTGGAATTCAACATCCGTCCCATTCTGAGTAAAATCTCCTAGATGAATAAAAAATTTGGCATTATTCTGATTAATTTTGTCTACAACTTTTTTATAAATTTGATTTAAATCATCATCTTCTCGGCCAGAATCAGAAGCAACTGCAAAAGTAAAATCAGTTTCGTTCGAAAGCAAGTTTTTTACTTTGTCAGCAATTTTTGTTTGTTCACTATAATTATTTAATCTTGGTTTCAGATAATAAAAATAAAATCCAGCCAAAAAAAGCAGGAATAATATTATTGCTAGAATAAAACAAGAAATATACTTTTTCATGAGTTTATGATACAATAGCAGATGTTAAATTACAAATTTAATATAAGCTGATTATGGATAAAAAGCAGGCTAAAATTAGAATCGATAAGCTAAAAAAAGAAGTCAATCATCATCGCTATCTATATCATGTCTTAGACAAGCCAGAAATATCTGATTCTGCTTTAGATTCTTTGAAAAATGAACTATTTAAATTAGAACAGCAGTATCCAGAATTTATTACACCAGATTCGCCAACTCAAAGAGTGGGTGGCGAGGCTTTGAAAGAATTTAAAAAAGTTAAACATGATGTCCGCATGCTCTCATTTAATGATGCTTTTTCCAAAGAAGATATGAAAGATTGGCAAAAGAGAATGGAAAATTATCTTAAAGAAAAAAAAGAATTTAATTTTTATTGTGAGCCAAAGATTGATGGCTTGGCAATTTCCCTAATTTATAAAAATGGTCAGTTTGTCTTAGGTTCAACAAGAGGCAACGGATTCGTTGGTGAAGACGTGACTTTGAATCTAAAAACAATTGAAAGCATTCCATTAAAATTAACAAAAAAAGATCATAAAATTTATTTAAAAAAACAAGATAGTAGGATAGCAAATGAAATAAAAAAAGTTGACCAGCTGTTAGAAAAATTTGATTTAGAAAAATCTGAATTTGAAGTTCGCGGTGAAATTTATTTAGACAAAAATGATTTTGAAAAATTAAATTTAGAACAAAGTAAAAAGCATCTACAAATTTTTGCCAATCCAAGGAATGTGGCAGCCGGCTCAATTAGGCAGTTAAATCCAAAAATTACAGCTTCCCGTAAATTAAAATGTTTTGTTTATAATATAATAACAGATTTGGGTCAGACAACACATGAACAAGAGCATCTAATTTTATGCCGTTTAGGATTTCGAATTAATCCTTATACAGAATTTACCAAAAATTTACAAGAAGTTTTTAGCTATCACGAAAAGATAGGAAAAATAAGAAATAAATTAGAATACGAGATTGATGGAATTGTTGCAATTATAAATGACAACAAATTATGGCAAAAATTAGGCATCGTCGGTAAAGCTCCGCGCGCTTGTATGGCATATAAATTTCCAGGTAAAGAAGCAACAACAATTGTCGAAGATATTAAAGTTCAAGTCGGCCGTACCGGCGCTTTGACTCCAGTTGCTCATTTAAAGCCAGTTTCGCTTAGCGGTGTCACTATTTCGCACGCCACTTTGCATAATCAGGATGAAATCAAAAGATTAGGTTTAAAAATTGGCGATACAGTTATAATTCAACGCGCTGGCGATGTTATTCCAGACATTGTTAAAGTTTTAAAAAATTTGCGAACTGGAAAAGAAAAAGATTTTCATATGCCAAGCAAATGTCCAGTTTGCGGATCAAAAGTTTATAAAAAGCCTGGTGAAGTTGCCTATTATTGTTCTAATAAAAATTGTTTTGCACAGTTGCAAAGAAAGATTAATCATTCCATTTCTAAATCTGCTTTTGATATAGATGGTTTAGGTCCAAAAATTGTTGAGCAGTTAATTGAAAATGATTTAATAGATGATATCTCTGATTTATTTACTTTAACAATTGATGATTTAAAACCTTTAGAAAGATTTGCTGAAAAATCAGCTAGCAATATTATTAGCGCAATAAAAAAAGCAAAAGAGATTTCTTTCCCAAGATTTATCTATGCATTAGGAATCCGTCATGTTGGAGAAGAAACAGCTTTTGACTTAGCAAGTCATTTTGGCAGTCTAGAAAAGTTAGAAAAAGCAAAATTAGAAGAATTAGAAAAAATTAGAGATATTGGAGGAGTCGTTGCTAAAAGCATTTACGAATATTTTCAAAATCAGAAAAATCTTGACTTTATCCATAAATTAATAAAAAATGGCATAAAGATTCAAAAGCAAAAGCAAATTGCTCAAAAATTAGCTGGCAAAACTTTTGTCTTAACTGGAACTTTAGAAAAATATTCTCGGGATGAAGCCAAAAAGAAAATCCGCGATTTAGGAGGAGATATTTCATCTTCAGTCAGCTCTGAAACTGATTATGTTGTTGCAGGTAAAGACCCAGGATCAAAGTTCGATAAAGCTAGGAAGCTCGGGGTTAAAATCATCAACGAAAAAGAATTTATTAAGATGCTTTAATTAAAAAGTTCATAAAGTTCGTAAAGTCGAAGACTTTATAATTTTTAAAAACTTATAAACTAAATTTATGCCAGACATAATTACAAAAGCAGAAGTTGAGAAAGTTGCAAAACTAGCTCGTATTGAAATTACCGAACCAGAAAAAGAAAAATTCGCCAAACAATTGACCAATATTTTAGACTATGTCAACCAACTTTCTGAAGTTAATACAGAAAATGTTTCACCAACTAGCCAAGTTACAGAACTAAATAATGTAATGCGTGCCGATGAAATTGAACCTTATAAAGATCCTGTTGCTTTAGTGGAAAAAGCACCTGAAAGTAGAGATGGACAAATTAAAGTGAAAAGCATTCTCGGCTAATTTTGAATTTAGAATTATGAATTTTGAATCAATTTAGAAATTAGAATTTTTAATTTCAAAATCAGTATTGTTTCAAAATTTTTAAATTCAGCATTCAAAATTTATTCAAAATTAGAAATTAAAAATTCAAAACTAATCTATGTTAAACAAGCTCAACTTAACTGATCTATCAGCTAAATTACAAAGAAAAGAAATTTCTTCTTTTGAATTGGTCTCTAATTGCCTGAAAGAAATAAAAGCCAATGATCAAAAAATTGGCGCTTTTTTAGAAGTCTTTGAAGAAGATGCACTAAATCAAGCCAAAGAAATTGATAAAAAGGAAAAAATTGGACCTTTAGAAGGTATCCCAATTGCTATTAAAGATGCAATTTTAGTCAAAGGCAAAAGAAATACCTGTGGCTCAAAAATATTAGAGAATTATATTGCTGCCTATGATGCAACTGCTGTCAAAAAATTGAAAGACGCAGGCATGATTATTATTGGCAAAACTAATATGGACGAATTTGCTATGGGTTCTTCAACTGAAACTTCAGCTTTTCAGAAAACAAAAAACCCAGTTAATTTAGAATATGTTCCAGGAGGTTCTTCAGGAGGATCAGTTGCTTCCGTTTCCGCAAATTTTGTTCCAGTTTCGCTAGGATCAGATACCGGAGGATCAATTCGTCAGCCAGCTGCATTTTGCGGAGTTTATGGACTAAAACCAACTTATGGACGTGTTAGTCGTTACGGATTAGTTGCTTTAGCTTCCAGTTTTGATTGCATCGGTCCTTTTGCAAGAAGCGCTGAAGATTGCGCTTGGATTTTTTCTGCAATCGCAGGAAATGATCTTAATGATTCAACATCATCAAAGCTTGATACTCAAAATTTGATCGAGCAAATATTGCCAGTTATCAAAGGTTTAAAAATTGGTCTTCCAAAAGAATGTTTTGGCGATGGTATAAATAAAGAAGTCAAAGAAAAAGTTGAATTAGCAATTAAAAAATTAGAAAAACTTGGTGCTCATATTTCCGAGGTTAGCCTGCCTCATTCCAAATATGCATTAGCCGTTTACTATATTCTATTGCCAGCTGAAGCATCAGCAAATTTAGCACGTTTTGATGGAGTTCGTTATGGTTTTTCTGCAAAAGCTGAAAATTTGATTTCTAATTATCTTAAAACAAGAGCGCAAGGTTTTGGCGATGAAGTAAAAAGAAGAATTATGTTAGGTACTTATACTTTATCAGCCGGCTATTATGATGCATATTACAAAAAAGCTCAACAAGTTAGAACAAAAGTAGTCGAGGACTACAAAAAAGTATTTGAAAAAGTTGATCTATTAGCAACTCCAACCACTCCAACAACAGCCTTTAAATTTGGTGAAAAAGCAGATCCAGTTGAGATGTATATGAATGATATTTTAACAGTTTCAGCAAATGTTGCTGGCGTTCCAGCTATTTCCATCCCAGTAGGTTTTGATAGTAAAAAATTGCCAGTTGGTATGCAATTAGTTGCAAATCATTTCGAAGAAACAAAATTATTACAAGCTGCCAAAGCTTATGAAACTTTATAAAAAAATGTCAGATCCAGAAAAACAATTTGATCTTGATCAGTTAGTTGATTGGAAAAAAACCGAAGGTGCACTTGAAAGAGTCCAAGACTCGTCTTTGTACGAAGAAAAAGACATAGATGCTCCTCACGGCTATTTTTCCGGAAGAAGAATTATTGGTCGAGACACGCCAATTAACAAAGGAGTTTATATCGGTGACTCAAACCGAGAAATGATAGTTATTGATGATGAAAAATTTCCAAAACTTAAAGAAGTTTACGATGATCTTTTCAGAAAAAGGAAAGAAGAATTACTAAGCAACAAAGAAAGGACAAAGAGTGGTACTGCTGAAATTCTAGACATAGTTTTCCGTCACGTATTAGATGTTTTACCGTATGATAAAGAAGTTACTGAGAAAATAAGAAAAAAATTTATTAATCAAAAAATTAGTCTTACCGCCTTTGTGAACAGCAAAGGTGGAGAATGCCGTCATCAAGCCCTTTTAGCAGGTTATCTAATTGAAAAAATGATCAAAGAAGGATTATTGGATGGTCAGGTAGCAGCTAATCGTAATTTTGTGAAAGTTTTAGGAGGCCATGCATGGGTAAAATATGTTGATCATGATAATCAAGTTTATATCGTTGATCCTGCCCAAAAATTTTGTGGCACTTTAGAAGAGGCAAAAGAAAAGCAAACTTGGTTATATGAAGAACCAAAAAAGAAATAATTTTCAGCGAATTTTCAGCTCAAACTATTAAACTGAAATTGTAAATAAACTATACTACTATGTTAAGTAATCAAACACAAAACATTAAAGAAGAACAAAAAGTTGTGCCAGCAGTCAATTTTCCCACAAAAGAAAAAATTTCTAAGCCTAAAAAGTCCTTAGAGATTTTCAAAGTCATTGTAATCTGTATTATCGTAAGTTTTATTATTTCGTCAATTGCAGGCTTTGCTTTCAGTGGGTTAGGCAACGTCATTGTTCAAAGTCTAAGCAATAAAAAACTAACTATTCCAGACAAAACTATCACTGTCAAAGAAGAATCTCAAACTATCGATGTCGTAAAAAAAGTTCAGCCATCAGTTGTTTCTATTGTTGTTTCCAAAGATCTACAAAAACTATATCAGTATAACTCTTCTCCATTCGAAAATGATCCATTCTTCAAAGATTTTTTTGAAGATTCTAATTTGAATGAACAACAGCAAAATCAACAAAATGGCCAGCAAGAAATTGGTGGTGGAACAGGTTTTGTCATTTCATCAGATGGCGTTATCTTAACTAATCGTCACGTCGTTTCTGATCAGGAAGCAAGCTACACAGTTGTCACAAATGATAATAAAAAATACGATGCAAAAATCCAGGCCATTGATCCAACCAATGACGTTGCAGTTTTAAAAATCGATGCTAAAAACTTAACTCCAGCTGATTTAGGTAATTCTGATTCATTACAAATCGGTCAAACTGTAATTGCAATCGGCAATGCTATGGGAGAATATCATAATACCGTAACCAAAGGTGTTGTTTCTGGATTAGGCCGTGCCATTACAGCTGGTGATGAATTTAGTCAAGTTATTGAACAGCTAGACAATATCATCCAAACTGATGCAGCGATTAATCCAGGAAATTCTGGTGGACCGTTAATTAATCTCGATGGTCAAGTTGTTGGCATCAATACTGCTATGGATTATTCTGGTCAATCTATTGCCTTTGCAATTCCAATCAATGATGCTAAACAGGATATTGATTCTGTTAAAAAGGATGGCAAGATTAGTACTCCTTTCATTGGCGTTCGTTATCAAATCATCGACAAAAGCATTGCCTCTAAAAATAATCTAAAAAATGATTATGGCGCTATTGTCTTACGAGGAACAAATAAAGACGAGGTTGCAGTTGTTCCTGGAAGTCCCGCTGATAAAGCTGGTATTGTCGAAAATGATATCATCCTCGAGCTGAACGGCACAAAAGTTGATTCCAATAATACATTAGCAAAATTAATCTCAAAATATAAGATTGGCGATGAAATTATATTAAAAATTTCTCATAAAGGAGAAGAAAAAGAAGTTAAACTTAAATTAGAAGAAAGAAAAAGCTAAAAAGGTTAATAAATTGTTATCTAAAAGCACTTTTAAGAGTGCTTTTTTCTTTTCAAAAGCATTATTTTATTGTAATATAAATTATAAGTAACTAATCACTAGTTAACAAATTACTAATTTTAATTATGTCAAAAAAAACTCTGACAACAACCAAAAGTTCAACCAAAATAGTTAATATTACAGCGATTGCCACTTCAGTCTTAGTACTAGCTGCAATTCTAGCTGGTTTTTCATATGGAATGTTTATCAAATATAAAGGCGAAAAAAAATACGAAGCTGGGTATAAGTTTTTTACGACTTACATCAAATAATATATTTTAATCATAAATTCATGCTCAAAGATCAAATTAACAAAGATTTAATAACAGCTTTAAAAGCTAAAGACCAAGCCAAATCAACACTCTTGAGACTTATAAATTCAGAAATCAAAAATGAAGAAATTGCTAAGAAAAAAAGAGAGCAAGGTCTAACTGATGAAGAAACGCAGACAGTCATTGCAAGACAGATTAAACAAATTAATGATTCAATTGAATCATTTAAGTCTGGAAAAAGAGAAGATCTAATAAAAGAAGAAGAACAGAAACTAGCAATTTTAAAAGTTTATCTGCCAAAACAAATGGAAGAGGCAGAAGTAGAAAAAGTTATTGATGACATTATCGCTCAATTCAAGCCATCTGGTCCATCTGATTTCGGTAAAGTAATGGGGCAGGCAATGGGCAAGTTAAAAGGTAAAGCTGATGGAAAAATGGTTGGCGCAATTGTCAAAAAAAAGTTAGGCTAAATTAATGGCAAAAACAAAAAGCAAAAAAAAATTACTTAACGTTCCTAATGCTTTATCGCTTTTCCGATCCATTGTAATTTTTGTAGTCTTTGCTGCACTATTTATTGATATCAATTTTTTACTTTTACAGATTTTAGTTGTTCTTGCAATTATTAGCGACAAAATTGATGGTAGTTGGGCAAGGCATTTTAAAGTAAGCACCAAATTTGGCATGCTCTTTGATTCTTATGCCGATGCAGGATTTATTGCCATCTGTTTAATTTATGCAATTTTTAAGTTAGATTTTCCAATTTATATTTTATATTTTGGATTGCCATTTGTTTTTATTGTTCTGCTTTCTTATCTCATTTTGACTTTACTTGGAAAAAAGATTCTTTCATTCTGGGATTTTGGAAAAAAAATAGAATCAAAATCAACGGCAGTTGTTTTATTCACATTAATTATATTTTATTTTTTTGATTTACCAGCCAAAGAATATATTGCCTGGTTTATGTTTGTTTATATTTATATCTATTTATTTTATTATTTATATTCAAGTGTAATGTATGCAAAGAAAAAGTGAAAAACCAAAAATCAAAGACATCATTAAAATTCCAAACATTTTGACTAGTATCAGAATTTTAATTGCCTTAACAATCATAGCTTTATTTTTTACCAACAATCATATCTGGTTAGTAAAATGGTTATTTGTTATTGGAATTTTGACTGACACTTTGGATGGCAATATTGCCCGTCTTTTCAATCAAAAATCTAGATTAGGAGTAATGCTTGAACCAATAGCTGATACTTTGTTAGTTGCTGGAACTGTTTTATTTGTTACCTTCAGACTTGATCTTCCGAAGTTAATATTTTTAATTTATGTAGCTGTAGTATTCGTTGGATTTTTAGGAATTGTTTTTGTTTACTTAATCAGGCGAGAATGGTTTGCCGACAAATTAGTTGTTTCAGAAATAGCGATTGTTTTTGTTTATGCAACTGGTATTTTCTATCTTTTCGGTTTGCCTTATAAGAATTACTTGGCGTTATTTACAATCGGTTTTGGAATTGCAGCTTTGATAGATTTGATGATAAAACTAAAAAAATTTAAAGGCCGTGCAAAATTTAAACTAGAAAAAATTCAGAATAGCAAAGATTTTAAGATGTTGAATTAATGATATGGAAAAATCACCAAACAAAATAATATTGTTAGGTACGATTTTAATTATTGCTTCAATTTTTGGCTTTCTTTTTTTTACTAAAAGCAACAAAAAATCTGTTGCTGAAGATGGAACAATAATTGACCTAACCTCATCTAAAAAAGAACAAAAACAAATAGAAGAAAAAATAGAAGAAAATCCTGAAATCAATTTAACTGCAGTTGGCGATATTATCCTGTCAAGAACTGTTGGTGTAAAAATAAAGGAATCAGGGGATAATTCATTGCCATTTCGAAAAATTAACGATATCCTATCGCAAGGCGATATCACTTTTGGAGATTTAGAAGCTCCATTTTTGAACAAAGGCGATTTAGTTGCTGAAGGAATGAGTTTTAAAGCTGAACCAGAATTCATTGAGGGAATCAAGCTAGCTGGATTTGATGTTTTGTCTTTAGCTAATAATCACACTAAAAATCAGGGATCTGAAGGTTTGCTTTTTACATTTGACCTCTTAAATCAAAATAATATAAAGTTTTGTGGAGCAGGAATAAATTTTCAAGAAGCTCATAAATCTGCAATTGTTGAATCGAAAGGCAAAAAGTTTGCCTTTTTGGCTTATACCTATTCTGATGGCATTGACTTTGAAACTCATTTGAGCGAAAATGAACCAGACGTTGCTTTTTTGGATATCAATCAAGTAAAAATTGATATTACTGAAGCAAAGAAACAAGCAGACAGCGTTATAGTTTATATGCATGCTGGAGAAGAATATAGTCCAAAGCCGATTGAAGAGCAAGTTAATTTTGCT
This sequence comes from Patescibacteria group bacterium, assembly GCA_028699085.1. Lineage (GTDB taxonomy): Bacteria > Patescibacteriota > JABMPQ01 > JABMPQ01 > JAQVVF01 > JAQVVF01. Next base: position 4,102 of record JAQVVF010000009.1, on the reverse strand, counting down.
CATAGCGCAATCGATAATGGCGCTGATTTAGTCCTAGGCTCTCATCCTCATTGGGTTGAGACAACTGAAAAATACAAAGACAAATATATTATTTATTCCATGGGAAATTTTGTTTTTGATCAAGAATGGTCCAAAGAAACAAAAGAAGGTGTTATCGTAAAATTAAAATATAAAGATAATCGATTTAATCAAGCCGAATTTATTCCAGTGATAATTGAAAATTATAATCAGCCAAGAATTGCAAATGATGCTGAAAAAAGCAAAATATTTAATCAAATGGAATTAAAAAGTAGTATAATAAATTTCTAATGGCCAAGATACAAGAAACAAACAAATTAAAATATCCAAATTCGAATAAACAAACTCGTCGAATTTGATTATTGGTTATTTTTATTGGAGATTTGTTTGTATCTTGTTTCTTGGTTATTTGCAAATAAAAAAGCCATCACTTTGATGACTTACGGAAGGGTTCAAAAAAATCAGGATATCTTAATAAAAACCATAAAACATCAGGTTCGCCATAGTCTACCATTCGCAGATTTCCATTTCTGTCATAACAAAAATTTGCAGGTATCCAGTGATGAGAAAATGCACCAGATAAAAGATGGGCTACGCAAGCTGGTATCTGTATATCTCTATGATATACTTCCATAAGAGCTTGATTCAATTTCAGAAAATCAGATTCATGCATAGCCGATCCTCTTCTTTGAATACTGAACAAACCATTTGAAAAAAAGGTTGGCATCATATTACTTTTTCTATATTTCAAGTAATACCAAAATTCCCGCCAATTTTCAATTGGACCATGAAAAAAATAATACTTCGCGCCATCTTTGCAGGACAAAGGATCAAATAGATGATCTTTCCATAAAGAGCATGCATCCTTAAAACTATACACTTTTGATTTGCGTAAGGACAATAAAGACCGAATATATCCGCATTCCAAATTTATTCCTGCAAAAGCAGTTTTAATAGCAAACGGTCCAATTAAAAAAACAGTCCGCCACGTCCCTTTTCTTATCTCCATTTTTTCCTCCTCCAATTTGCTAGAGTACGAACAACTAAATTTAACAAAAATAAATTCTTAAGTCAACAATCATGCAAAATATATTCGAAATCAGAATCCATGCTCGAGCTCAACAAGGCGCTAATACAGTTGCGCATTTTTTAGCTGAAAGCATTATCAATTTTGGCAAATATGCGCAAGCCTTTCCATATTTCGGACCTGAACGTTCAGGCTCGCCATTAATGGCTTTTGTCAGAATTTCTGATGAACCAATCAGAATTTATTCTCAAGTTTACAATCCAAACGTTTCAGTTGTTATTGATCAAACTTTACTGAATACGGAGAATATCGCGAAAGATTTTACAGACCAACAAATGGTCTTAGTTAATTCGGAAAAATCAAGTGAGGAAATTAATAAAATATTAAAAAGCAAAGCCAAAATTTATTCAGTTGATGCCAATACTCTTTCTAAAGAAATTTTTGGTAAAACAATTCCAAATACTGTTTTACTTGGTGCATTAATAAAAGTTTTAGAAATTAATAACCAAAAATTTATTAGTCTTGATAATGTCATTGAAACAATTAACAAAGAATTTCCAGCAAGATACGGAAAAGAAATGACAGAAAAAAACTTGCAAGCAATAAAAGCTGGTTATGATGGAATAAAATAATTAAATTAAAATTTATGACAGATTTGCATATTGGCGCGAAAATTATTAATCCAGGCTCATCAAAAGAGAACAAAACTGGCTCTTGGAAATTACAAATTCCTGTAGTTGATCGAAAAAAATGTGTTAATTGTCTAAACTGTGTTCAGCAATGTCCTGAAAATTGTATTAAAGCCAAAGATGACAAATTAGATTACATTGATTTGAATTATTGCAAAGGCTGCGGAATTTGTGCGCATGAATGTCCTAAAAAAGCGATCACAATGAAATAATAATAAAATTATTAAGAATTAATTATGAATAAAAATTTTAAAGCAATAACAGGTTCTCAAGCTGCAGTTGAATCAATGCGCCAGATAAATCCTGATGTTGTTTCGATCTACCCAATTTGTCCTCAAACATTCATCATCGAATTTTTTGCAAAACTTGTTGCTGACGGCAAAGTTGATTCAAAAATTATTCCCGCTGAATCAGAACATTCTGTAATGTCAGCTTGTGTTGGCGCAGAAGCCAGTGGAGCAAGAACAATTACTTCTACCTCTTCTCTTGGTTTAGCTTTGATGTGGGAGGTTTTAGGAGTTGCTTCAGGCTTGCGTTTGCCAATTGTCATGCATCTTGTGATGCGTGCTTTATCAGCGCCAATAAATATTCATAGTGATCATTCGGATGCCATGGGAGCAAGAGATACAGGCTGGATCCAATTATTTTGTGGCAACAATCAAGAAGTTTATGATTTTTCAATAATCGCCCAAAAATTAGCGGAAAAATTATTTTTGCCAACTATGGTTTGCCAAGATGGTTTTACAACTTCTCATAGCGTTGAGAAAACCTTTGTTTTAGAAGATAATGTAGTCAAAAATTTTGTTGGCGAATTCAAGCCAGATCGTCCACTTCTTGATGTCGCAAATCCGACAACCTATGGTCCATTATCATTGCCTAATACTTTTACCGAAATAAAAAAACAGCAATTTGAAATTTACAAAAATGTTGGCCTGGAATTTTTAGAAATAGGTTCAGAATTATCAAAATTAACTGATCGAAAATATAATTTAATAGAAGAATATAAAACAGAAGACGCAGAAACAATCATCATTATTTTAGCTTCGACAGCTTCAACTTCAAAAGTTGTTATTGATGAATTAAGAGCCAAAGGTCAAAAAGTTGGTTTAATCAGGCCAATATTATTCCGTCCATTTCCTTATCAAGAAATTGCTAAGGCTCTATCAAAAGCTAAGAAAGTTGCAGTTTTAGATCGATCAATCGCTTTTGGTGCTAATCCTCCTTTATATTCTGATGTCATGTTCTCTTTAAGCTCTCAAAAATTACAACCTCAAGTTGCATCTTATATTTATGGCTTAGGCGGGCATGATACAGTGCTAGATGATATTAGAAAAGTTTTTCAAGATTTAGAACAAAATAAATTTTTGCCAACTTCTCAGTTTTTATATGAAAAATAATTTTCAAGAACCGCCATTAATTATTGCTCATCGAGGTGCTTCATCATATGCTTTTGAGAATACGCTTGATTCATTTAGAAAGGCCTGTACTTATGGTGCAGATATGATTGAACTTGATATTAGAGTGACAAAAGATAATGAACTCATAGTTTTTCATGACTCAGCAATTGATCGCATGACTGATGGTTCTGGTTTAGTCCAATATTTTACTTTGGCTGATTTAAAAAAAATAAAAGTTCACGGAGAAGCAATCCCAACTTTGGAAGAAGTTATAAAAGTAACATTAGGAAAAACAAATTATAATTTTGAAGTAAAAAATATTCCTTTAGAATGTATTGATAAATTAATTGCACTTTTAGACAAATATAATCTTCGTTATAAAGTAATAATTTCATCTTTCAACAGAAAAATTATCTTAAGAATTAAAGAAATTGATCGTCAAATAAAAATTGCCTTATTGTGTTGGCAACTTCGAAATAATAACCTTAAATTTCTGCAGAAGAATGAGTTAAATTATGTTCATCCTTATTATGGATTTTTAACTAGAAAGAGAGTTAAAAAAGTCCATAATCTAGGCATCAAAATTAATACTTGGACTGTCAATTGGTCGCTAGATTTACGGTGGGTGATGGAATTAGGAGTTGATGGAATTATTACCAATAGACCGGATATGGCAAAGGCCGTATTGGGCAAAATGAATCGCGAAAAGAGAACTATGTGATAATTAAAAAATCAAAAATCAAAGTGCAAAATGACAATTCAAAATTTAAAATTGAATTTAAAAAACGACTGTACTGCTTTGTTTTAAGACTAATAAAATTTATCGACAAATTATCAAAAAGCAATGTTAACGATATTATCTCAAAGCAATTATTAAGAAGCGGAACAAGTATCTTGGCAAATTATGTTGAAGCAAATTCTGCTAGTTCAAAGAAAGATTTCATTAATTTTTTTACACACTCGCTAAAATC
>JAQVVF010000008.1 GCA_028699085.1 Patescibacteria group bacterium | reverse complement strand
AATACATTGAAAATCAAAGACATAATCAGTTGCCACCACCAAAGTTACCGTTGTTCTAAAATCAGCCAATAGCTGGCGTAAGCCAGCAAGATAAAAACCGCCAGCGATAAGCTGGCGGTAGGTTATTGAAAGAACTTAATTACCGATTTCTAACTTCTTGAATGCTTAAATTCAACATCATTACGAAAAATCTTGTCCAAGTTTGTTCGCCAAAGTCTTTGACCATATTTTTGTAAAGATCTTCTTCTTGCCAAATTCCATGGCTGATCATTCCGCAAAGCCAGGGTCTGAACAATCTCCTGATCTTAGGATTTTTGCTACAAGCAATACAGCTGCCTTTTTCCTTAAATGCTCGTTCTCCTTCTGAATATGGACATACTGAACAAATAAGTAGCGTGTAGTTATCATTTTCATATAGTCGTTGCATCCTTTTGAACCAAGCATCAAAGCTAAACCAAGCCAAATCAATCTTTCTTCTTTCAGAAATAGGATTAACAATGCCAAAGCTATCACACAAAGAATTCACCATTTCAACCAGAATCCTTTGCAAATTCCACAGTGGATCGCCTTCATCAAACTTGCAAGCTGCAGATTTCTGCACCCATTCCGAAGGAGTTGTTCCACCACATCCAAGTGTTGAAGTCACGCAATCAATCAATACGAAATAGTCTTCTTCTGTTTTTGGGAGCTGATCAAGTCTCATTTTCTCCTCCTCGTCTCTCGGGTCTAGAGAATAAAGAACTTGTTAATGTATCATTTTTAGAGTTTTTGTCAACAAAAAAATCCGTCAAAACGGATTACAAAGTACAAAATAAATAAATTTTACTGGCTGATGCTACGGATGAGATTCCGATCGAAACTGATGTCATCTTGATGAACATCATAATTAATCTCACCATTAGGCAACCTCACAGAATAGTGAGTTTGATGTCTTGCATCTCGCCAATCACCAATTATTGAAACTACATGACCTGCGACCACTCCAATACGGCAATTAGTCAACTCTGGATCACTAACTTGATTCATTTCGTGTCTAGGATCGCACATTCTTTCGCTCCTTTCCCCAAGTTTTTGGGTGCTTTCTGGCTCGCTACCTTGTCAAGATTATAACATTAAATTTATTGAAGTCAAGTCTATTTTTTTTGCCTTAAATCAACAATGTCAGCTCTATTATTAACATTTTTTGCAACATCAGGTTCTATTTTTGTTTGTTCTTTTTTGACAGTTTCTTTCACTCTTTTGCCAATCTCTCTTTTTAATCCAGAAAATATAAAAATATTAATAATCACAATACTAAACATCACCAGGTATGGTACAGCTTCTGTTGAAATTAATCTTTTGCCAAAAATTAATCCAGCTGCTTTTAATTTTTCTTGAGATTTATTAAGACTATCATTAATTCTTTGCCAAAGACTATTTGCCTTAGGAGTTACTTCAATTTCTTTAGTTCTGGCGCTTTCATTACCGCTAAAATCAACTGCTGAAATTGATACAAAATAATGATAATTATTTTCCAAATTTTCAAGCACATAAATATTCTTATCAGGTTTTATTTCAATTGCATTATAAAAACTTTTTTCCTGTTTGTAATACAATTTATAAGATGCTAAATCTTTTTCCGAATTTTTCTGCCAATTTACTTCAACTTTCTTATCAAATGATTTTACAACTGGTTCGCTTGGAATTTTAGGAGGTATTGTATCAATAGTGTTTATCGAAACAACATTAGAAATTAATGATGGATTTTTTTCTTCATCCAATGTTTTGACAGCAATAAAATATTTCGTTCCAGGAGTTAAAGTCTCCAATTGTATTTCTTGCAAAGATGGGGGAATCAAGGTTTGCGGATAAGCCTTATATTGAGTGGCATCATAAAAATTATTTTCATTTACAATATTTTCCGAATATCTAATATCATAATAACTTGCTAACCCTTGGTCATAATCATCGCCAGATGCAGTCCAAGAAAGATCAATTGTCGTATCAGTTGCATTTTTTGCTTTTAAATCTTTAATTGTTGAAGGAAATGAATAATCAGTTGGCGTTACTACAATTTGCGGTTCAAGATTATCTTCATCAATATCGTCATTTAACAAAGCATCCCAAGTGAGAGGCAAAATTGAAATATAATATTCTTCATTATTTTCCAAATTTGGAATTAACATTTCTGTTGTTCCAAAAACACTCAAAAATCTTTGTTCTCCTCCTTGTTTTTTGAATAAAACTTTGTAGCCCTTAAAATCTTTATTGATTGGCGCTTCCCAAGATAATTTTATTTCAGAATCAAGTGGTTCAGCTTTGATATTATAAACTGAATCAACTTCCAATCTTTTAATATTTTTTAAAGATGTAAAATTTCCTTGATCTTCGTTACCTAATCTCCAAATCGCCACTCCAGCAATTCCTAATTTTTTTATTACATTAATTTTTTCTGTGATACTTCTCTCATTTTCAAAATAAACAGTATGGGGATTGCCTCGATCATCTTTATAATAAAACCAAGGACATTTTGCTTCGTCATCCCATTCAACTTCAATATTATTTTCATCAATTATATTTTTTACTCCGTCATAAACCAAGCCTCTATTTTCACACATTCCTTCAGTGCACCAATCATAAGCATAAAAAGGAAGACCAGCTATTATTTTTGTTGAATCAACTCTGCTTTGCGCATAAGTCAAAGCTTTCACCATCCACTTGATTGGTGCAATTGGTCCAGGCTGGGTATTAGCTCTTGCATGATCATAAGTCATAATTCTAATCTGATCAGCGGATTCGCCTAATTTTTCAAAATCATAAGCTTGTGTCCAAGATTCATCATCCGATTGTTTCGCTTGTAAAGTTACTGATAATATTTTATTAATTTGGTGTAATTCTTTTGCCAAAACTTTAATATACTGGCTGAAATCTTCTCTTGCTTTATTATCTAAATTTTCAAAATCTATATCAATGCCATCATAATCATTTTTTTTAATTTCCGAAATTATCATTTCAATATTCTTTCTTCTTTTCCGCCAATCCATTACTACAGTTGTCCCTTTGGCATTATCATCAAAATTATTAGTGATTGTTGGAATATTTTTTTTATCCGAATTTTTTAATTTTTCTTTCATTTCATCATCAAATATTTCACCATGTTTTTTTATCGTCCCATCTGGTTCAAGAGAATAGATAAAAGGAGATAAAGAAGTGAAAACATCAAAATTATTATTTACTGTATTTTTTTGATCCGGCACATCAATCAACGGCATCCAGCCAATGACTTGAAAGCCGTTATTATCTGACGAGTTTGGCGCAATACCAATTTCTTTTGTTGTCTTACTCTTATTTCCTGCCTTATCCATTGCTTGAATACTGATAAAATAAAAAGCTTTTGCTAAATCTTTAATCTGATACGAAAAGACATTATTTGCAACTTCAATTGGATCACCATCCTCTTTTTCAACAGAAGTTCTAAGATTAATCAAATATTTGTCGACTTCATCTTCTTTCACATTTCCTTGCCAATTTAATTCCAGAGCATTATCTAAAGCTTTTACGTTAAAGCCTTGAGGAATGTGAGGCGGATTAGTATCATTTTTATCGTTTGTGTTCAAATTAGTAGCATTCGATTTTTCATTCGAAATATTCGAGAAAGCATCTGAGCGTAACACAAAAAATGCCTGAAATATTATTAGGACTAATACAAAACTGCAGATTATTTTTTTGTTTTTTAGTTTTTTCATCTGCATACATATTATAGCAGATTAATTGTTAATAGTTAATTTTTAATAGTTTTTTAAGTTATCAACTTTTTTACAATTGTTAATTCTAATAATTTTTGTTATACTAAACATAAATACAGAAAATTTTAAAACAAAAGACAATTTATCATGCAAAACTTTAAGCCGTTAGGGGATTTTTTTCACTCAACCTGGAATCAGTTTGAAAAAAATTGGGGCAATTATGTTGGAGTTAGTGCTATTTTTACAATTGCACAATTTGTTGTAATTTTTATAATTGTTTTCTCAATCATATTCTTACAATTTGCTGGAATTTTAGGGAGCATCCCTTTAATGATCAATCAGGATCAAACAGCAGCTGGATTAGGAGGGATATTGATGCTTGCAGTCATTATAACAACGTCAGTACTTTTATTTTTTATTGTATTTGGGCTTAGTTTTTTACTTAACAGTTGGTTGATGAGCTCATTAATTACTCTTATTGCCAAAAAACATACTGAAAGTTTAGATTTTGTCCAATTTATCAAATCTTGCTGGCCAAAAGTTTGGAAGGTTTTTTTCGCACTTGTTTTAATAATGCTAATTATTTTTGCTGGTTTTATTTGTTTTATAATTCCAGGTATTATTTTTAGTCTTTGGCTTTCGCAAACTCTTTTCTTAATTATTCTTGACAACCTATCAATTGGCGAGGCATTCAAAAAATCAAAAGAGTTAGTTAAAGGCTACATGGGTACAGTTTTTCTCTATAATTTCGTTTTCATCTTGATTATCGAAGTTGGAATGATGGCGGTTAATATAATTCCTTTTCTAGGAACTATGGCCATGCCTTTTTTGAGCATTGTTGTTACTCCTTTGATTATTATTTTTCAATATCAAATATTTTTAGAACTTAAAAAAATCAAACATGCCACAAACGCCACAAATTGAAACCAAAACAAAAACTAGTCAAATCACAGGTATTGTTGCAGCTGTTGCTGCAGCTATTGGTATTGGTGCTTTGATCTATTTTGCTGTTGTAAATTACAACACCAAAGTTACAGAAGAAGCAACTTTGCCTTTATTTGAGCAGGAATATCAGCCGAATGTTGAATTAGTATCTTCGCAAGTCACTGATAAAACTACTATTACGGACACACAAGTCAAATACGAGCAAATTGCTAGTTCTATCATACCAATTATTGAAAAGCAAGCTCAAGATACTGGCACAACAACTGCTCAAGTAGTTAATGAAGTTCAAAAGGATATTCTGGTTCAACAAGCAGCAGAATCAAATGTTACTAAAACAACTGCATTAATTAGTGAACAAGTTAATATTTTAGTCGACAAAGGAACAATTGACAGCTACCAAGTTCAACCAGCTGAAGAATTAGTATTGCAAGCGACATACGATAAATTTACCGGCGGAACAGGAGATGTAGAATTTACGAGTCCTTATACTGAATTCACTTCCTCTCAAATTAGAGATATCGAAACTACTGGAGAAAGTGTAGTCAATGAAGTCACTCAATTAAACGATGCTTCATCAGCACAGATTACTGAAGAAACCAATAGTGATGCAAACACAACTAGTAATGAAATGAATGCAATTTATACAAAAGAATTAAACAGGATTGTAAACTATAACTCTGCTAGCAATGATTCAGAAATTAGCTATGCAACTAGTACAGAAAATACTGACAATCAAGATTTAACAATAGTATCAAGCGGTATTTTTTATTATTATTGTTCTCCAACTGATAGTTCGAATCTACCCATTAATTGGACAGTTGGAAAAACATCAGAGACATATGAAGATAGCCAAGCTGGAGCTGACGAATGTTCACAAGCAATGACCTCAAAATATCGTACTTCTCAATATTTAGCTGTCGACGAAAGTATGACTTGTTATAACAACGAAAGTGATGCTGCGGCTAATTGCAATAATACAGCAAAGACATATTATTATTGTGGCGAACCAAATTCTGCTTGTGGTGTAGCAACTGATAGATTTACAAACAACAAAGATTGTGTTTCTTATATAGAATCACATATGGGATATGATATTGATACTTGCTATAGCCAAAAAGCAAATTGTATTTGTGGAGAAAGCATCAACGAGCCAACCGGAACACAATACACATTTTTTGCTTGCTATCAAGGCGCATGGAATAGTAATACTTTTGAAGCTGATAATTTAGATGCCGCCCGGCTAATTTGCATAAACACTAATCACCCAGGAATGTGTTATCAAGAAGGTGAAGCAGGTTTTCAAGCAGTTGCCGACGCTTGTCAGCAATATAAATTTTTTGCTTGCTATAATGGCGCATGGAATAGCAATACTTTCGGAGCTAGTAATTTAGAAGATGCTCGATCAATTTGTGAAAACACAAACAATCCAGGAACATGCTACCGAGAAGGCGAAGCAGGTTTTCAAGAAGCTGCCGACGCTTGTCCATCGCAAACAGCAACTTCAACACAATATACATTTTCTGCTTGCTACAATGGTGTATGGGAGAGTAGGTCTATAGCAAGCGATCCTAATGCTGCTAATCCTCTAGAAGCTGCTCGTATAAGTTGCCAAACAGCTAATAATGTTGAAAAATGCTATCATGAAACTGATGCAGATTTCCAAACTGCACAGGATGCTTGCCAGCAGCCTCAAGTAGTTTCTGTAGTATTCTGCGATTTAAATCCATTGGGACGGAATCATTGCGGCTCTCTTAATATGAGCATGGCAGATTGTCTTGCTCAATTTGGAGAAAATAGATGCTTTAATTCTGAAGATGAGTGCGCGACAAATCCTATTAGTCTTTGTTCTGAAGTTGTTGCAAGATGTGAAAATAATACATGTATTGAAAAAAGACAAGTTACAGATTCTGAACCTTGTGCGAATGGCGATCCTGAGTTAGAAGCTGCAATGGGCTGTTATAGTGACATAGCCAGCTGTCAGGCATCTGATTGCGAGCCAAAGCAAGAATATTATTATTGCGAAACTGGAGTTGGCTGTCAGATTGCTTTGTCTACTCAAGAAGCTTGTAACAGTCAATATGGAGTCTGCTATCCAACAAGCGATGCCAATTCAAGTGCAACTTGTGATTCAGCATGTAATAAACAAGAAACACAAACCTTATATTATTGTGATACTTCAATACAGACATGCAACAAGATTAATCCTGATGAATGCATAGGATATGGTGTCAACGGAACAAAAAGCTGTTCAGTTAGCTCCCAATGCTGTCAATCAACTGTGGTTGAAAAAACAAGTTCATTTAACTATTGCGATCAAAATGATAAAACAAACGGGTGCAAAAGAACAGAAGAGTTTTCAGGAATTTCAGATTTAGAAATATTAAAAAAATGCGAAACAAAATATGGAGTCAATAATTGTATTACAGGTAAACAAAATATTTGCGATGCTACATGCCAGCCTGATCCAGTTTCAATTATAATAGAAGACGAATGCGCAAAGAATCTTCCGAACAATCCAAATTGTTCTCAGAATGTTGTTAGAGTCTTAGAAGAACAGCCTACAGAAATTACAGAACCGAAGTTAGCAATTTCTTCATCGATTATCTATCGAGGATTAGGACGTGTCATTGTAAAATTTTGGGCTGATCCAAATGATCTAACTAATTTTGCATATACAGAACAGAAATTAATTAATGATTTTAAAGACAACAAGCTAAGAGTTAGATTTAGCAGTAAAAAAGAAAATCTGACTGATGTTTTGAAAGTCTACAAAGACCCACGCAATCCTAATAAGTATTATGCAATTGCTTATAAATTAAATGTTGAAAATCTTTGGCAAAATGATGATGGAAATTATAAGAGCAAAAAATATTTCTATCAAATTGATTCAAATAATAAAAAATCTGATTTCTTTGATTTCAAATCATTGCAAAGAGGAGGCGAAGTTCTTTATGTCAAGAACAGATTATACAATGGCAAATATGATCTAAAAAAATATGGAACAATTGAATTGAACCTCAAAAATAAAGGACAGGTTGCTTCTGATATCAAGAAATTAAATAATAAATTCAAAAACTTTGAAAATGGCGGTGTTTATTTCTGGACTGAAAGTTCCAAGGTTTCTCCTTTTGGTTTAAGAACAGCCATGGCTGGTGATCAAAGATACAAACAATTTTATAGCATCTTAAAAAATCTTCAAAAGAAAAATAATATCAACAAAGCTGTCAAAGTTTTATACAACTATCATGATCGTTTGAAGCCAACTGATATTTATCGTCGTTACGATAATGAAGGGGTTAAATATTGGGCGAAACAAGTTCAAAAAGGAAACTTATCATTTGGTAGCATGGTTACTTACGTTATGCTAGGTACAGATGAGCCAAGAACAAACCTTCAGCAATTCTGGGGAACAGGCAAGCAAGGTTTAAGAAAAGCTGATATTGAATTAAGTTTTGTTAAATCTCTAAGTCGTGGCATCACTCAAATGTCGGATATTAGTAGATTTATGAATGCTACTAAATATCCTTCAACAGCAAGCATCAGAGCTGATTTAAGAAATTCTGATGAATTTAGAAGATTATTAAAAGATGTTTATAAAAGAGGCGGCACATCTGATGCAATTTCGTTGCTATATATAGCTGTTCTAGGAAGACCAGTTGATCCAGATGGACAGCCATATTATGTCAACAAGTTTGATAAACTTAAAAAAGATGGCTTGAACGCAACTGATGCTTTAACAGAAATTGATAAGGAATTAACGGGTAGTACAGAATATAAAAATTCATTAAAAAGATCTATAAAGTAAATTACAAAAAGGCGAGATCAAAAAAAAGATCTCGCCTTAATATTTAAATTACATGAAAACAAAAAAAAGTTTTTACAAATTAATTGCAATTATATTTCTTTTCTTAAGCATTGGAGCAATCGCTTATCTTTCATTCTCTAATTATTTTCAAAAAAAAGAAATTAATAATTTTGGTGAAGATTATCCAGTTGATGAATTAAAAAATGCTAACGAAGAAAAACTTGAAGAAATAGTAGTATCTGCCCAAGAAAAATTGGATCAACAGATTAAAAATCAAGCGCCTGATAGTTCAAAATCAGATCAAGAAATGATTCGAGAACAAATTATTAATAAAATTTATAGCGAGAATGCCAATACTGAAATTTTAGCGCAAGAAGAAAGCATTGCTCAATCAATATCCAGTCAGTCAATCAGTCAGCTTAATAGTGAGGTTGCTAGCGTAGGAAATGATAATAATCAAAATTTAAATAGTAAAATTCTAAATTTAGCTGACAAGCTTTTAATTAAACAAAAAGCAAAAAAAATTGCTCAAGAAACAGTAAACAAAATTAATGATGAAATTTCGACAGCTATCAACAATAACGATTTAGATAGCCGTAAACAAGGCAGTAGTGCAGTTAATATTATGCATGCCATAATATTTGACGATCCAAGTCTTGCTTTTTCCAATGCCAGCAATAGCAAAGAAAAAAAAGTTTTACAAGATATTTACAAAAATTCTTTGAATGATTCAAGCAATAAGATTGATAATAATCTGTTAACTTTGAATAACCAGAACAACAAAGATGAATTTAATTATCAATTTAAAGAAAGCTTGAAACAAGTAGTTACTGTTGTTAAACAAGACGTAAAAGTTAGGATGTCTAGCGCTATTAGCGATAATACGAAAAAAACAATTGCCGATCAAGTTGTTGCTGACACAAATCCAAATAATTCTGCTGATAAAATAGTAGATTGCGCAAACAATCCAAATATTGAACAGTGTTTGACAAAGGACAATCAAAAACCAACTGCTGAACAAATCAAACAAGTAGAGGAAGTAACTCAAACTATCAATGACTCTTATAATAATCTTGATGTTGCAAATGGCAACATTATGAATCAGGAAGATAAACAGGAAATTATTGATACAACAATCAAAAAAACCAAAGACGAAATAAAAAACCAACCGCTTATCGAATATATCTGCGCATGTAAATCACCTGAGAATGTCTGTCAGTTGACAGGAAAAAATTATACCGACAAAAATCAATGCGCAAGTGAACAAGGAGGAGAATGCTATGAAAGTTTAGATGTATGTTATGGTTATTGCAAACAGCCGGAAGTAATTGTCGAAGAAACAGTCGCAACATGCACTAAATTAATTATCTGCCACATTCCATCCGGTAATCCAGAAAATCAGCAAGAGATTTGCGTTTCAGAATCAGCAGCCAAAGCTCACTATGCTCATGGTGATTATGAAGGCTATTGTAAGACAACTCCAACTAACGAGCCAGTCAATGAAAATACCAATACATCCAATGAAACAATTAATGAAAATACCAATCTTCCTGTCAACGAGAATGTAAGTTTAAATGAAAATATTAATACAAATACGAATGATTCCGTCAATCAAGAAACAAACCAGACAGCGAACGAAAATATTAATCAAAACGTAAATACAAATGAAGCAGTTAACGAAAATACAAATCAGCCTTTAAATGAAAATACGAATATTAATGAATCAACAAATCAAGTAGCTAATGAAAATACGAATATCAACACTAACACAAATCAAAACGTTAACGCCAACGAAAATACAAACGTCGTTACAAATGCAAATCAAAATACTAATCAATCAACTGGTGGAGGCATAGATGTTCCTAATGTCCCTCCGACTGACAATCCTGATCCAAATCAAAAACCGCCTTTAGACATTCAACCTGTTGAAACTGGCAAGTTCTTTGCTTATTGTGATCATGAAGTTGGACAATGCAGAACAGTTGAGAAGATGTTTAATGACGAAAATTCGTGTCTTGCTTCATTACAAAGCCAATTTCCGAACAAGAATATTACTGCCTGTATTCCTTTTGATTCAACAACAAAATCTTATCCATGTTCAGAAAGTTGCACCAAGACAAGTCCCGAAGATAAAAATGTAAATGATTTAGAAAAAAGCTTGCATGATTATATTGTCGAAAATCCAGTTTTTCTAAAGGAAGAAATTAATAAAATAAAGGAAGATATTACCGAAAGAACTATCCGAATCTTTAATGAGAAAGTAAAACAAGCGCCGATAGACAATCAAAAGCAAGATCAAATAGTTAACGATCTTAAAGATGAGATTAACAAGCAGATTCAAGCTTTGCCAGCAAATGCAAGACCAAGTTATGAGCAGGTAATTGATAAGATAACCCACAATGAATCAGATGAGATTTCGCTTAAAGCATGGATAGTTTACAAAGGCTTAGGTCGAGTAATTATAAAATTTGAAGAAAATGAGTTTGATGTTTACAAAAAATTGTATAGCGAAAATGTAATCAAATCAGCTTTTGACGCCGGTAAGTTAAAATTTAAATTTGGTGAACAAGCTGATGATCTAAAATACGACTTTAAAATTTACAAAGATCAGAGAAGCGATCGTTTTTATGCTGTTGTTTATAATTTAGGAGAAGAAAATTTAGTTAACAATGAGAATGATCAATACAGTTCAAAAGAATATTATTTTCAGGTTGTCACAGATGAAAAATTTTCTGAAATATTCAACTTCAAATCATTAAATAGAGTTGGCGAATCTTTATATAATCAAAACAAATTATTTGGGCAAAACCATGACTTAAAACGCTATGGTACTATTGCCTATGATTTCAATAAAGGCAGTCAAGAAAATAATTATGTTAAAAAATCTGGTTTATCTTCCTATATTGATTCAAGTGTTAGCCCTTATGGTTTAAAAACTGCCATGGCAAAAAGCTCAAACTTTATTTCTGTGCTTAGAAAATCGAATAACATTGATATGGTTAAAAAAGTTTATGCCGGCTATTTGGATCTCTTAATTCCACAGGACATTTATTATCAATATAGCGAGCCAACTGCAAAATATTGGGCTGATACAATCGTAAAGAAAGACCTCAATTTCAATTCCGTAGTGCAAAATTTATTTTTTGCTAGTAAAGATCAAGATTTAAATTTAATTGATTTTTGGAATAAACCGCAATATGCTGCTATTGAAGATAGCTATTTAAAAACTCTAAGACGTGGCGTTATATCTAATGAAGAAATTGATACTTTTTTAAACAAAGCAGAATATTCTTCTAAAGCATTAATCAGAGAAAAATTAAGATCTCAAGAAGAATACAAATTAATTAAAAATGAAATAATAAAACAAAAAGATAGTTCTATTCTGGCATTTCTTTTTTCTGCAGTTCTCGGCCGAGAGATTACTCCAAAAGAAAATAGCTATTATCTTGCCCAATATCAAAAGCTTGAAAAAGAAAAAGGTATGAATAAAGAAAAGGCTGCAAATAAAATTGAGTCTGAGTTGATGAACAGCTCTGAATATAAAAAAGAATTACAACAAACAATAAAATAATTTTTATGCCAACTAAAATTGCTACAAAAGTTAACGTTTCTGTTTTAACTGGCGTTATTCTAGCCGGAGCTGCCATGTTCGCTTTTGCAGGATTTGGTTTTCTAAAAAATGAAATAGAGCCAACAATTAAAAATAATCTGCCTGGCTGGGCATGGAGTTTCCAAACAGCTGAAAGTTATAGTTTTGATCGAGACAAAATAAAAGTCGAAAATTCCATTGCTGAATTACAGCAAGGAGTTGAGCAAGGAGAAATAAAAAATAAATATCCGTTTTCTTATGGCTGCTATCCTAATCCAGCTATTGCTTTTATTGCAGACATTGATGGCGAAGTTTCTTTCCAAATTAGCAAAGACAATTTAAATTGGTATTACTGGAACAAAAATACTTGGAAAAATGCTACTAACATAGATCAATCCAATAACAACTCTGATATCAATAAACACATTATCGATTTCTATCCAAGATCAATGAATCAATTCTATTTTAAAGCCATTCTTAATAAAAAGGGCAGTCAATTACGAGGAATAGAAATAACCTGCGATAAGTCAACTCTTAACAAAATCGAGCTTTATCCAAAAAGTCTCTAAAAGCAAAACCAGCTAAAATCTAGCTGGTTTTTTAAAACAAGAAATGATATATTATACAAATATCATTTTAATCTAGTAATTTGACTTTTTAATTTTAAATTTTGATTTTTTAACATGTATCTCTCATCGTTTCAACTCACTAATTTTCGCAATTATAAAAATTTTGAAAGCAGTTTTACTAACGGCCTAATAATTTTAACAGGTCAAAATGCTTCTGGAAAAACTAATTTGCTAGAAGCAGTTCAACTTTTATCTTTGTCAAAATCTTTTCGTGCAAGAAGCGAATACGATTTAATTTTATTTGGCATGGATTTTGCCAAAATTTTAGGTACTATACAGAAAAATAGTCATCAAACAAAATTAGATATTACCATTGACTCTTTTACTTCAAAAAATCAAAAGATAATTAAAATTGATGGTTTAAAAAGCCGTGCTTTCGATTTGATTGGTGAATTAGTTACCGTTTTATTTTCTCCAGAAGATATTAATTTAATCAATTCTTCTCCATCACTTCGCCGACGCTATCTAGATGTTGTTATCTGCCAGATTGACAAAGGTTATTGCCGGAATCTATCAGAATATAAAAAAGTTTTAATAAATCGTAATCAGCTTTTAGCTAATATAAAAGATGGCTATGCCAGAAAACAAGAGCTTGGCTTTTGGAATGAAAAATTGATTGATCTAGGATCAAAAATAATTGTTGAACGTCAGAAAGCATTAAAATTTTTCAACACCAGACTTTCAGAAATCTACAATGATATTTGCGCTACCAAAGATCAAAAACTTCGCATAATCTATAAACCTAATTTACCATTACTGCCAGATTCAGATATCAAAGAATTATTCGAGCAAGAATTGAATAATAAATATGAGCGTGAAATTTATAAAACTTATACCTTAGTCGGTCCGCATCGCGATAACTTTGTTTTTGAGCTCAATAAAAAAAGACTCGCTATCTTTGGATCAAGAGGCGAATGTCGAAGTTCAATTCTCGCTTTAAAATCAGCAGAACTAGATTTTATTGAAAAAAATTTAGGCGAGCGTCCAATTCTTTTGCTTGATGATGTTTTTTCTGAATTAGATGAAAAAAGGCGTAACCATATGTTTGAACTAGTCAGACGACAGCAGACATTGATTACTACTGCAGATTTTGTTGGTTTAGAGGTTGGTTTTGTTAGAGAAGCTCAAGTTTTGCAAATAAAAAATGGCGAAGTCACAAATAAGTAAATAAAATGACAATTTTTTCGATTAAAGATCTCCTGCCAGTTTCTATCAATCGGGCCGGAATCAAGAACCAACTTGAAGCTTCTCAAGTCTGTTTGACATGTGAAAAATTAATTAAAGAACTTAATCAAAAAGCCTTGCAAAGAGCTGTGCCAATCAGTTTGAAAAACAAAACTTTGACAATTTCTGTTCCTTCGTCTTCCCACGCTCAGGAATTATTAATGCATCAGCATATTATCAAACAAAAAATCAACCAGCATTTTAAAGAAACACTGGTTGATCGAATAAGTTACAAAATTCAGTTTTAAAAAATTTAATATTAAGATTTTGATTTTCTTCTCAGCAATGAATAAGAAATCCAGAACAAGATGTCTATACCAACAAAATAAAACATTATTCTATAATAGTAAGGATTTTCGAATATTGTTTCTTTCGTAAAACAAACAGTCGGATGTGTCGGATCGCCTTCAGTTGGGCAAGCCTGCATATTAAATGATGTGCTCAACTCATAATATGTACAAAAAACTAATAATAAAAAAAATATTGCCAAAATTAAAAAAATAATTCTAAATACTTTTTTCATTTAATTTATATTTTCACCATTTTCTCGACATTTACAACAAAAACAGTAGCTCCGCCAATTTTAATCTTTGTTGCTTCATCAACATTCATCCCACTTTCCATGCCATGAGTCATATAAGCCGGAGCAGAAATTACCTTTTCTTTTGTCTCACAGTTTTTCTTAATAATCTCCAAGACTTTATCAATCTTTTCATCCTCAACACCAACCAAAAAAGTGGTGTTTTTTTTCTCTAAAAATCCACCTTCTGAAGTTAGTTTTGTCAAACTAAAATTGCCAGCAACAAGCTCTGACTTCAGTTTTTTAGTATTTTCTTTAGGTGTGATGATTACTAATAGTTTCATAATAATTAATTATAACATAAATATAATCTACAACAATATATTTGTTTTGACTTTATTCATAAGATATAGTATTATAAGCATAACTCGTTTTTTGACTTTTTAATTTTTACTTTTTACTTTTTTAACATGAATATTTCTACTTTAGCGAAAAAATTAGGTTACCATAGCCAAGAAATGCGCAAGATGATTGAAGCTATGGGCTATCGTCTTCGACCAACAGCATCGAAGATTTCTGATAAAAAAGCAAAAGAGATTACCAAAAAAGTAGAAAAATTAGAAAAAGAAAAATTGGAAGAAAGAGCTCAAGAACAAAAAAAAGTTGAAAAAGCCAAAGAACCAAAAAAACTATATGTTGGTCAAACCATTACTGTAAAAGATTTTGCGCAAACGCTTGACATGGAAGTTACTGATGTTATTAGACAGCTAATTCAAGAAGGCATTATGGCAACAATCAATGAAGAAATTGATTTCGAAACAGCTAGTATTATTGCAGAAGAATTAGGACACAAAATTGAGTTAAAAAAAGAGAAAAAAGATTTAATTAAAGAAAAAGGTGTTCGAAAACAAATTATTGAAGATCTATCTCACGAAGAAGAAAAAAATCTAAAGCCTCGTCCTCCAGTTGTTGTTGTTATGGGACACGTTGATCATGGTAAAACAAAGTTATTAGATGTTATTCGTGAAACAAATATTATTGACACAGAAGCAGGTGGAATTACTCAAAAAATTGGTGCTTATCAAGCAAAATGCAAAGGTAAAGCAATTACATTTTTAGATACTCCTGGTCATGAAGCTTTTAAAGCGATGAGAGAAAGAGGCGCAAAAGTTACTGACTTAGCAATTCTTGTTGTTGCTGCTGATGACGGTGTCATGCCTCAGACAGAAGAAGCAATTGCGCATGCTCGAAATGCAGGCGTACCGATTATCGTTGCCATCAACAAAATCGATAAAGAAGGCGCTGATCCAGAAAAAGTAAAAAGACAGCTTGCTGACTTAGGTTTGCAACCAGAAGATTGGGGAGGAGATACGATCATGGTTCCGATTTCTGCCAAAATGAAAACAAATATTGATAAACTTTTGGAAATGGTTTTATTACAAGCAGAAATTTTAGAATTAAAAGCTAATCAAGAATCAAAAGCTATTGGCACAATAGTTGAATCCAATAAAGATCCTAAAAAAGGCCCTGTTGCTACAGTTTTAATCCAAAATGGCACTTTGAATTTAGGTGATTATGTTACTTGTGGCAGTATCTATGGAAAAATTAAGGCTATGGAAAATTTCTTAGGAAAAAGAATTAATCACGCTAAGCCATCTACTCCAGTTCAGATCTTAGGTTTAACTGCTGTCCCAGATTCTGGCGATATATTGCAGGAAGAAAAATCTAAAGAAGCAGCTAGAGAAAAAATTGCCAAAATTGCAAAATCTGAAATTAAGATCAAAAGAAATTTAACGCCGGAAGAAGAAAGAAAAATTAAAAAACTTAATATCATTTTGATTGCCGATTTTTTTGGATCTCTGGAAGCAATTATTGATGAACTAAACAAGATTGAATCAAAACAGGTCATGCCTCAAATTATTGATTATTCTGCAGGCAAGATCACTGAATCTAATGTCATGAATGCTCAATCTTCAAACGCCATTATTTTTGGTTTTAATTCCAAGCCAACTTCAGTTGCATCTCGCTTAGCAGAAGATAAGCATGTTAAGATTTTTTCTTTTAATATTATCTATGAATTAATTGATGAAATAAAAAAACAATTGAGTTCCTTAATTGAACCAGAAGTTATTAAAACAAAATTAGGCAAAATGAATGTTCTCGCAATCTTTCGTTCCGAAAAGAAAAGAAAAATTATTGGTGGCAGAGTTTTATCAGGTTATTTAGCAAAAGATTCTATTGTCAAAATTATTCGAGATGACCAAGAAATCGGCCAAGGAAAAATTACTAGCGTTCAAAAACAGATGGCAGATGTAGAAAAAGCAGAAGCAGGTTCAGAATGCGGTATGTCAATTGATACAACAGTCAAGATTAAAGAAGGAGATATTATTGAAGCTTGGAAAGAAGAAATCAAGAAAATTACCTTATAAATTCCAAATCCCAAATTCCAAACAAATCCCAAGTTACAAATTACAAAGTAGAAGGTTTGTGATTTGTTTTTTGGAATTTGTATTTTTTACACTTATGTCTCATCGTTTAGAAAAATTAAATAGCCTAATTCAGCAAGAATTAGGTTCAATTATTAAAGAAGAAATCGAGCTTCCAATAGACGCTTTCGTAACTGTTTCAAAAGTGGATACTTCTGTTGACATTAAACACACAAACGTGTATATTTCTGTGATCCCAAAAAACAAAGCAGTTGGCGTTATCAAAAAGCTTAATTATAATGTTTATCATCTCCAAAAAGCTTTGAATAGAAAATTAGTAATGCGTTTTGTTCCAAAAATTAGATTTGTCTTAGATCATTCAGAAGAGCACGCAGCCCGTATCGAGGAAATTCTAAGCACAAAACCCTAAATCCTAAACAAATTTAAAATCAAAAATATAAATGTTCAAAATCAGACGAAGAAATTCTGAGCATTTGGTAATTTGGTTTTTGGATTTGTTTAGGATTTAGAATTTAGGATTTAGAATTTTGTCCACATGTTCAACTTCATCGATATCCAAATAAATCGAGCGCTTTATTTAATAAAAAAATCAGAAAATATCCTGATTATTTGTCATCGCAAACCAGATGCTGATACTATCGGATCAGCTCTTGCTTTGGGAGACATCTTAGAAAAACAAAATAAAAAAATTAAATATGCTTGTCAGGATGAAATTCCCACCAAGTTTTTTTTCCTCAAAAATGCAAACAAAATAAAAAAAATTGATCAGATTTTAGATAATATTATTAATTATAAATTATTAATTACTTTAGATTGTGGGAGCTTTGAACAAACTGGTTTGCATAATTTCTTAAAGTTCAGCGATCTTAAAGCACCAATCATTAATATTGATCATCATCATGATAATCCGCATTTTGGCAGATTGAATATTATTGAAGCTAATGCTTCTTCAACTTCAGAAATTGTTCACAACTTTTTAGTAAAAATGAATGTTGCTTTAGACAAAAATATTTCAACAAGTTTATTAAATGGAATCTTTGGAGATACTGACAGTTTCAAAAATCCGAATACTTCTCATCATACTCTAAAAACTACGTCAGATCTTTTAGCTTCTGGTGCAAATTTAAAAGAGATTACCAAAAATACTTTGCAAGATAAATCTTTGTCAACTCTTAGACTTTGGGGTAAAATATTATCAGAAATAAAAAAGAATAAGACTTTCGGCATTGTTTATGCCGTTATAACCAAAAAAGATTTACAAGAATGTAATGCTAAATCAGAAGATCTTGAAGGCATTGCTAATTTTCTAAATTCAATTCCAGATGTCAAAGCATCATTAGTTTTATCAGAAAATGAAAAAGGCGAAATAAAAGGTTCCTTTCGAACCTTGCATGATCATATTGATGTCTCAAAACTAGCTCGAAGTTTGGGAGGAGGAGGACATAAGAAGGCAGCGGGATTTACATTACCCGGTAGATTGATTAAGCAAAATAATGAGGTTAAGATAATAATTTAAAAAAATACTAAATCCTAAGCACAAAATCCTAAACAAATTCAAAATTATAAAATTTAAATATTTAAAAGTCAGCATCGATAATTTTTAATTTTGGTCATTTGAATTTTATATTTGTTTAGAGTTTAGAATTTAGTACTTAGAATTTTTATTTATGTTTAGTAGCATTTCTGCCTATTTCTCAACATTTACTTTAATAGACTACATTACAACAATTTTAGACATCGGAATTGTTGCTGTTTTGATATATTTTGCTTTTGCATTTGTAAAAGGTACAAAAGCAACCAGAATTATTTATGGCATCATTATATTAGCAATTGTTGTTGTTATCGGTAGATTATTAAGCTTGCAAACTTTGAATTGGGTTTTATCTCATTTAACATTACTAATTATTGTTGCCATACCAGTTGTTTTTCAGCCAGAATTGAGACGTGCTTTAGAGCGATTAGGTCGTGCCAAATTCATCGGCAGCAACAAAAAAATGTCATTAAATGTCAAGGACATCGTCCAAGCAATTGATATATTAAAGAAAAATAAAATTGGTGCTTTAATAGTTTTACAGCGAAAAACTGGTTTATTAGAATACATCGAATCAGGTACTGAACTTAATGCCAATTTATCAACTGCTTTATTATTAAATATCTTTTTTCCAAATTCTCCTCTTCATGATGGTGCAGTAATTATATCTTCCAACAAAATTTTAGCAGCAGGTTGTATGTTGCCTTTGACAGAAGGTGAATATTCTTTAACTTATGGCACTCGTCACAAAGCTGCTATCGGAGTTACAGAAAATACCGATGCTGTTGCTTTAGTTGTTTCCGAAGAACGTGGGGAAGTCTCAATTGCAATTGACGGTCGATTAGAAGAAAAGATAAGTGTTGATAAATTAGCGAACAAATTAGAACAACTGGTCTAAAATTTCTAATTTTAAATTTCTAATTTCTATTAAATTCCTATTGCTTCAATTTCTAAACTCGTCGACGGCGAACAGGTTTGAAAATTAATGCATTAGAAATTTAATAAAAATTAAAAATTAGAAATTGAAAATTCAGTAACTATGTCTAACAGTTTTTATCTTAAAATCTTAGCAGTCGTTTCCGCAATTTTTCTGTGGTTTTTTGTTATTAATGAAGGTTTTCAAGTCAACAATCTAGATACTGAAATCCAAATAAAAGTTCATAATCTTTCTGAAGATTTAATGATCACAAATGATTTATCAAAAGTAAAATTAAAATTGCGCGCTCCAACTGATGTTTGGCAGAAAAAAGATATTGCTAGTAAAATAAATGCTTCGATCGATTTGCAATATTATGATCAAGGCGAATATGATGTCGAAGTAAAAGTAGAAACTTTAGATAAAAGTATCCAAATAATTGAGCAAGAACCAGAGTCTGTTCATGTAATTTTAGCTCCTATTGTTTCAACAATAAAACAAGTTGAATTAGAAACATCAGGAAATTTAGGCAAAGATTATATCGCAGACAAGCCAAGGTTTTCCCAACCAGAAGTTAACGTTGAGAGTGCTCAAGTCGTTTTAGACAAGATTGTCAAAGTTGTTGCTCCAATAAAATATGATAACGAGATGTTAGAAATTAAAAAAAATGTTGAATTAGAAGCAAGAGACAAAGATAATAAAAAAATCAACAAAGTTAATATCGTTCCAAAAACAATTGAGGTCATTATTCCAATCAGTAAAGAAAATGGCGAAAAAACTGTTGGCGTTAGAGCGAATATAATTGGCAATTTACCAGCCGGAGCTACAATTGAAAAAATAGAAACTAATCCTTCAACTGTCATTATTAAAGGCAAGAATGACAAAATTAAAGATCTTGATACTGTCGAAACAAATTCAATTGATTTGGGAGAAATGACTGAAGATGTTAATGCCAAAACTGTTGGCCTAGATTTACCTGATGGCATTGAAGCTTTAGACAATCCACAAATTACTGTCAAAGTTTATCTAAGCCAAGAAAAAATTACCAAATCTTTTCAAGGAATTATAAAGTATAAAAATCTTAACGATCAATTCAAAGTTGGTGGAATTATGCCGAGTCGTATCCAATTGACAATTGAAGGCCCATCTGCTAAAATCAATAGCCTAAATGAAGATGAAGTCTATTTTGAAGTTGATTTAACAAGCAAAGGAGAAGGAACATTCGATTTTGCTGTTAATCAAAACAACGTTACGGTTCCGTCAGGAATTTCTATTAAGTCAGTCGAAACCAAAACAATTAAAGTTATAATTGCAAAAAAATAATATTTATTTTTTAAACATGTTAATACCCACAGTCATCGAAAAATCTAATTATGGCGAAAGAGCCTATGATATTTATTCCAGGCTATTGAAAGATAGAATTGTTTTTTTGGGCGGAGAAATTGATGATAATTTAGCTAACACAGTTATCGCTCAATTATTGTTTCTAGAATCAGAAGACAAAACAAAAGATATTAAATTATATATTAATTCCGGAGGTGGATCAGTTAGCGCAGGTTTAGCAATTTATGATACAATGCAATATATCAAGCCAGATGTGTCAACTATTTGTGTTGGTTTAGCTGCATCAATGGGAGCAACCCTTCTTTTAGCAGGTGCTAAAAATAAAAGACTTGCTTTGCCAAATTCTGAAATTATGCTCCACCAAATTATGGGAGGTGTGCAAGGTCAAGCTTCTGATATTGAAATTACTGCCAAACAAATTTTGAAACTAAAAGATCGTTTAAATAAAATTATTTCCAAACATACAAATCAGAAATTGAGCCAAATTGAGCAAGATACAGATCGAGATTATTATATGACAGCCGAAGATGCTAAAAAATATGGAATCGTAGATCAAATAATAAAATAAAAATGAAAAAAATCACCAATATTTTAAGGTCAATACCAGCTGTAATCATTGGTTTTATTTCTGGAATACTGTTATTTGGAACTTTAGGACTCCTTTGGCGAAGAAAAAAGAAAAAAGATCATAATAAAAAAATCGCTTAATTAAGCGATTTTTTATTTATTCTTGCCAAAACATTTTATTTTTGTTAAAATGAAGAGTGCTAAAAGGCAGTAATTTAATAACAAAATTGCTTTTTAGCTAATTAACTATTAATTAACAGTCGCATCTCTTAAATTGTTGAATTAAATCGAAATTTACCTTAAAGAAATTATGTTTGACTTTGATAAATACCTTATTCAAGCCAATACTTAGGAACTACACTTATCTAGTTGATAAGCTCGTTTTAAAACCAAAGAAGAAATTTATTCACTTTTTATGGATGTGATGCATTGAAATGGATAACTTATTATTAATTGTCGTATCTTCGATTATCGCTTTAATCTTAGGATTAACACTTGGCTACATTTTGAGAAAAGTAATTGCCAAAAGCAGACAAGACTCAATCGAAGCAAAAACTCAAGCCTTAGTTGAAACAGCAAAAGCAAAACAAAAAGAAATCTTATTAGAAACAAAGACTCAAGCTCTAGAAATCAAAGAAAACGCTGAAAAAGAACAGCGAGAAGGAAGAGCTAAGCTTTTAGATTTTCAAGGAAAATTAGCCCAAAGAGAAGGAATTTTAAATCAGAAATTAGATTCAATTTCTCAAAAAGAAGAACAATTAGAAAAAGGAAATCGTACAATCCAAAGAAAAACTCAAGAATTAGGCGAGATCAGAAAAAAGCAAATGGCAACATTAGAAAAAGTTGCCTCTTTGTCGAGAGAAAAAGCAAAAGAAGTTTTGTTGGAAATGGTTGAAAAAGATCAGCAAGAAAGAGTTTTGGGTATTGTTAAAAAAGCAGAGAATCGTGCCAAAGATGAAGCAAATACAAAAGCAAAAAATATTATATCACAGGCAATTGAACGTTACGCTCGTCCGCAAGCTTCAGAATCAACAGCTACAACTGTTGCATTACCTTCTGATGAAATGAAAGGAAGAATCATCGGCCGTGAAGGTAGAAACATTAAAAGAATCGAAGAATTATGTGGTATTGAAATAGTTGTTGATGATACTCCAGAAGCAATTGTTATCTCTGGTTTTAATCCGATCAGACGTCATGTTGCAAAAAGAACATTAGAACGTCTAATTCAAGATGGTAGAATTCATCCAGCCAAAATTGAAGAAACAGTTACTACAGTCAAAAAAGAAATCGCTCATGAGATCAAGGAAGCTGGCGAGCAAGCAGCTTATGAATTAGGTATCGCTGATTTAGATTCAAAATTAGTTCAAGTTTTAGGCAGATTAAGATTCAGATCATCTTATGGACAAAATGTTTTAAGACACTCAATCGAAGTTGCTAACTTTGCAAAAATCATTGCTGAAGAATTAGGAGCTGATGTCAATATCGCAAAAAAAGCTGGTCTATTACACGATATTGGTAAAGCAGTTGATCATGAAATTGAAGGAACGCATATTGAAATTGGCAGAAATATTTTGAAAAAATTTGGTGTTTCTGAAGAGATCATTCATGCTGTCGAATGTCACCATGAAGATGTTGAACCTCATACAGTTGAAGCAGTAATTGTTAAAGCAGCTGATGGAATTTCTGGAGCAAGACCAGGCGCTCGTAAAGACACATACGAAAATTATATTAAACGTTTAACAGATCTTGAAAATATTGCTTTGAGTTTTGAAGGTGCTGATAAAGCTTATGCTATTCAGGCTGGTCGTGAAGTTCGCGTCTTTGTTACTCCTGAACAAGTTGATGATCTTGAAGCTAAAAAATTAGCGCAAGGTATTGCTGACAAGATTGAAAAAGAATTAAGATATCCTGGCGAAATCAAAGTAAACGTCATTAGAGAAACAAGAGCAGTTGATTTTGCAAGATAATAAAATAATTTTCAATTTACAATTTTTAATTTTCATTAAATTTTCAATGAACCAATTTTCAAAATTTTCATTGGAAATTGATTGTAAATTGATCATTGGTAATTGGAAATTTAATAATATGATAATTTTATTTTTCGGTGATATTGTTGGCAAAGCAGGTCGCAACGCCATCAAAAAGATATTGCCAAAATTGAAAGCCAAATATAATCCAGATTTAATTATTGCTAATGGCGAAAATCTTGCCCATGGTCTTGGTATTACCAAAAATACAGTCCAAGAAATTTTAAATGCTGGAATTGATGTTTTAACTTCAGGTAATCATATCTATGACAAAACAGAAGGTGTCGAAATGTTAGATCAAGACAAAAATTTGCCAATTGTCAGACCAGCAAATTATCCAAAAGAAAATCCAGGCAAAAGATATTTGATCAAACAAGTTCGTACCAAAAAAGTTTTGATTACTAATGTTTTAGGCCGAGTTTTTATGAAAGAAGATCTTGTTTGTCCATTCAAAACTATTGATGAAATTTTAGAAGAAACAAAGAATGAACACATTGACTTCAGCATTGTTGATTTGCACAAAGAAGCAACTTCAGAAGTTAAAGCTTTGGGTTTTTATTTAGATGGAAAAGTCTCAGCAGTTGTAGGAACACACACCCATGTTCAAACTTCTGATGAAGAAGTTTTACAAAAAGGCACAGCCTATATTTCAGATGTCGGCATGGTTGGAATCAAAGATTCTGTTTTGGGAGTTCAAAAAGAAAAAGTTATCGAACAATTTTTGACTCAAATGCCTCATCGATGGGAAGTTGATGAAACAGGAAACTGCATTGTTAATGCAGTTGTCATTAATTTAGACAAAGAAAAAGGAAATACAATTTCCAGAATTAATGAAGAAATTGAGATTTAAACATAATTAAATATTAAAAAAGCTAATCATTGTTGATTAGTTTTTTTAATTGTGGATAACTTTTATTTTGCTCTTGTTTCTTCTTCTTCTTCTTCTTCTTCTTCTTCTTCTGTGGTATAATAATCAATATTGATATTAGGGGGACGAATAAAAAACAAAAAGCAAGATGATTAAAAAAATATTAATTTTTTCATTTTTTTGTCTTATCAGCATAAGCTTATTTGCTGTCTTTTTTGGTTTGCCTTCTAATGATGCGATGGCGCTGACTACGGAGAAAATTGATTATACTAATCAATTTTCTTCTTATATGGCTTTTTTAAAAATTAATAAAAGTAATGACCGTTATAGTATTGCTTTTTATGATGGTTTTCTAAAAAGAATAAAGTATGGATATCAAGACGCTAATGGTCAATTTTATTATCAAGTTCTTGAACCTGATGCTAGCTATGCTCATTATAATGGAACTTCTCAAACTTTTTCTTTAGGTCTTGACAGTAATGGCTACGCGCATATTAGTTATATAGATACAACTAGTTATTATCTTCGCTATGCTTATCAAGATGCTTCAGGTTGGCATTATGAAGTTGTTGATAATAGAGCATATATCAATTCGTCTATTATTGCCATTGATAATAATGGTTATCCTCATATTTGTTATATTGATAATAATTATACTACTCAAAATATAAGATATGTATATAAAGATGTTTCTGGTTGGCATTATGAAACTATTAAATCAAATACATTTCTTAATTTTGGTATTTATCTTTCCATAGCTTTAGATTCTTCTAATTATCCTCATATCAGCTATTATAACTATCCGGCAGGATATGATCTTTTTTATTTTTACAAAAATGGTTCTGGTTGGCATGAAGAAACTGTTGATTTTGGAGGTGATGTTGGGCAATATAACTCGATTGCTGTTGATTCATTAAATCAGCCCCATATCAGTTATTATGATAATACCAATAAAGATCTCAAATATGCTTTCAAAGTTAGTGGTGGAGCTTGGGCAGTAGAAACAGTTGATTCAAGTTCAGCAGATATCGGTCGGTCTACTTCAATTGTTACAGATAGTTCTAATCGTCCCCATATTAGTTATAGTGATGTGACGAATTATGATCTTAAATATACTTACAAAGATGCTGGAGCTTGGAATTATGCGACAGTTAGCACTAATGCTTCTTATTCTTATCCGACTTCAATTGATCTAACTTCAACTGGCTTGCCTCAAATTACATATAACTACAATAATTTAATACGTGCTTATTATACTACAGTTTGGAATCTAGATGATTATCGATATCAGTATCCTGGTCAGACGTCTGCGATTGCTGTTGATAGTAATAATCTAGTTCATATTAGCTCTCCTACTAATTATCGTTTGAATTATACTTATGAAAATGAGTATGGTTGGAATGAAGCTATTGTTGATAAAAGCACTAGTATAAATAATTCCCCCTATTCCAGCATTGCTCTTGATCAAAATAATTATAGCCATATCAGCTATTATGATGGAGTAAATGATGATCTTGAATATGCTTACCAAGATATATCGGGTTGGCATTTAGAAACAGTTGATACTTCCGGTGGAACTTATAACTCGATTGTGATAGATCAATCTAACTATCCGCATATTAGTTATTATAATTCAGGTCAAGTTAAACATGCTTACAAAGATGGTACTGGTTGGCATAGTGAAAATATTGGCGCTGGCAGTCAAACTTCAATTGCAATTAATTCCGCTAATTATCCTTGTGTTAGTTATTATGGTTCTTCTACTGCCGATCTTATTTATGCCTACAAAGATGGTACTGGCTGGCATACAGAAACTGTTGATTCTGGTGGTTCAGTCGGCACTTATGCTTCTCTTGATTTGGATAGCTTTGATTATCCACATATTGCATATTATGATGCTACTAATTTTAAAGTAAAATATGCTTACAAAGATATCAATGGTTGGCATACTGAATTCGTTGATACTGATGCAAGTTATGGTGATTCTGTTACTTTGAAACTGAACAGTCAAAATATTCCTATGATTTCATATTTTGACCAAGTTACCAAATTCTTGAAATTTGGTTATAAAAGTAACTTATGGATTGTTGAATCTTTAAGTGATCACTCTTTATTTGGTTACAAGCCTAGTCTGGCTTTAGCTAGTGACGATACTGCACATATAATCGGTTACGATAGTAATAATCCTAATCCTTATAACACTTACTATTTTCTTTTCCATATTTTCGGCTCCGCCCCGACTTCCACGTCAATTGCAATTAATTCCGGAGCAAGTTATACAAATACAACTGCTGTTACTTTAGCTTTATCAGCCTCGTCTGATGCATATCAGATGATGGTTTCAGAAGATCCGACATTTGTTGGCGCTAGTTGGGAAACTTATGCAACATCAAAGAACTTTACATTATCTTCTGGCGATGGGACAAAGACAGTCTATGTCAAATACAGAGACAAGCTTCTTTCAGAAAGCACTGGCATTTCTAGTACAATCATTCTTGATGAAACAGCACCAACAGTCACATCAGCGATAGCGAATCCTGATCCAGCTAAGCCTGGAAATGTAACAGTTAGTTTGGTATTCTCGGAAACAATGGATACAACTGTTTCACCAACAGTTACAGTCACAGGTTTGACAAGCAGTCCATATCTTGTAGCTCAAACTAGCTATGGTAATTTGTGGACTGGCACTTTTAATTTACTTGATGATAATGAAATCACAACTGCTGTAATCTCTGTTGCAGGCGCAAAAGATTTAGCTGGCAATACAATGCTAGCTGATATTTCAGCTGGTACTTTTGAAGTTAATACTATTGCTCCATATCTTACTTCAGTCATTGTTAATCCTAATCCAGCTATCCCTGGAACAGTAGGAGTCATTCTTTACTTTTCGCAAGCCATGGATACAACTGTTACGCCAACAGTAGTGATCAATGGTCTTGCTAGTTCTTACACAGTCAGCCAGAATATTTATGGCTCTGCTATTTGGTATGGCACTTTTACTCTAAATTCTGACAATGAAGATGCAATAGCAACGATCTCTGTAACAGGCGCTAAAGATATTGCTGGAAATACAATGTTGCCTGATCTAACTGCTTCGACATTTCAAGTTGAAAGCATTCTACCAACTATTTCTTCAATTTCCTATACTCCAAATCCAGCTCAAGCTGGTTTAGTCACAGTAACAATTGTCTTTTCAGAAAACATGTTAACAACTGCATTGCCAGTTGTTGAGATTACAGGTTTAAGAACTGAAAACTATGGAGTAGTCCAAACATCATATTCAGGAAAGACATGGACTGGAAATATTGTTTTAGACAGCTCCTATACCAACACTTCTGGATATATTTCAGTCAGAAATGCAAAAGATCTAGCTGGCAATACAATGATTAACCAGTCTGAAGCAATGACTTTTACAGCTTTAGATTCTATGGCAACTGATTTTAATCAAACATTAAATTTAGAGCAAACTAATTTGTTAAGAACATATCAAGATCAAGGACAAGACATCAAAGTCTATTTCTATGAAAAGCCATCTAATTCTAAAGGTCTTTATCTAACTTTAATTCGTAAAAACAAGAAATATTCTTCCCGCCATTTCATCAAGAAAAAACTCTATCCTGCTTATCTTGTTCTAAAATCAAACATCAGGAATATCCGCAAGACTACTTTCAAAATCACTTTCCATTACAAAACAAAAAAGCTAAAGAAAAACAAGCTTAAAGAAAAGAATCTCCGTCTTTTTATCAAAGATCGAAAAGGCAATTGGCAAGGTCCATATCCAGTCTATCAAAACTTACAAAAAAACAATTTAAAATTCAAAATTAGGAACTACTATCTAAGACCAACATCGATTGCTAAAACTAAGAAAGGCAGCAACCAAAACTTTGCCCCAATCTATCATTTTACTTCTCTTTCTAAAGCAAAGTTTGTAATTGCAGATAAGGATGCGTTTCAGCTATAATTATTTTTAATAAATTATTTGCAAAATAGCAGAGCTAAAGGCTCTGCTTTAAAATTGTTCTTTCCTTCAAAATAAGTTAAAATAATGCTAAGGTTTTAAAATTTGTCACTAAAAATTTAATAAAAATTAAAAATTTAAAATTATGCCGAATAATCAACATCCATCAGAATTACGCCAAGACATTGTCTCCAAAAACTGGGTAGTCATTGCATCGGGCAGATCGAAAAGACCAAAATCTTACGAAGGTCTAAAAGCAGCTGTTTTAGAGCAACCAAAAGAAGAGTGTCCCTTTTGCAATTTTGACAAGCAACAAGGTGTTCAAGTCTCATTAATTCACCCTCTAACTTCAAAAGATCCATATCTTGATGAATTAAAAAAAGAAGGAGCACCTTTGCCGACTTGGAAAAAAGAGCCTTATAGTATAATTGATATTCAAAATAAATTTCCAGCCTTTGTAAAGGACGTGGATTTTAAGGAAAAATTAGTTGGTCCTTACAGAGTTTTACCAGGCTATGGTTATCATGAAGTAATCATTCCAGCCTCTCATAACAAAACTTATGGCCAATTGCCAGATGAGAGAGTTAAAGAAATAATTGATGTTTTTCAATCTCGTTATCTTGCTTTAGCAAAAGAGCCTCACATTGATTATATTTCCATAATTCATAATCATCGACCAGAAGCTGGTGCCTCGATTGCTCATCCTCATTCCCAGCTTTTTGCGATTCCAGTAATTCCAAAAGATATTCGTAATTCTTTGCATGGTTCAAGAAAATATTTTGAAGAACATGGCAAATGTCCGCATTGTGAAATTATAGAATGGGAAAGAAAAGAAAAAACCAGAGTTATCTTTGAAAATGAAAATTTTATTGCTGTCTGTCCGTTTACATCTGTTGTTGCTTTTGAAGTTAGAATTTATCCAAAACTTCATTCGCCATATTTTGAAAGAATTGAAGAAAATGAAAAAATTAGTTTAGCAAAAGCATTAAAATTTTCTTTAAACAAAATTTATCAGGCCTTGAATGATCCGCCATTTAACTTTTTTATTCATACTGCTCCTGCTGATGAACAAAATCATGATCATTATCACTGGCACATTGAGATTTTACCGAAAGTCACAATTTGGGCTGGATTCGAATTGTCAACAGGCATCGAAATTTCAACAGTCGAGCCAGAACAAGCAGCCAAGCTATTGCGAGATGCTGAATAAAAAAAGTTATCAACAAAATCGTTGTTGCTATTAGTTTTTGCCTTGTTTATACTAAAAATAACCAATAACCAATTAAAAATTTTGCATTCAAAATTTTTAATCAAGAAACAAACAAATCTCAAATTAAAATAATCAAACTTAAAGAAACAACGATTTTGGAAATTGGAAATTGGTTATTGAATATTGTTTGCATCTTGTTTCTTGGTTATTTAATTTTATAAATCTAATTTTTTGAGAGGGGGTGATTGTATGACTAAGATGGCATTGATTGAAAAATTGTCAGCCAAGCTTGGAATTTCAAAAAGAGAGACAGACAAATACATTTCAACATTTGTTGAGATCGTCACCGAAGAATTAAAACAAGGAAACAAAGTCGCTGTTACTGGTTTTGGTACTTTTTCAGTTTCAGATAGAAAGGAGAGAGAAGGTGTCAATCCTCAAAATCCAAAACAAAGAATCACTATTCCAGCAATGAAACTGCCAAAATTTACAGCTGGCAAAACACTTAAAGATAAATTACGAGCAATTTAATAATAAGTTTTGAATATCTAAAAAGGCGAGAATAATTTCTCGCCTTTTTTAATATCAGGGCGGAGATAAACTCCGCCCCTACGTGAATACAATTTTCGCGTATGGGCGGAGCTTGTCTCCGCCTTTTAAAATTATATTCAATATCCAAGAAACAATTAATAATTTTGGATTGCAAAATTATTAATCAAACAAATTTCAAATTAAAATAATCAATAATCAAAAGCGACGAGTTTGATTATTTTAATTTGATTTTTGAATATTATTTGTGTCTTGTATCTTGGTTATTAAATTGTTAAAATCATTTCATGAATCAAATCTTAAATCAACTTAACGACATTCAAAAACAGGCTGTTTTGCATCAAAACGGTCCTCTTTTGATTTTAGCTGGTGCAGGTTCTGGCAAGACAAAAACATTAACCCATCGCATTGCTTATCTAATTGCTAATGGCGTATCTCCTTATCATATTTTGGCAGTTACTTTTACTAATAAAGCAGCTCAAGAGATGAAAGAGCGTGTTAGCAAATTAATTTCTAGCCTCAAGCTTCCCACCAGATCAATCGATCAAAAAAAGATTGATTATAAACTGCCTTTTTTAGGCACTTTTCACGCAGTTTGTGTCAGAATTTTAAAAATAGAAATTGAGCATTTAGGTTATAGCAGAAATTTCAATATCTATGATTCAGAAGATCAGTTATCAGCAATCAAGCAATCAATGAGAAAATTAAATTATAATACTAATGAAATAAATCCAAGGATTATTCATTCTATAATTTCTAGCGCTAAAAATGATTTATTAGAACCAAATGATTTAAAAAATAAATCTAATGAATTTATCGAGGAAGTAGCAGGCGAAACTTATGAAGTCTATCAATCTTTTTTGAAAGAAAATAATGCTCTTGATTTTGATGATCTAATCATGATGACAATTAAAATCTTTCAAAAATTTCCACAGGTTTTAGTCAAATATCAAAATCAATTTAAATACGTTTTAGTTGACGAATATCAAGATACCAACAAAGCTCAATATCTGTTAGTTAATTTATTATCAAAACGTTATCAAAACATTACTGTTGTTGGCGATGATTGGCAGTCAATTTATAGTTGGCGTGGTGCTGATATTTCCAATATTTTGAATTTTGAAAAAGATTTTAAAAAAGCAAAAACATTAAAGCTAGAACAAAATTATCGTTCCACTCAAAATATTTTGGATGTTGCTCATTGTATAATCGAAAAAAATAAAAATAAAAAAGACAAAAAATTATGGACAGATAATGAAAAAGGCGACAAGCCGATTTTATTTGAAGCCGAGGATGAACAAGAAGAAGCAAATTTTATTATTAATGAAATTAACAATTCTAAACAGCCATACAATAGATTTGTCGTCCTATATCGCACCAATGCTCAATCGCGTGCCTTGGAAGAAAACTTTTTAAAACATGATATCCCATATAAAATAATTGGTGGCTTAAAATTTTATGAACGCAAAGAAATCAAAGACATTATTGCTTATCTTCGCGTTATAAATTCTTTCAAAGATACAGTTGGCTTAGGTCGTATTATAAATACTCCTCCAAGAAGAATTGGCGCCAAAACTTTAGGAGCTCTAGAAAAATATGCCAAGCAAAATAAAATTGATTATATCAAAGCAGCTATTGCTTCCGAAAAATTAACTGGCGTTTCCACACAAACAAAAAATAATTTGAACCAATTCGGCTTAATCATGGAATATTTGAATGCTAAATCAAAAACAATTAATTTAACTTCATTAATTGATTTATTATTGGTGAAAATAGGTTTTAAGGAATTTATTTTAGACGGATCAGAAGAAGGCGAATATCGATGGGAAAATATTCAGGAATTAAAAACAGTTGCCTCAAAATACGATAATAATAAAGATGGTTTAGCAAAATTTTTAGAAGAAATTGCCTTAGTTTCTGATACAGATGAGGTCAATGATGAAAATAATTCAGTTGTCTTAATGACTATGCATTCTGCTAAAGGTCTGGAATTCAGTAATGTTTTTATTGTTGGATTAGAAGAAAATCTCTTTCCTCATTCAAGAGCGCTTGCATCCCAAGAAGAGCTTGAAGAAGAGAGAAGATTGTGCTATGTTGCTATGACCCGCGCCAAAGAAAAACTCTATCTAATTTTTGCTAAAACAAGAGAAATCTTTGGACAAATGCAGGCCAATCCAGTATCTCGTTTTATTGAAGATATTCCCAAGAAAAACCTTGATAGCCATTCAAAGTCATTCAACCAAAAAGTCATTTATCAAGACAATAAAAAAGATTGTGAATTTAAATCAGGCGATAAAGTCAAACATGCCGAATTTGGCAAAGGCATGGTTATCGGTTTTAACGAAGATTTAATTACTGTGATTTTCGAAAAAATAGGAATTAAAAAACTTGCTTTAGAATATGCAAAATTAAAAAAAGTTTAGAAATTTATGATTTATCCAAATAAAGTCCTTGGCCAAAATTTTTTAGAAAATGAAAAAATCGTTGATAAGATGTTATCAGTCGCGAATTTATCATCTGAAGATTTAATTTTAGAAGTTGGTCCAGGTCAAGGTGCAATCACAGGAAAATTATTAAATAAAGTTAAACAAGTTATTGCAGTAGAAAAAGATCCAGAGTTAGTTAAATATTTAGAAAACAAATTTAAAAACACCAAAAATTTAAAAATTATTTCAGGCGATATTTTACAGCAACAATATTCAATATTTAATATTAAATATTACAAAATAATTTCCAATCTGCCATTTTACCTCACTTCGCGTTTTTTAAGAGTCTTCCTTGAATTAGAAAATAAGCCGACAATGATGGTTTTGATAATCCAGAAAGAAGTTGCTCAAAGAATTTGCGATCAACCGCCACATGCAAGCTTGCTTTCTAATTCCGTTCAGTTTTATGCCAAACCAGAAATTATTGATTTTGTTCCTAAAGAAAATTTCAATCCAATTCCTGAAGTAGATGCAGCAATTATAAAAATTAATGTTTTTAAAGAGCCAAAAATTAAAGTTAAAGATGTTAACGAATTTTTTAAAATATTAAAAATAGGTTTTTCTCAAAAAAGAAAACAGCTTCATAATAATTTTTCTTCAAGCTTGCATATTAACAAAGAAGAAGCAAAAAAATTATTACAAAAGGCAGGCATTGATCCAGAAAGAAGAGCACAAACTTTGAGTTTAGAAGAGTGGGCAGAAATTTACGAAGAAGTTCGACCTTTTACTAAAAAGTGAGTCGTTATTTTCTTGAATAGTTTTTTTAGATTTCTAGTCATATTTTTTTAGAAAAGGTCAAGCCTCCTAGTTAGCTTAAAGTTATACACAACTATCAAAAATCAAAGTAAAAGTTATTTTATTTAGGCTTAAACAAGAATAAAAAAACAATATTTAATATTGAGTATTCAATAATCACGTCTTTGACACAAAAGAGTATAATTGGTATTATTAAGTAAAGCAAAAAATCTTTAAAACAAAAAACAAATGGCGAAAAGAAAGTTCAAGCTATTTCTGCTTGTTATTTCCGGCCTGTTTATCTTTGGTGTAGGCTATATTTTCGCACAAAAATATCAAGAGAATAATCAAAGTTCTGAAAGTTCTATTTTTCAATCAAGTCTTGATTCTGATAGCGACGGTATTGTTGATGATCAGGAAAGAATACTTGGCACTAATCCTTATTTGGCAGATTCAGATTCCGATGGTTTTCCTGACAAGCAAGAAGTCGATTCCAAGCATAATCCTAATGTCGCTGAAACAAAAGATTCTTTAGATCAAGATGGTGATGGTTTAATTGGCAGTGATGAAGCAAAATTTGGCACTGATCCAAGTAGTGCTGATACTGATTTTGATGGCTATTCAGATGGTGAAGAAATCGCCAATGGTTTTGATCCCAAAAAAGCAAATTTAGGAAATATAAAAGCCTTGCTTAGCCAGATTCCAGATGATAAAAAACAAGAAGCAAAAGAAATCACTGGCGTTGATTTAACTTCTGGCTCATCAATTGATTCTCTAGAAAGCGTTCTTAATTCAGATCAAGCAGAAGAACTCCAAAAATATATTGATCAAATTGTCAGTGGATCAAATCAAGAATTAAGTTTAGTAGAAGTTTCAGATTCAGAGATTCTAATTTCAACAGATTCATTTGATTCTTCAAGCAAAGACAAATATTTTGAATCATTTGATAATATTACAAAACAAAATCTAAATTTTATAATTGATCCAAGCATTCAAGATGAGATGATTTCTGAATTTGGAGAAATTGAAGCAACTAACAAAATTTCGCAAGCTTTCAAAAAGTCAGCTGAAGAGTTAGCAAAGATTGCCGTCCCAAACGATT
The DNA here is from genome assembly GCA_028699085.1 of Patescibacteria group bacterium. Taxonomy (GTDB): domain Bacteria; phylum Patescibacteriota; class JABMPQ01; order JABMPQ01; family JAQVVF01; genus JAQVVF01. Next base: position 14,779 of record JAQVVF010000008.1, on the reverse strand, counting down.
CTGAATTTATAAGCGTCCACAAAAAGACAATTTCTGTTTTTAAAACCTTATCTCAAAAATACGAAATTATTGCTAATGCACAGAGTAATAATGTTCCAACGCTATCTCAGGCCCTGAAAGATATCTTGTCATTAAACAAAATTTTATACGAAGATATTTTCGTAAAAATAAAAGAATTATCAACTTACTAATGTTTAAAAAATTATCAGTATTATTTCTAATTTTAGCCTTATTCATTACTTATAATGCCACTCTTTTGACTGTCAAAAAGGCAGATGCTATTCCAACAGTAGTAGTCTCCGATGTTCCAAGAGACACAGCTGATCGTATTGGTATCACTGTTTGGAAAGCAGCAGTTTATCCTTTAGTTCGAGATATGGTTTTATCATTTGTTTCAACAGGCGATTTCAAGCTTAGCTGGAATAATGTCAAAGACTGGCTAATACATGATCTTGCTTTTCAAACTGCTAATGCCATTTTACAAGAATATGTTGGTTTTAATCTTTGCGCGACAATTGGTGCTGATATTAGAGTTGCTCTTTTGCAAATGTATGATGACACTGGATTTGCTCCAGATTGTACTTTTGATCAAAGCCAGCTTGCCCAAACTGCTGAAAAGCTATTTTCTGGCGACAGTGAACAAGCTTGGCAAGACGTAAAAAATTATTATTATCAAAATTTCCATTTTAGTCTTTATGGCGAGGCAAATCAATTTGGTACTTGGTTTAAATTACGTGATAATATTAATACCCAAATCAATCAGCGCCAGCAAAACATTCGTTTTGAAATGTTAATTAATGAAGGCTTTTTAGGTAATTATGACTGTTCTGGTGTTCCAGAGAGTCAGCGACCAGACAATTGTCGCGTCGTATCTCCTGGTGCGGTTGTTGCCGAATTAGTAAAAAGTAGTGTTCGCGATCCAATGGATTCTGCCCTAAAAGCACAGATGATTAATGATGTCGCTGCCTTGGCTGGAGTTGTCACTGATATGATGAAAAATAAATTCATTTATTCTATATACGATAAACTATAAAATTGTTCAAAAATAAAGCTAAAACTAGAAAAATACTCATTATCGCAATTTCTCTTGCTCTATTTTTGATACCAATGTTTTTTGTTTCAGCACAAACGCCAGCACCTGCTGGAGCTGGAACCCTTGGAAGCGGAGTGCTTGGAGTGGTAAATGCAATTATCGGCGGAATTTGTTATCTTGCTGTGGGTGTAATCACTTTATTCTTATGGATAACCGGTACTGTATTTGATTGGGTGATTGGTGGGACAACAATTGATGCTAGCTCAATGAATGAAATAGTTACTGCTGGCTGGGTAATAGTTCGCGACATCTTAAATATTCTTTTTGTTTTAGCTTTACTTGGAATTGCTTTTGCCACAATATTGAAAATTGAGTCATACCATTTTAAAGCTTTGTTGCCAAAATTATTAGTTGCTGCATTATTAGTCAATTTCAGCAAGACTATTGCTTTGACACTAGTTGATTTTTCTAATGCCATTATGAGTGGGATTATGGGCACTCAAAATGGCGCTACTGCTTCAGCTTCATTATTAGCATTATTTAATGTTTCCAGTTTCCTTGACCTAAGCTTAACTTTAGGTAAGGGTTTGTCAGCTTGGAGTACAGAACCAGCAGTATTAGGCACGAATGTCGCAATAGTTGGCTTTTTAGGAATGTTCACTATGGCTTTAGCTGGACTAGCCGTTTTATTAGTTATTCGTACAGTTGTTCTCATGATTTTGACAGTTTTTTCGCCAGTTGCTTTCGTATTGAATGTTTTACCAGTAACACAAAAATATGCTTCAAAATGGTGGGAAGAATTCACAAAATATTTATTTATTGGACCAGTTGTCTGTATTTGCTATCTTCTAGCTTTGCTCTTTGCTGTCAAATTTTCCCAAGGTGGCGGTATACAAGGCCTCGCCAATGGCGTTGGCCAACAATTTCAAACTAATGTCGGAATGTCAGCTGGTACGATTGGTCAATTTTTTGGCATGGCTATTTCTTGCGGTATCATGTTTGTTGGATTTACTTTTTCTAAAGAAGCAGCAAATGGACTTGCTGGTGCTGCTATGGGATTAGTCAAAAAAGGATTGTTAGGAGCTGGCGCTTTAGCTGGCGGTTTTGCTTGGAGAAAAGGAAACGAGTCATTAGCTAGTGGATCAAAAGGCACACTTGGAAAGATGATTTCCGGTGGACTAAAAAAACTTGGTGCTGAAACTGATACAGCCGAAAAATGGGGTGATAGAACCAAATATTTGAGCCCAACCGCACTAGCACTTGGTTGGAAAGAAAGACAGGCAAAACGTACTGCTGAAGCAATGTCTGGTGTTGCTGGTTATGTTCACCAAGGCATTAATAAAATAACTAATAAAATACCTGGAATGGGTAAAGACGAAACTGATTATGTGCGTCGAGGTCAAATGGAAAATGTCGATAAACATATGTCAGATTTAAAACGAGATGGTCGTGGTAACCCAGCTTTTTATTTAGAAGAATTTTCAAGAGCAGTAAGGTCCGGAGATAAAGACAAAGCTGAAGCAGCTTATACGTTGCTTGCCTCGCAAGTTGATGAAAATGAAATTGCAAACCATCCGGAGTTAGGAGCAGAAATATTAGATCAAAAAATATCTGCCGCTAATATAGGGACTAACAATGCTCAATTTCATGAAGAGCTATTAACAAAAGTATTTGGTGAAAAAAGAGCAGCTTATATTGCTGGCAATGTAGATGAATCAAAAAGAAAGAATGGTGATTATGCGCAAGCCGGTATGTCAACATTAAACCCACAAACCGGAGAGCACGAATTTAGAACGAAAGAAGACCAAGCCAAAACAGCCGCAATTTTCTGGCGTAAAAAAGGAGCCAATGAGGCCGTTGCGGCACATCGAACAGCTTTTGTTGAAGAACAATATGAATATGAAAGAGATGCCAAAGGAAAGGTTGTTCTTGTAGAAGGCAGAGATACGACCGGCAAAATTATTATTGATAAAAAGACTGGCAAACCAAAACTTGTACCTAAAAGTAGAAAAGTTAATAAAAAACTATCTGGAGCATTTCTCACTCTATTGCATGGAAATCCTGATCAGGATGGTGAAGGTATTGGCGCAGGTTGGGCAAGTCAAACCGACCGTTTCTTAAAAGATGAAACAAGATCCGCAATTATTGGAATGAAAGATGAAATTCAAAAAGAAATTAATAAAATAGAAGGTGCTAATGATAAAAAGAATGCCCAGGCATTTTTAGATTCCTGCATGGGTATAAAGGGTGGTGGTTCAAGTGCTCCATCACCAATAGTTACCCCAACATCAGCAGGTAAAGGACCAAGACCATAAAATAAAACATCAAAAAATGGAAAAATTGACAAAACAAAAATTAGTTGATTATCAGACTTATACAAAAATTTTGAAGCAAATACAGCAATGTGCCAATTTTTTCTTTTCTGGAGATGATGCAAAAAAAGCTTTTCAGATTTATTTATCGATTCACGATGCTTTAGAAAAAAATCCAAGTTTTCAGGAAGAAAATCCCGAAATGTATCAGAAATATCATCATATAATGATTTATTTAAAATTCAATGTCTTGGATTTTCTTTATGACAACAATGATATTTTAGATCTCTTTCAAAAGCACACTAAAGATGCTTTAGTTAGAAAAATTGATCTAGAGAAATCTATAAGGTCTGCTGTCAATTTAATTCAATTGCCTTTTCGCGATGATTTTCTTACCAAGATTTTAGCATCTATAAAAAAGAATCAGCAAAAAATTGGTACAAAAAACATTATTCTTGGCAGTACAGAAGTTCAGCCAACTATTCAAAATTGGATTAAGGATTATGAATATACATCAGAACCAGGTATTCATTCTCTAGTTGAAAGAAACAGCTATTTTATTCATTCTCAAAATATTAGAAAATTAAATGAGGCAGAAAAAAAGCAAGTTAAAATACTTTTACAGTTTTACGATAAATTGCATCTCAAAGTAACTGACGTTGGAGGATTAGGCAGCTATCCCATTGAAATGTATGATATTAAATTAAAAAAACCTGTCGCAGTCGAAGATTTTACTACCAAAGAATTACAAAAAGTTAACAAATCTGTCAATGAATCAGCCGGCACTGTTCGTTCTATTCCATTTCCTACCCCCAAAACAGAAAAACGAGAAAAAATATTAGCAGAAAACAAAAAAATGGCAGAACAGGCAATGAAAGGAGCTATTGATATTAAAAAGCTTGAAGCAGAAGAGCCAGCAAACAAATTTATTGCTTCTTTAAAAAATATCGGTAAACCAAAAAAGGCTAAAAAAATAGAATCAGAAGCAAAAGTTATCAAAGCATTACCAGAAAAACAAGTTGTCAGAGAAATTACAAAACCAAAAGTTGAAGAAATGCCAAACCCGCCAGCAAAAGTTTTTCATAAAGAACACAAAGTTTTGACACCCACAAAACCAGTTTCCAAAGAAATCAATAAAATTCAAAATATCAGTATTGTTGATTTTAAAAAATTAGGCGCAACTGCAAAAGAAGCAGCTCAAGCTTTATTGACAAAAATTAGAGAAGTTGCCAAGACGCATGATGAAAGAAAAATAGCTCAAGAAAATTTTATGAAAAGTCCGTTATTTAAATTATACGAGGCAATGGAAAATCAAAGTTCTTCAGAAAAAAAATCAATTAGCCAAATAGGAGAAGATAGAAAAAAACAAGGAACAGAATTTTTGACAGAAGATGAATATATTGCTGTCAAGAGCATCAGCAAGTTGATCTAAAAGTACAAAATCCTAAATACTAAATCCTAAACAAATCCAAATTACCAAAATTAAAAAATCAAAACTTGTTTTGAATATTTAAAAATTTGTGCTTTGAATTTGTTTAGAATTTAGTATTTAGTGCTTAGAATTTTTATAATGCAATATCCCATTCCACAATTTGTTGAAATAGAAGATCAAATTATTGGTCCTCTTACTTTGAAGCAGTTTTTCTTTTTGCTTGGCGGAGGCATATTTCTGTTAATTGCTTGGTCTTTTGTTGATCTAAGTCTTTTCATTTTTTTAGCAGTCATTGTCGGCATGATAGTTGTGCCATTGGCTTTTGTCAAACCATACGGTCGCCCGTTAACTAATTATTTGTCTGCAGTTTTTAAATTTATGCTTGGTCCAAAAGTATTAGTTTGGCATAAAAGTGCTAGAGCTCCTAGAGTAAAAGCTTATGATCTTACAAATAAAAAATCAGGTCCAGAAAAAATCACAATTGGCGAAAAAAAATATACACCGAGTTCAATTCATCGATTAGCGAGACAATTAGACTTCAAGACGGTCATGAATGAAAAAACTCTAAATCCTAAACTCTAAATTCTAAACAAACTCAAAACTTAAAAGAAAATGACCAAAACAAGCTACTATGATTTAGAGCCAAGAACACTAAATTTTGCAAAACGTACTAGGGATTTTGTTAAGATAATTCCCAGAACAATTTCGAATATAGAAGATGGCAAACAAGTTATTAGGTCATCAGGATCTGTCGGAGCTAATTATATTGAAGCAAATGAGGCATTAAGTAAAAAAGATTTCTATCATAGAATTAAAATTTGCCGAAAAGAGGCTAAGGAAAGTCGATACTGGTTAAACTTAATTTTTGTAGATAATAATAAAAAATTAGAGCAAGAAAAGAGTTCATTGATACAAGAAGCATTAGAATTAACAAAAATATTCGGATCAATTATTGAAAAAGAAAATAAAACAAATAAATAATTTTGATAATTTGTATTTTGGAAATTTGAATTTATTTAGAATTTAGATATTAGTGCTTAGGATTTTCTATTATGGCAAAAGAAAAAAAGAAAGAAATAAAAAAAGTAAAGCCCGAAGAAACAATGCTTTCAAGCAAAGCAGTCAAGAAGGAAGAAGAGACAACTCAGAAATTTTTGAATGTTTCAGGAATCAGAGATGGCATCATTATTTTAAAAAACAAAGCATTGCGGGCAGTAGTTATGTGTTCTTCCATCAATTTTGCTTTGATGTCTGAAGATGAACAAAAAGCTAAAGTTTTTGGTTATCAAGATTTTTTGAATTCATTAAATTTTCCAATCCAAATTGTCATTCAAACTAGAAAACTAAATATTGGCGGTTACTTAGAAAAAGTTAAAGAAGCGGAAAGAATGCAGGAAAATGAATTATTGCGAATGCAAACAGCTGAATATGCTGAATTTATTAAGTCAATGGTTGAATTAGCAAATATTACTACAAGTCATTATTATGTTGTTGTTCCATATTCACCAGCAGGAATTGAAGCTACGGAAGGTATAATGGACAAAATAAAAGGCATTATTTCGCCAGCCTCAAAAATAAAAGAAGAACAAGTCGGATTTCAGAAACAGCAAGAAGAGCTTTTACTACGGGTTAATTCAGTAATCAGCGGACTTGGCGGAATTGGCATCCAGTCTGCACAGCTTAATACTCAAGAAGTAGTTGAGCTATTTTATTCATGGTATAATCCAGATGAGAGCACTACTGAAATATTGGGGGAATTAGAGAAACTGAAGATAGAACAAGCGTAAGCGTAATTTTCAATTATCAATTCTCAGTTTACAATAAATATTCAATGGACCAATTTTCAAAACAAAATTATAATTTAGAAGAAAGAACAGCAAAATTTGGTGAAAGCATTATTACTTATTGCAAAATTATTATTCAGGATTCAATAACAAAACCAATAATAAGTCAGTTAATCAGATCAGGAACAAGCATTGGCGCAAATTATTGTGAAGCAAATAATGCTAGCTCTACTAGAGATTTCAGGAATAAAATATTTATTTGCAAAAAAGAAGCACAAGAAACACTTCATTGGTTAAGAATGTTAGCCAGTTGTCTGCCGAATGAAAAAGAAAAAATTAGAAAACTTTGGAAAGAAGCCAAAGAATTGACATTAATTTTTCAAACAATAGCCAATTCACTAGATAGAAAAAGTAATTGATGATTGAAAATTGAAAAATTTATTGAAAATTGATAATTGAGGATTGGAAATTTATAAAACTATGCAAGATAAAGATTTGCCAGTTGGCAAGAAAAATTTAGAAAATTTGACCGAACAAGAACAGCAAGAAATCCTTAAGGCTGAAGAAATCTATCGAAAGGGTCTAGTTTCGATTCGCGATATTATTGCACCTAGCGCTTTGCAGGTTAATCCAAATTATCTTAAACTTGGTGACAAATTTGTTAGAACGTTATTTGTTTTCACTTATCCTCGTTTTGTTAATACTGGCTGGTTTGCACCAGTTATTAATATGAACATTGAGGCTGATATGGCAATGTATATTCAGCCAGTTGAATCAGAAAAGATTCTGAAAACATTAAAAAATAAAGTTGGACAGATCCAATCAACTATCGCCGGAAAACAAGAAAAAGGTGAAGTTCGTGATCCAATGTTAGAAACAGCGCTTAATGATGTTGAAGAATTGCGTGATCGCTTAATTCAAGGAACAGAAAGATTTTTTCACTTCGCACTCTATATAACTATTTATGAAGATTCAGAAAAAAAATTAGAAAAAACAACCAAAGAAATCGAGGATTTATTAGGTCAAAGATTAATTTATTCAAAAAGAGCTTTTTTTCAAGCAGAGCAAGGATTCAACACTACAACTCCTTTAGGTCTTGATGAGCTTGGTGTTATGAACAATTTTAATACTTCTCCGTTATCAACAAGTTTCCCATTTGTTTCTTCTGAATTAACCTCTGATGAAGGCATTCTCTACGGGATAAATAGACACAACAATAGCTTGATTTTATTTGATCGTTTTACTTTGCCAAATGCCAATTCAGTTGTTTTTGCTACATCTGGTGCAGGAAAAAGTTATGCTGTTAAATTAGAAATATTAAGATCCTTAATGTTTGGCACTGAAGTAATTGTTATTGATCCAGAAAATGAATATAAATATTTATGTGAATCAGTCGGTGGAACATTCTTAAAAATGTCTTTAGAATCAGAATATAGATTAAATCCATTTGATTTACCTTCTGCAATTTCCGGCATGAAAACAAAAGATATTATTAGATCAGCTGTTATCAACATCAAAGGTTTGCTTAGAATTATGCTTGGTAGATTAACAAAAGAAGAAGATGCTTTGTTAGACCGAGGAATTATTGAAACTTACGCCAAAAAAGATATTACTGCTGACTCTGATTTATCAAAAGTAGAAGTTCCAACCATGAAAGATTTGCAAGAGATTTTAGAAGGGATGCAAGGCGCAGAAGAAATTGTTCCAAGAATAAAAAAATATACAGAAGGGACTTTTGCTGGTCTTTTAAATCAAGCAACTAATGTTCGGATTGATAATCCTTTTGTTGTTTTCAGTATTAGAGATCTTGAAGACGAATTACGGCCAATTGCAATGTATGTTATCCTAAATCATATCTGGAATATTGTCAGAGCTCAAATGAAGAAAAGAATTTTAGTTGTTGATGAGGCTTGGTGGATGATGCAATATGAAGAGTCAGCTCGATTCATGTATGGAATTGCTAAAAGAGGTAGAAAATATTATCTTGGTACAACCACAATTTCTCAAGATGTTAACGATTTTTTAACATCAGATTATGGGAAAGCAATTGTAACAAATTCCGCTTTGCAATTATTATTAAAACAATCTCCAGCATCTATTGATTTATTGAAGAAAACTTTTTATCTAACTGAAGAAGAAAAATATTTGTTATTAGAATCTGATGTAGGTGAGGGAATATTCTTTGCTGGCTCAAAACACGTTGCCATAAAAATTGTTGCTTCATATTCAGAAGATCAAATAATTACTACAGATCCAAAACAATTATTAGAGCTTGAACAAGCTAAAAAGAATTATGAAGAAGAGCAAGGAGGCGTGTAACGAATTTCTAATTTCTAATTCTTAATTTCTATTAAATTTATAATGAACCAATTTTCAAACAAAAATAAAGAATATGATTTAGAAGAAAGAACGGCAAGATTATCAGAAAACATTTTAGAATTCATTAAAAAAATAAAAAAAGACGATTTTAATAAAAATATTATTACGCAGTTAACAAGAGCTATTACTTCAATTGGAGCAAACTATTATGAAGCCAATGCCTCAAGCTCAAGAAAAGATTTTAGAAACAAAATATATATATGCAAAAAAGAAGCTAATGAATCAAAATATTGGCTAAGAATTTTAGCAAAATATCATCCAGAATCAAGAGAACAAATAGTTCCATTTTGGAAAGAAACGCATGAACTTCATCTTATTTTTCAATCAATAACTTGTTCTATTGATAACAAAAGCACAATCAAAAAGGTTTAGAAATTATTGCATTAGAAATTTAATAAAAATTAAAAATTAGAAATTGAAAATTAAAATAAAACTATGTTTAAAAAATCTAACATTTTGATGCTAGCTCTAGTAGCATTAGCCACAACAGCTTTTGGCTGTAAAAAAGAAACTCCAGCAAATAATCAAGTAGCTAATCAGAACGCAAATGTTGTTGCAAACAATACTACTGCTATAAATGCAAATGAAAATGAATTTCCAATTATTAATGCTAACGAGATAGCAAATACTAATACTAATGCTAACTCTACTGTTGAAATTAATGCCAACGCTATTGAGAATGCAACTACGGAAAATTTAAATGCAATTGAGAATCAAGGAGAAGTTAAAGTTGAAGAAGACCAAGAAAAGACAGTATTAGCTCTTGCTTCCAAGATTGCAGAAATTTATGGAACATTTACCAATAAAGATAAAGAAGCTTACAAGAATTTGAAAACAATCAAAACTTATTCTACAGACAAAATGAAAAATTGGATTGACGAACAAATAGCTAAGCCAATCGATCCAAAAGCTTCATTCTACGGCGTAACAACAAAAACGATTAGCTCTGGAATTTCAGATACAACCGAAAAAGAAATGACTGCCATAGTTACAGCAAAGAGAGAAGAAATCACTGCACAGAATAATAAGCCAACAGTAAAATATCAAATTTTAAAATTAGAATTTTCTAAATCTGGAGAAGAATGGAAGTTAAACGGCGCATATTGGTTATAAATTCTACGATAAAATCTCCAAAATAAAAATGCAAACAATTAACCGTGAAAAAGAACTATTTTTCTATGAAAAACTAAAGGAGATTAAGCACAAAAAAAAATCATCCCCTGATTTTAATAACTATCAAAAATCTGTATCCAACTATGGAGTGCATTTAATAAATCAAAAAAATATTGCCAAATTCGATGGTGCTGAAGGAGAAGATGATGAAGAGGAAGATGCAGAATCAATGCCAAATACGGTTTCGAGAGGCCATGAAGGCGATAATTATGAAGCCTTCAATAGGGCAAAAGCAGAAGCATTAAAAAAGTATAAGAAAAAAACAACAACTGCAAAAAAAGCCAAGCAAGTAGCACAAGCAGCAAAACAATTAAAAGCAGTTAAAAACGTAAAAAACCTTTTAAATCTCGCCAAAGTTGCTACCGGAGTTACTATTGAGGGTCTAGTTGTTACATGGGTAATTATGAGCATTCAATTTGTTGGCGGAAATATTTTTAAATCAAAATATATTCCACCACTTGGTCCAATCGAAAAGCTGATTTACATTCCAGTTTTACTAGCTGTGCTCGCCTGCAATATTTCTCTTTTTATGCCAGCGATTATTACAACTGGTGTAGCAGGAAGTATGATTGCCGGAGTCGTCAATCTAGCAAGCTACTTAGGTGTTAATTTAGGTCTATAATTATGAATAAAAATAAAATAATAATTTTTCTAAGTCTATTATCTTTGTTGATTAGTTTTAATCAATCTTTTGCTCAAGACGAAGAACCAGTCCAATTTCCAAAAGAAATTCAAAGCTTGATTGATGGAAATCCAGAAAATGTAACTGCAGATCAGCTTAAAAAAATGCTTCCTATGAGCATTACTTTGGATTATACTCCAAATCCAGTATCAGCAACAAGTCCAGTCAAAGTAACAGCTCAAGCTGTCAGCAGTACCGGATCAAATGGTATTAACTATCGCTGGTTTTTAGATGGTCAAGAAAAAAAATCCAGTAATTCTGTTTTTGAATTTAATATGAATGAAGATTTAGTTCGTCAAGATTTGCGTTGCGGTGATTATCGAGAAGTAAAAGCAGAAGCAACCAATACTAACACCAAAGAAAAAACAATTACTACATTAAAAATTCCGATCGGTCTTGACCTTTCATTCAACAAAAGAGCCATTGGTGTTGCAGATCAAAATAATCCAAATACAATTGATTTTAATTTAAATAAAACTGATATTTCAAGTGAAAGTATCGCCTTGCAAGTTCCAGATATTTTTCTTAAGCCGACATCATCACAAAACCAATTTCGATATAGCGATATCGTTCAAGTTGAAGCAGTTGATTTAAGAAACACATATAACAATCAAGGATGTAATACAGTTGCAAATTATACTGATCTGGATAGTTATCTTAATAGTCTTGTTTATCAATGGACATATAATGGAACTTCTCAACAAGGCAAAAGCGGGAAGGGTCAGAAATTTAAAACTGCTTCTTTCGTCATCAATACTTTGCCAGCTCAAACGATTCAGAATGATTTAGCAGCTTGCAATGCTTCACAAGCACAAAATAATAATCTTGTCGGCTTAACAATCACCGATTCCTCTGGAAAAACATTAGCAACAAAAGAAGAATCATTGAATGTTATTGCTCCTCAAATTAATATTAAGCCAATTTGTGGCGCATTCGGAAAAGACATCCAATGCATTACTTTGAATTCCACAAATTTAAAATCGAGCTATGGTATTGCTCAAAGCTATCAATTAAATACTAATCAAGAAGTAAATTTTCGAGCCAGTTTAGGGAACTTCCAACCCTCTCAAAAATTAGATATTATTTGGAAAGTTGATGGACAAGAAATCGATAATAAAACTGTTGAAAATCCAAATACTCCGTATTTTACCTCGCCAAATATCAAAATGGGCAATCAAATTAAAATAGTTGAAGTAACAGCTATCAATCAAGTTTACAATTCCAATCAAACAGAGAATGCCACACAAAAAATAATTTTAACACCAAGCCAAGAGAGAGCTCAAATTGCTACAACCGGAACATTGGGATCATTGCAAAAATTTTTACCAAACAACTTCAGAAATTTTTATAACTTTATTGCTGCAGCTGGATTGCTTGGAATAATTATTTTATTAATAACTATAAAAGAAAAGAAAAAAAATGGATAGAAAAAGAATTTTAATTATTATCGGAATAGTCGCATTAATCATCGCTTTTGGAGTGACGATTTATTTTGTAATTTTTCGTCAAAAAACAAAAGTCGCAGATGATCTCCCGCCTTTAAACGAAGCAGAACAGCAGAGGTTAAAGCTAACAAATGAAGAAAGAGCAGCAGGCATTACTGAAGATCAAAAAATAAAGGAATATGTTGAAGAAAAAAGAAAAGAAATTGCCCTTCAGACAGCAACTGGCGAATCAGATAAATACAGAGTCATACCTGTTTTAAAACAAAAAACGATTAGTCCAACCTTATCCGCCGATTTTAGTAAAATCATCTTTTATAGTCCAGAAAATAAAGAATTTTATGTTTCCAATTTAGATGGCAGTCAAGTTTCTCCAATCACTTCATCAGGAATTGACAAGGTTTATGATATTTCTTGGTCCAAGAAAAAAGATAGAGCAGTAATTACCTTATCTGACAATCAAGGTTTGACCAGAAATTATTTAATTTTTGATATCAATGATCAAAAACAAACAACTGTTGATTCAACTATCAAATCTCCGACATTATCTCCGGATGGAGAAAAAATTGCTTATCTATTTTTAGATAAAGCAACTGGAACTTCAAATATTTCAGTGTCTAATCTAGATGGTTCTAATTGGAATAGTGTTTCTCCTTTTGAAGGTGAATTCCCAATCATTAATTGGAATCTAGAATCAAAACTAATTTATTATAGTGAGCCCAATACTCAAAATAATGCAATCGCTTTTGCTGCAAATATTATTGGCAAAAACTTTAATCAGCTAGTTAGTAATTATGGTCTTAATGTCAACGTTTCAAATGATGGCAATAAAATAGTATATTCTGGACAGAATGTTGCTGATGCAACAACAACAAATTTACAATTTTATGATCTGCAGAACAGTAAAAATGTTGATCTAGGCGTCCAGACTTTTGCAGACAAATGCACTTGGTTGCCAGATAATCAAAATTTAATTTGCGCTATTCCAGAAAATTTAAGTAAATGCATGATTTTGCCAGATGCCTACAACAATTATAATTTTATTTCCAAAGATTCTTTTTATCTAGTTGACACTCAAAATAATAAGACAACGAAATTAGCCAGTACTACTCAATTTTCCCAAGATTATGATGTTTATAATCCTTTCATGCTTGGAGAAAAAATAATGTATTTTACAAGACGCCAAGATGGATTGCTTTATGCTTTTGTAATGCCTTAACTTAATTTCCAATTTATAATTTTCAATTTACATATAATTTTCAATAATCAATTACCAATAGATTGAGCCATTGAAAATTAGAAAATTGAAAATTTATTGTAAATTGGTTATTGAAAATTGATAATTATTACCAAAATAAAAAAAATAATCTATTCCTTTATAATATTTCTAAATATTCTTTTTTTTGTGTCTCCTGTATTTGCTGCTGATTGCCCGCAAGGAAACGTTGCTATAATTGGCGATTCATTAGCAGTTGGTATTGGAGGAGAATTAAAGAAAAAATGTCCTAACCTTAGCGTCTTTGCAACGGTTGGTATTTCCACTGATAAAATATTGAATGATAAATTTAACGGCAATGTTAAAGGTAAGGGATATAACACTGTTATGGTTATGGGCGGATACAATGATGCTCATGGTAATATTCCATCAGCAACAACACTGAATAATTTAAAATCAATTTATTCTCAGGCAAAAGAAGAAAACATGAATGTTGTTGCACTGACTGTGCCAAGTCTCAAAAATGGCCATCCAGAAATCGTTACTCAAATTAATTCAGGCATTAATAGTTCGGGTGTAAATGTCTTAGATTCTGCTTCAATGTGGGCAACGTCAGGAAATGTTCATGATAATTCAAGCTATGTTAGAGTAGCAAATGAAATAATAAATAAAAATTATGCTCCAGGCACTGGAACGGGGCAGAGTCAAATTCCAGTTTCAGATAGTACAGGCACAACGCCAGCAATTGACACTACAGCAACCGCACCTACTTATGAAGCTAATCCATCATCATTAATTTCTGGAAGCACTGCCTGTGAAATTTGGAAAAATGCTTTCAATCTAGGAATTTCTTTTATTGGTGTCGCCGCTTTAGCCGGAGTCATCTGGGGCGGATTTGGCTATATTACTTCTTACGGCAATCAAGAAAAAATAACATCTGCAAAAGAAACAATTTGGGGATCAGTTGCTGGAATGTTTATTGGTCTTTTTGCCTATGTCCTTTTTTCGTTAATCAATCCTTATGTTTTGCAATGTAAAATAGAAGCGCCGTTTAAACTAAGCGTTAATAGCTCTGGGACAACACAAGGCACTGGCGATGGAACTACACCAGTTGATAGTTCAGTATATGCAAATGCAAAAAAATGTTCAGCGCAATTACAAGCCAATACAGCGTTAGATCCATATTTCATTGAATGAGGTAATAAATATGGGATTGATCCTCATTTTCTTAAAGCAGTTGCTCAAATAGAAAGTGGTGGTGGAAAAGCAGGAAAAGATATGACAAAAGGTCGTTTTGGCGATGGAACATCAGCAAGCGGAGCAGGT
>JAQVVF010000027.1 GCA_028699085.1 Patescibacteria group bacterium | reverse complement strand
GGAGTTTCAGCCTCTACTATAAACCTAGCAATATATCTGTGTGTATTCATAATCATTTTTTATTAAGTTTTCTACTTTCTTTTGCCATTTCGGCTGCAAATTTTGCCACAAATTGGGTTCCGTGCTTTCTGTTTTTATCACAAATCTTTTCAAATGCTTTACGATTTGCACCCCGATTTTTACCCCAATGCTTTTCATCAGCTACGCCATGTGTTAAATAGCCAATTTCTTTATCAAACAACTGTTTTTCAAGCTCATCAAAATCTTTTGTTTTAGTTGCATAAGCCCTAATTCCACCCCATTGACTGGATGTAATTCTTTTTAGTTGCTTAATTTCATTAGAATTGGAATACACTAATCCTTGTACAGATTTTGAAATTTCTATTTCACTATTTTTACTATCCAATTTGTTTTTCAAGTATTTAGATAATACTGTAGTTGGAATATTACCTTCAGATTTCTTTTCCTCATTTTTAAAGCTTAGTTCTTGAAATGGTAGTTCGCATTTTGCATTTTCGTTACCTAACAAAAATTTCGGATTGTAAATTACTTTACCCAAACCTTCAGCCTGATGTAAACCAACATATTTTTCGTAATCATTGGTTTTTGCATTTTTTACATAAAAAACTGAACCTCTTGCAATACAAAACCTTTGGGTATTGGTAGTATTACGAGTTGAATTCCAAGGCGAATAGGTAAATGTTCTGATTTGGGATTTGCTCCAAATAACTTTTGCATCTTTATTAAGCCCTAATTGTTCAGCATCTGGCTTATAAGTCGGCATGCCATTTTTATCAATAAAGCACAAATTGCTTTGAGCATAAACTAAAACATACTCATCAGAATTAAAACTCTTAACAGTACTTGGTTGATTTGGCAATTTTTTAATATTGATTTGCCCAAATTCGGCATTTTTTGATTTTCCGAGACGATGATTCCCTTCAATAACTCCACTAATTTTATCAACTATAGTATCATCATCAAATTGAATTGAAAAGATAAACTCCAAGCCTTTATTTAATGACTCAAAACCAAACATTGCACTTTTTTTGGAAGTCCCTTTTGTTCGATCTTGGGCAGATTTTATTGCAAAAGACTTATTAATTTCTTTTAAAACTTTGCCGTCCGAAAAAATATAACCACTACGAACTTGTTTAAGTTGATATTTATTTCCATTAACATCCATAGGAGGATTATCTCTGTCAATTAAATAATCCAAAAAAACATCGTCTTTTCCAATCTCTTTTTTAATTTTATCCATATAGTACATTGCCGGCATAGCATAAGAGACATGGTTTTCATTAGCAATAGTCGCATCACCAAATCGTACTTTGCCGGAATGAAAGATATTCAAACTCTCATCAGGAGTAATATTTTCATATAATTTACTTGCAGTTATTCCTAAAAAATTGCTACCAGGGATAAAATCCAATGATGACATATTGCCCTCGGTAGCCAAACTAGAGTTCAATACAACATCCGACAATAATGTTACTTTATAAAAAATCTCTTTCATAACTAATTGATTTTAATTTCTAACTTACAACGACCAAGTCCTCGATTTCGATTTGCTCCTAAATGCCGAATACATTTCAAAGCTTTTTCAAACTTCTCAACATCTGTTTCTAAAACACCATCAATATAACCTTCCAAAACAACTGGAACACATACTTGCATAGTTCTCAAAGAGCCTTTTTCGGCAACGCCATTTTTTCCAATTTTTGTTGATGCAATATTTCTATAGAGCAGATTACTCATATCTTTACTGATTTCAGATTTTTCAAGTTCATTAAGCTCAGCATTTGAGAAAAACAACAACCCCTTGTGAGATTCTTTTCGTTCTTTAATATATTTTCCGAAATATGATTTTATAAATTCATCATTAATCAAGGACGGTTGTGCATCTTTAAAATCTTCAAAAACATCTTTTAGCAAGCCTTTAATTGTTTTACCTGGCAAATATGGCAAATTGTTTTTGTCTTTTATAACAACAGAATCAGCATCTGCACCAGAGCTCAATCCTGAACCGGCATGCCAATCACTCAAAAAAGTGATGATATAATTAATTTTCTTTGTTCCCATAATTAAAACTGTGTAAGGTTATTAAATCAAGTAATTGCGATTTGCCATTATTTTTAATAGCTTCCAATTCTTTAGAAAGATTTAAATCGGAATAAAAATCTTTATTTACTTCTTTCATTCTTTCCATCATAAAAATTGAGGTAGATACATCTTTATAGGTCTCAGTAACTATTTGGCGAAGTTTACTAACAGCCTTTATTTTATCATTTTTATCTGCTTCCTCTTTTAGTGTTTGCAATTTTTTATAAAGATTGTCTAAGTCAGATAACTTATAAGGTCCGGCATAATATGACAATCCTGTTTTAGTTTGCAAAGTTCTTTGTTTCAATGTTTTCAAATCGTCCACAAAGGAATCTTGAACTTTATAAAAAGCAATAGCAGATTTAGGCATTTCTCCATATTCTGGGTCTTCCAATTTCCCATCGTCCTTCGTTCTTTTTACATATTTCTTTGCATCTGAACAGAGTTTTTCAGCCAAACTTAATCCATAATGAAGTGGATAAGATTCTTTTATATAAGCAATGCCTGCACAAGCTGTAAGACCTCCATCGTAATCACTCAGTCCAATTTCTTTAAATCTTTCGGAAGATTCTATTTCAAATTGCTCAAGAAAAATCTTTGTAAAATCTAAAGCCAAGTCTGCTCTAATAATTACTGTTACATCATCCCCTCCAATTATTATTGGTCTAATTGGATATCTATATTTCGCATCATATTCTTTTTTAACAACTTCCTCAAAAGCCTTTTTTATCGCATTTTTTGTTGATTCTTCAATTGTTTTAGAAAATTTTTCAAATTTATTTGCTATTACAAAATCCTTCCCTTTGTTTTGAAGAATCTGCCCGAGACCATTTCCATCTGCATGCATTACTGCAATCCAAGAGTTTTTACCAGATTTTGTAATTTCTTCAGTATCAAATGCCAATTCGCTAGCTTTTGGTTTGAATCCAGACATTTTTTCAAATAGAGCAACATTATCACCAGCATTGATTTTGGCTAAAGTTGCAGTATCAAAGACTTCATCTTCCTTTTTATCAAATTTCACTCCAACACCATTAGTTCGCCTTGCTCTTTCCAATCCCATAAATCCAATTTCAAGGGGAGCCGCAACAATATTTCTTTGTTCTTTCAACTTATCCTCCAGTTTTTGAATTGAGTTTGAGAAATCATCTCCTTCAAATTCAATAACTGCTTGGCTTATTGTTACGCCAGGAGCTAATTCAGAAACTGATTTAGGGAAAATTTTTACAAAATCCTTACACTTTTGCTCGTCATCAAAAACATATTTAATGTTTCCTGCAGCACTAAGAATTATATTTGAATCTTCCTTGTTGATATTAGCAATCTTGTAAAACAAATCTGTACAAATTTGTTCCACCAATTCACTTGCCCCAACTATCTC
>JAQVVF010000026.1 GCA_028699085.1 Patescibacteria group bacterium | reverse complement strand
AGGAGAATTATTAAAACAAGTAGAGCATCTTTTAGAAAAAAATATTCACCCAACAATAATCGTAAACGGCGACAGGATGGCTTCAATAAAAGCTCAAGAAATACTTGAAAGTTTAGCAGAAAAAATAGAATTAAATGACAAAAAAATGCTTGAAAAAATCGCTATGACTGCAATGACAGGAAAAAGCGCAGAAATGTCAATGAATAATTTAGCAAAAATGCTAGTTGAAGCAATAGGAATTGTAACAGAAATAAAAGACAAAACAATATTTATAGACAGGGAAGCTTTAAAGATTGAAAAAAAAACAGGAGGAAAAGTAGATGACTCCGAACTCATACAAGGAATAATAATTGACAAAGAAAGAATTCACCCAGACATGCCAAGAGTAGTAGAAAACGCTAAAATATTATTATTAGACGCAGCATTAGAAGTTAAAGAAACAGAAAGCGACACGCAAATAAGAATAACAAGCCCCGACCAGCTTCAAGCATTCTTAGAAAGAGAAGAAACAAACTTAAAAGAAATGGTTAATAATGTTTTAAAAATTCAAGCAAACGTAATATTTTGCGAAAAAGGAATAGATGATTCTATACAATACATGCTTGCAAAAAAAGGAATATTTGCCGCAAGAAGGGTTAAGAGAAGCGACATGGAAAAATTAGCAAAAGCAACAGGCGCAAAAATAATAAATAATTTAGAAGAAATAGAGCAAGCAGATTTAGGATTCGCAGGATTAGTTGAGCAGAAAAAAATCGGCGGAGAAGAAATGACTTTTGTAGAAAAATGCAAGCACCCAAAAAGTGTAACAATATTATTAAGAGGCGGAACCGAACACGTGATTGATGAAATAGAAAGAGCAATCATTGACGCAATAGGGGATATAATTAGCGTAATCAAAGACGGCGGAAGAATAATTGCAGGAGGCGGAAGCGCAGAAATGGAATTAAGCAAGCAATTAATAAAATACAGCAATTCACTTTCAGGCAGGGAACAAATGGCAATTAGGGCTTATGCTACAGCAATGGAAATCATACCAAGAACATTAGCAGAAAATGCAGGCATTGATTCACTAGACGTGCTTACAAATCTTAAAACAAAACATGATGATAAAGACGGCAAAAATTACGGCTTAAATGTTTTCACAGGCAGAATTACAGACATGAAAGAACTAAATGTAATAGAACCATTAAAAATTAAAACGCAAGCAATAAGCGGAGCCACAGAAGCAGCAATGATGATTCTAAGAATAGATGATGTCATAGCAAGAGGCCCAGAAAAACCTTCAGGCCCTCAAGGAATGCCGCCAGGAATGCCTCCAATGGATATGTAAAAAGCGCCCATTTAATTTTTTTATTTTAAAAATATTTCTTCTTTAGTTACATTTTTATATTTCTAAAACCTAATTAATAATTATGTCTGAATTGCAAATCAAAGGGATGAGTAAAGAAATTCCGAAGACTTACCTTCAATTAGCAAATGAATTAAAAAATAAAATATTAACAGACACTGATTATTTATCAGAAACAACTGATGCAAAATTAGGAACTTACTTTGAATTAAAATCAGATAAGGGCAGCAAAAAAGAATATGAAACATGCTTTAAGGCAGTGGGTTTTATAGAGCAGCCTTATTTTTTAATGAAAAATATTCACTGGAGCTTGAAATTTAAAAATTATGACGTGCGCGCATACATGAAAAATGAAGTGTTTTTTATCTATGCTAAAAAAAAAGATAATGTTGAAAAAGAAATGAAAACTTCATTAAGCGAATTGTCAAAAATAATTAATTCTGAAATGGCGCAAATAAAGAAAAAATTTGATGTGTTAAAAAAAGAGGAGTCTGAAAAAAAAGAGCCGTTAGAAATAATTATACTTAAATTTCCAGAAACTCAATTAAAAAATTATAAGGTTAATTAATTAAAAAATTATATAAATACTCATTAACTCTTCTTTATTTATGCCTGTTAATAAAAAATCATCTAAAAAAAAGAAAACTTCAATTGATAGCAAACAATCAAAGCAATTAGAAGATTTGAAATCACAAGTAGATTATTTTAAAAACCAAATAGTGTCATCATCAAATGCGCAGTTAGAAAGAAACGTGAATGAACTTAATGAGCAGTTAGTAAAATTAGTAAGCATTAATATTAATCTTCAATCAAAAATGACTGAATTATTAATTAAGATGACTGACTTAGTCAGAGAAAACCGAGAGCTTATCAGCTTATTAGAAGAATCGAGCGAAGAATCTTCAGCAGAAAATGTAGGATTAAGCAATGAAAATCTCGTGTTTGAACTTAAAAAAATTGAAAAAAATACTTCAGACACTATGAAAAGCAATCAAGAATTAGGGCAGTATTTGAAAAAAATGTATACTAAGAATTTATTAAGCAAAGCGATTGGTGAAAAAATGAATCAAATGCCGATGCCTGAAAATGATGAGGAAGGGATGAATACTATTGACTTATAAAACTATTACTCCAGTAATCTCAACAATAATCTTAATATTAATCACAATCGTTGCTTCAACAGCTGCTTATTTTTGGATGATGGGTATACAAGAAACAATACAAACGGATACTGAATCAAGCGTTAATGAAAACGCAGCAAGTGACTTAAAAAGTTTCACGCTAATAAATGTTGCATGCAACGCAACAAGCAATACAATAAATATAACTTTAATGAATGATGGAATTGGAGCAATAAGCAGCGGAACAGCAATATTAATCTTAACAGACCTAACTGGAGCAGAATTATACACTAATATTAATTCAAGCTTTAATGGACTTAGTGAAGGCGCAGCAACCACTATGGGTTACGTTTCAACTTATGATTTAATTACAGCAACCAGTTACGTTGCAAGAGTAACTTTAAGCGATGGAAAAACAAAAACCAGAAGCTGCAACGCAATATAATTTTAAACATTATTTAGGTTTTTGTTGTCACTGCAACATTAAACTAAGATTTATATAGGATAATCTAATACATAAATTATGCGAATAAAATCGCTATTAACATTTGTAATAATTCTATTATTAATTGATTACTCCTTTTCTGGCACTTGTTATCGTTCAGAAAGTTATTGCGCAGAATACGGAACAAAACAAGAATGCGTTGATGAAACATATTGGGGTACTTGTTCTGGTGTAAAGCAAGTTCCAGGAAAAGTAGACAGCACATGCTATGGCTGTTATTCACGAACTGTTTATGACACAATAAATGTTTATTGCACAGGAACAAGATATAAAGAATGTAATTATTATCTATTTTCTTTCTTAGGTACTTCTTATTATTGGTATGGAAGACATTCTTCTTGCGGAACTGAAAATTATAGATACGTTTGCGGTTCTTATCTATCTCCAAGAACAGAATATTATGATTGCGGAAAAAGAGCTTATTCATGCAAAGTTGACGGAATGGTTGATGAACCTTACACTTATTCTTGTGAAAAAACAAGGCAGAAATGCGATTGGGTGAAGGATACTTCTAATTGTGTAAAACCATCAATTAAGCAGG
>JAQVVF010000025.1 GCA_028699085.1 Patescibacteria group bacterium | reverse complement strand
CTACAAGAATTTGTTAATTACTACAATTGTCAACGACCTCATAGTGGCATTAATGATCTTACTCCTTTACAAAGAATCGCTAATTATTTTTCCCAAAAAAGTGTAAACAACGCTTGACTTTCTTACAATTTATGCACTCATTCTCTCGGCTATATGATATTCAAATTCCCAAAGCTCCAAACAAAAATATTTAAATTAACAAAATCAAAAAACCGTTGGGAACGACGTGCTTCTGCAGTCAGTCTAATTTATCCAATCCGTTATGAAAAAAAATTTTTGCCAAATATTTTTAAAACCGCTACAATATTACTTCAAGACAAAGACGATCTCGTTCAAAAAGGTTATGGCTGGATGTTAAAAGTTGCAAGCCAAAAATTTCCAGAAGAAGTCAAAGATTTCGTCGAAAAAAATAAATCAAAAATACCAAGAACTGCTCTAAGATACGCTATCGAAAAATACCCACAAAAGATTAGAAAAGAATTATTAAAAATTAATTAATCTCCAATTTATCATGAAAATTTCCAATCGCGCGTTTAACACGCCAGCATCACCAATCAGAAAACTTTTTCCAAAAGCCGAAGAAGCAACAAAACGAGGCGTAAAAATTTACAAACTAAACATTGGCCAGCCAGATCTAAAAACTCCTATTTGCATTAAAAAACGCTGTCAAAATTATTCCAAAGATTTAGTTTATGAACCTTCTCCTGGTATTCCTGAATTAATTTCTACTTGGGCAAAATATTTTGCAACAGATAAATTGCCAGTCACAGATAAAGATTTGATTATTACTACTGGCGGCAGTGAAGCAATCGTTTTTGCGCTTCTAGCAACTTGTGATCCGAATGATGAAGTTATTGTTTTTGAGCCTTTTTATACTAATTACAAATCTTACGCTATCCAAACTGGAGTCAAACTAGTTCCAGTTACCTTAAAAATTGAAGATAATTTTCATCTACCAAAGATTGAAGAGATTGCCAAAAAGATTACATCCAAAACAAAGGCAATTTTAATTAACAATCCAAGCAATCCAACTGGCACAGTTTATAAAAAGAAAGAACTGCAAGCAATAACCGATTTAGCTTTAAAACACAATCTGTTTATTATTTCTGATGAAGTGTACAACGAATTTGTTCTCGACAAAAAAAACAAATTTATCAGCATGATGTCTTTTACAAGAATAAGACAGCAGCTAATTTTAATTGAAAACGCTTCCAAAAAATTCAATGTTTGTGGCGCTAGAATCGGCGCGTTGATTTCCAAAAATCAAGAAATAATTGCAACAGCTACAAAATTCGCTCAAGCTCGCCTCTCTTCTCCATCAATCGAACAATATGCCTTGATTCCAATTTTCAAAACTGCCAAAAAATATACTCAAAAAATCTGCCAAGAATATAAAAAAAGACGAGATGTTATTTTTGAAGGCTTAAAAAAAATCAAAGGCACAGTCTGCTTAAAACCAGAAGGCGCTTTTTATATTATTGTTAAATTACCTGTTAACGACACAGAAAAATTTTGCGCTTGGCTTTTAGATTGTTTTAACTACAAAAAACAAACTGTCATGCTCGCTCCTGCCAAAGACTTCTACGCCACACCCAATAGAGGATTACAAGAAGTTCGCATTGCTTATGTCTTAAATTCAAAAGAACTAAAAAAAGCAATCGAAATATTAAAAATTGCAATCGACAAATACAACAAAAAGTAATAAAAATAAAAGCGAGTATCCCTCGCTTTTATAAATAACTAAAAAAACAATTTTTAAAATATCTATATAATGTTATAATTTAAGCAGATTTTTAAGTTAAACATTATGACAAAAACAAAAAGTTTATTATTAATAATAATCGCGTTGCTTGTTCTACCAAATTTCTCATTTGCCAAATCTAAATACCACAGATTTACAAGAAAACAAGTCAAAATAAAATACGATGCCAAGCTTTGGACAAAAAAAAATACCAAGAACTATTTAAGATTAACATTAAAATCTGAACCCAAGACAGTAAAAATAAGAATTAAAAAAACATCTTTAGGCTACAAGGGTCGAAAATATTTAAAAAAACAAAAAGTTACAAAATTTGCAAATCAATATAAAGATAAAATAAAAAATCAATTTTCTTCTTTAAGCCCAATTTTTGAATCAGCTCAAACATACAAAATCAAGAATAAAAATTATAAAATAATTAAACTTAATTATAATTTAGACAAAGGCGGATTATTCGCCTATTACATCACCAATAAAAAAGTTTATTTACAATATGTAATAATCTGCAGACAAGCTGATCTTTCAAAATACAATCAAGACTTAAGGAGCATTACTCAATCACTAAGAATTTTAGCTGATAATACTGCTCCAACATTTTCTGGCACAATGCAAGCCACTTCAACAAGCACATCTTCTATTACATTATCTTGGGATAATGCAACTGATTTAGTCTCTTATTCCAGCCAGATTAAGTATTTGATTTATCAAGCTAACCAATTAGAAGAACAAAATTATAGTTCACCAACTTACACCACTTCTAAAGGTGCAACTTCCTATCAAATCAATAATCTTCAAGAATCTACTTCATATTACTTCGTAGTTCGCGCCGAAGACGAAGCTGAAAATTTAGAAACAAATCAAGTACAAGCAATCGCTACTACCAAAGCAACATCCAATGATAATCCAACAGCTGGTAGTCTACAAAATGTTACTTATCAGTCCAATGGCTCAACCGTTGTCGGAAGAATGTATCGACCCAATGGTGTTGGCCCATTTCCAGCAATTATTTTTAATCATGGCGGGATTACTCCAGTAGATCCTTCAGTAAGCGATGCTAGAATCAATGCTTTACGCCAAGGCGATACTTATGCTGTTTTAGCAACAGCTTATCGAGGCGACACGCTCTCTGGAGGAAACTTAAGCTTAAGCCTAGGCGACGTCAATGATACTTTAGCTGCAATAGAATATTTAAAAAGCAAGAGCTATATTGATTCAAACAAAATCGCAATGTTCGGAGAAAGCAGAGGTGGCAATGTTACTTTATCAGCAGCCGAAAGAACAACTGAAATGAAAGCTGTTGTTACCTGGTATCCTTATACTAACATTACAACATTCTGTGATTATCTTAATGAAAATATCTATCCAGGCGCTTGTCTTCTTTATGCCGATTTTTATGGCTTGGCAGACTCTGACCATAATGTCCGCATTGCTTCACCAGTTAATTTTGTTTCTCGCCTTACTTCCCCATTACAAAATAACCATGGTACAGCTGACACTACAGTTCCATATTCTCAAAGCGTTGAACTAAATACTGCCATGACTGGCAAATCAAATTACACTTTTTATGAATATGCTGGCGCTGATCATGGAGGAAGTGCCGTTTGGGCAACAGATGGAATTGCCATGCAAAGACTTCATGAATTTATTGCCAATTATTTATAAAAAAAGAAGCATAGAATGCCTCTTATAGAACTAAAGATCTTTTTTTATGATAATATCTTTTCTAGTTTGCCATAAGTATCCTCGTATGAAGTGTACTCTTCTGTATGACTAGAATCGTTTTCAGTATCTTCATAATCAGAGTGTTGTTTTTGATATTCAATTTCATCACGCCTTCTCTGCTCACTCAATTCATCAGAACAATCTTCACACATCGCCAAATAATCTGGATAAAGCTTATTGTGCTTTCCGCATCGCGAATATCTCATTTTTTGCCCCTCCTTTTTTTTGGACTAATCATTATCCAATCAAACTGCGGATATATTATATTAATAAAAGTTTCCTGTGTCAAGTATCAGTGTAAGAAAGTCAAGCGTTGTTTACACTTTTTTGGGAAAAATAATTAGCGATTCTTTGTAAAGGAGTAAGATCATTAATGCCACTATGAGGTCGTTGACAATTGTAGTAATTAACAAATTCTTGTAG